>NZ_CP162414.1:337500-670217 GCF_040932005.1 Aestuariibius sp. HNIBRBA575
ATGTAACGGGGCTCAAGCCATGAGCCGAAGTCTAGGATGCAATTTATTGCATGGTAGCAGAGCGTAGTGTGACATAGTTCCATGCGTCTTTAACCTTCTTCGGAAGGTGTTGGACGCAAGGAGCTTTCGATGAAGCCGGGGCGTGAGCCATCCGGTGGAGAGATCACTAGTGAGAATGATGACATGAGTAGCGACAAACAGGGTGAGAGACCCTGTCGCCGAAAGTCCAAGGGTTCCTGCTTAAAGCTAATCTGAGCAGGGTAAGCCGACCCCTAAGGCGAGGCCGAAAGGCGTAGTCGATGGGAATCAGGTTAATATTCCTGAGCCAGTAGGACGTGACGGATCTCGAAGGTAGTTCATCCTTATCGGATTGAATGGGCTGCTGAGAGGTTCCTGGAAATAGCCCTACATGAGATCGTACCCTAAACCGACACAGGTGGACTGGTAGAGAATACCAAGGCGCTTGAGAGAACTATGTTGAAGGAACTCGGCAAAATACCTCCGTAAGTTCGCGAGAAGGAGGCCCGGTTTCTAGGCAACTGGAAGCTGGGGGCACAAACCAGGGGGTGGCGACTGTTTACTAAAAACACAGGGCTCTGCGAAGTCGCAAGACGACGTATAGGGTCTGACGCCTGCCCGGTGCCTGAAGGTTAAAAGGAGGAGTGCAAGCTCCGAATTGAAGCCCAGGTAAACGGCGGCCGTAACTATAACGGTCCTAAGGTAGCGAAATTCCTTGTCGGGTAAGTTCCGACCTGCACGAATGGCGTAACGACTTCCCCGCTGTCTCCAACATAGACTCAGCGAAATTGAATTGCCTGTCAAGATGCAGGCTTCCCGCGGTTAGACGGAAAGACCCCGTGCACCTTTACTACAGCTTCGCACTGGCATCAGGCACAATATGTGCAGGATAGGTGGTGGGCTTTGAAGCAGGAACGCTAGTTTCTGTGGAGCCTCCCTTGAGATACCACCCTTATTCTGCTTGATGTCTAACCGCGGTCCGTTATCCGGATCCGGGACCATGCGTGGCGGGTAGTTTGACTGGGGCGGTCGCCTCCTAAATAGTAACGGAGGCGCGCGAAGGTTGGCTCAGACCGGTCGGAAATCGGTCGTTGAGTGCAATGGCAGAAGCCAGCCTGACTGCGAGACTGACAAGTCGAGCAGAGACGAAAGTCGGTCATAGTGATCCGGTGGTCCCGAGTGGAAGGGCCATCGCTCAACGGATAAAAGGTACGCCGGGGATAACAGGCTGATGGTGCCCAAGAGTCCATATCGACGGCACCGTTTGGCACCTCGATGTCGGCTCATCTCATCCTGGGGCTGGAGCAGGTCCCAAGGGTATGGCTGTTCGCCATTTAAAGAGGTACGTGAGCTGGGTTTAGAACGTCGTGAGACAGTTCGGTCCCTATCTGCCGTGGGTGTAGGATACTTGAGAGGAGTTGCCCCTAGTACGAGAGGACCGGGGTGAACGTTCCACTGGTGGACCAGTTGTCGTGCCAACGGCAGTGCTGGGTAGCTATGAACGGACAGGATAACCGCTGAAGGCATCTAAGCGGGAAGCCCCCCTCAAAACAAGGTATCCCTGAGGACCGAGGTAGACTACCTCGTCGATAGGCCAGAGATGTAAGCGCTGTAAGGCGTTCAGTTGACTGGTACTAATGGTCCGATAGGCTTGATTTGATCCAGTAATAGCAAGGCATTACTCGGACAAAAGCATACACAAACAATGTACGAAACTTGGAACTGATGTTAAGGGCGACCAAAAAGTCGCCCGTGTTCTTTCCTTGGTTTGGTGGTCATAGCACGAGTGAAACACCCGGCTCCATTCCGAACCCGGCCGTTAAGCACCGTTGCGCTGATGGTACTGCATCTTAAGGTGTGGGAGAGTAAGTCACCGCCAAACCTAGAAAAGAACAAATTCTCTCTAAACGATATCAAAATCCCCAATCAAACACCCTGGGGAATACATCCTTGGCGCGGGATGGAGCAGCCCGGTAGCTCGTCAGGCTCATAACCTGAAGGTCGTAGGTTCAAATCCTACTCCCGCAACCAATGAATAATCTTATTACATTCAACACCTTATTATTACATTCAACACCTTAAACGCCCCTTAGGGCGGCATTCGCGTTTGTACCCTAAATCACAGTGCTACAACAGTGCTACGGAAAAGGTGCAGAAAGAAGGGTAAGCTGCGAAACAAGACATGCGCGGTGAACCTCACCAACAGCGGCTATGTGCAACTGGTACCCTTTGCAAAGTCACGCGAACGGCCCAATTCGGACCTTGGCCGGTGATCTGGAACGCTGCGGCACAACCGCGATTGTATCTTCTGTTCTGGTCATGGTTTAGGCTGCCTTTGCTTTTGTGTATTCGAATAGATCACCAGCCAGTTGGCCAACTTGACCACGGACGGTTTCAACTGCAAACTCAGGTGCGGTTTCAGGGCCGCCCGAATTGAAGGGGGGCGCAGGGCGGTATTCCAACAAAAGTTGCATGGTATGTGCCACAGGTTCCCCGATCACTTGGGCAACGATGGTCAAGGCAAAATCAAGACCGGCCGTCATGCCACCGCCCGTAATGCGATTGCCCGAAATGCAAATACGTTCGTCCACTTGTTCAGCATTGGGGAAGTTGGCCATCACTTCGGTAAATGCCCAATGCGTTGCTGCTTTGTGACCGTCCAGCAAACCAGTTTCGGCCAATATCAACGAACCCGTGCAAACTGATGTGACATAATCCGCGTTTTCACCTGCTTTGCGCAAAAAATTGATGACGTCTTGGTCTTGAATTTGAGCCAGCACATTGCCGCCGCCAGCAACAACCAGCACGTCAATATCGGGGCAATCATCAAAACCATATTGCGGCGTTAGATAAACACTCGAGTAACAAAGCAAGGGTTCAGAGGTTTTTTGCGAAAGTGAACACCTCAATTCCCGGTGTCATGGCGAAGAATTGCAGCGGCGCATAGCCATCGATCATTGTCATATTCTCGAATATGTAGATTCCAACTTTCTTAGGGGCATCTGACATCAGTTTTTCCTTTGGTTTCAGTTTTGAATGCGAAAGCGTTCGCGGTATTCCTGAGGGTTGACGTTGAGGGTACGGTTGAAACTGCGGCGCATCCGATCTGCGTTTTGAAAGCCCGTCGCAGAGGCGATCAGATCGATCGGCATATCCGTTGTTTCAAGATAGGATTTGGCGGCGCGTACACGCATTTTTTCAATGTATTTGGAAGGTGTATCACCAACCTTTTCGACAAACCGACGTGCAAAATTCCGAGGGCTCATTGCGCTCCGATCTGCCAATGCTTCGACGTTCAGATCTTTGTCCAGATGATTATGAGCCCAGATAAGGGTTTTGCCGATTGCATCGGTTGCAGCCTCGCTGGGCGGCAAGAAAGAGCTAAACTGAGACTGCCCACCGGGACGTTTAAGAAACATCACCCACATCTGGGCAACCGAAAGTGCTATCTCGGCCCCAAAGTCCCGTTCTATAAAAGCCAAAGCAAGATCTATGCCCGCCGTTATTCCCGCGGAGGAAAAAACATTCCCGTCTTGCACAAAGATCTTATCCGCATCGAGCTGAATATCAGGAAAATCGCGCGCGAGTTTTTCAGACCAGTACCAATGGGTTGTGGCTTTGCGGTTTTTTTAACAGACCTGCGGAGGCAAGTATGAACGCTCCGGTGCAAATGCTCGCCACACAATTGGCGCGCTGAGACAACATTCGAACGGCACTGCACATTTCGGGGGTTTGATAAATTTCAACGGCACTTTCCCCTCCTGAAATCATCAGAATATCGATGGGACCATTGTTCAAATCTCCAAGAGCCAATGTGTCGATTTTCAATTGTGCCGGGCTTGTAGACACCAGTCCGCCGCCCAGTGAAAACATCTCAACCTGGTACACCGGATCCGGTGCTTGAAGAGCCATTTTTGCGCCAGCGAGCACATCCACCGGCCCAATTGTGTCCAGCGAGCTGGCACCGTCAAAAGTCAACATCACAACCCGTTTGGGCTGGTTAGGAGTACGGGTGCTGGTTTTATCAACGAATTGCATTGCGAAAGTATCGCTACAGTTTGTCTTGGCTGCAATGACGCGCAACCGTCATTTTCCGCCAAGATGAAACACGAGATCAACAGGGAACAACGTGAATTTAGGTTAAACTGGTTTTTATACTGAAAACGTCATCGCCACGTTCCCAGCGATGTTAAGATTTGACCATCAGCTGATGATTAGTTGTTTCTCACTCAGACCGATGCAGACATTGGCTGCAATACAAAAATTCGGCTGTTAGGGCTCAAACCGGGCATTCGCTGCTTTTGCAGATCTTGTGATATAAAGCGCTGTCAACGTCTGGTTGTCGCTATGGGAGGGAATGGTGGATCGGAGAATCTACCATGCAAACACCGAATTTACCGGCCATTCGCGCACTTCGTCCAGCTTGGAACAAGGGTCTCATCGTCGGCCAAAAGCTCCCGCTGCAGCCCAAACATGTCTGGGCCATCCGCGTTCGGCTCGAATTGGCCGAGAACCATCGCGATCTGGCTTTGTTCAACATGGCAATCGACAGCAAGTTGCGTGGCTGCGACCTCGTCCGGATTAAAGTCGTTGATGTCATGGCGTCTGGGCAGATCAAAGCCCGCGCATCCGTTCTGCAAAGCAAAACCCAAAAACCGGTTCGGTTTGAAATCTCGGAGGGCACACGGGCATCGGTCGCGACGTGGATGAAAGATCCGCTGATGGTCGGGTCCGAATTTCTCTGGCCGGGACGCTTCCACGAGCGCCTTCATATTTCAACGCGCCAGTACGCCCGTATCGTGCGGGACTGGGTGTCGTCGATTGGGCTGGAGGTAACTGCTTACGGCACCCATTCAATGCGACGCACAAAGGTCACCCAGATCTATAAGAAGACGGGCAACCTGCGTGCCGTTCAGCTTCTGCTGGGTCACACCAAAATGGACAGTAACGTGCGATATCTTGGCGTCGAACTTGAAGACGCCATGGCAATCGCGGAAGCTATTGAAATATAAGCGTTTGGGCCGTTCGATATGGACGGCCCTTTCCGGACATTCATCGCGTCAATACACGCCACAGCGCAGCCTCACCGAACCGATCAATCGCCGCGAGCGCGAAAACAATACCTAGGCCGAGGTCAGGAACGCGGACGAAGTTGCAGTTGATCATATTCGTCTGAATGTCTGCTTTGGCTTAAGAGGTTCAGTTGCTGCGCGGGCGAAACGGTTCCAAGACTTCAACGTCGACTGTCTTGATGCGTGCAAAGCGTTCAGTCGGATCGTTTTCAACGGTCCAGCTATGACGGGTCTTGGCAACCAGTTCGGACCCATCCGGCACGATGCCCGCCCAGTCAAAATCAACAGTCACCGCATAGGTGTGGGCTGCTGTTTCTGTAGCGGTAAAATTACTTATGACATGTGTACTAGCAACGACCTGAGAACCTGGTCCTGCAAGCCATTCCTTGAACCCATCAAAGTCGGTGATCGCACCACTTGAGAAGTTTAGAGAAAATTCGTCAGCAAGAATTTCACGCACGGGTTCGGGGTTTCTGGACGGGTCCTCAATCAGAGCCAACCAGTAATGGACAAGACTAAGCATCCGGTTTTCGGCATAGGCGTCTTTAAACGTCTCACCTGTGGATTCACTATTCTGCTCGATCAGCACGTTTGACAGAAGCGGCAGCACAGTTGCGCCTTGGACCAATTCGACTGTGTAGCTCAGTTCAGCTTGTCGCACCGCCTCATCGGGTAGCATCCCTTGGTTTTGGTACACGATTTGCGCAGTCAGCGTCATCGCACCATTTTCGCCATGCGCAATCTCGGTCGATTGGACATGATGGGCGTTTTGCCAAGTATCGGGTAGCTGAGTCACGCGCGCTGCATAATCATCATGCCCGTTAGCCGTGCCTAGCCCTGACGTCACCACGACGTCTTCGCTCAGAATATCAATCGCATTTGCAATGCCACCCTGTGGTCGCTCGTAGAACTGATACCAACGATGATATTGTGCGAGTGCTGCGTGTTCCTGAAAGCCGTGGCGAATTTCGTCTTGTGTCATCTGTGCAAATCCTTGTGTGACAGAACCGACAAAGAGAAATCCGGATAGAAGGACTGTTGACTTACGCACGGTGTATCCCTGACTTATCTAAAATGAACCATTGCTCATTTTATAGATCAAGCTTCGATGGCCCGCCAGCACAAAGAGAAAATCTCAGCGGAGCGGGCAGGATCTGGCGCTTCTCCGCTAAGTGCAGTGGCCCTACCAAGCTGCATTACTGGCGCAGACAAAACTGTCATAATCGAATCTAATGTTATGTCACGTATCACCCCATCGCTGATGGCTGTTTCAATGACGGTGCGAATGTCATGCGCCATTTGCGCAATCTTCTCACGATCTTCCAAGGTTAAGATCGTATCGTTTACAATCAGTTCCGCGAACAGGAACGACTTTGGCTCCTTGTGCGCAAAATGCAGGTTGGCGAACCACATCGACTGAACTTTCGCTTTCGAGTCCGTCACATTATCCGCCGCGTCAATCATGGACTGGTGAATTTCACCTTTGATCGCCATATAGGTCGCTCGCAAAAGCTGATCTTTGCTGTCATAATATCTGTATATTGTTCCCACAGCGAGACCAGCGCGTTTTGCGATAGCGTTCACAGACGCCGCAGATGAGCCAGAGACAACGACCTCAGCAATGGTTGCAGCACGGATATCGCCTAACTTGTCTCCGGTTTTCCGTTTAGCCATAGGTCCAGTCGCTAGCGTCATGGTGAGGGGCTTCACATTAGGACTGATGCTGGCATAAGGCCAGAACAGGTTAGAAGGTCTTTGGAGCTTTTGCATCAAGCAACTACACTGTCTCGTTCTGCTGCGGTGCGCGCTTTCTAAATCACATATCAATTGTGCCTGACCGATTCAGCCGTCGATTACATCGGGGATTTCAGCGTGGCCTCAAAACTATTGTCGACTCCCAATTGGTCATGCGGGCTGAAAATGTGACCGACACGCTGGACTTAGCGTTGAAGGCATCTAGTCCCGCAATGCAGGCATCGGCGCTGTGTATCCAAGGTTTGGTCTAAACCAAAATGCCCGGTCGCTGCGCCTTGATCCGGTTTGGACAGGCGCAGCGCTGGGAATTGAGTGTCCTACAATCGCAGTTTAATAGCTGTAATCGCCGTAAATGCGGCTCAGGTCGCCGTTCCAGTCCCCGTTGTAGCGGTCCATCAATTCGTCCGCTGGGGTTTTGCCTGAATCCAGACTTTCCTTTAATGCGTTCAGGAAATGGGTTTCATCCGGGATCAAGCCACCCGCGCCGGGGCGGGCACGGGATTTTAACCCAGCTTCAGAAATGGCGACCACTTCGCGGGCCAAATCGTGCATTTTGATTTTGCCAACCTCGGCCTGCAACGCATCGACAGACGCGGCCACGCGCAGGGCTTCGCGGGTTTCTGCATCCCAACCTTTGACCAAATCCCAGGCCGCATCTAGCGACGATTGATCATAGGTCAGGCCAACCCAGAACGCAGGCAGCGCACAAAGACGACGCCATGGGCCACCATCTGCGCCACGCATTTCCATATATTTCTTGATCCGCGCCTCAGGAAAGGCGGTCGTCAGATGATCGGCCCAATCCGACAAGGTGGGCGTTTCACCGGGCAATGCGGGCAGTTTGCCCTGCAAAAAGTCACGGAAACTTTGACCCAACGCATTGATATATTTGCCATCGCGATAGACAAAATACATCGGCACATCGAGCGCATATTGAACGTACCGCTCAAATCCAAAGCCTTCTTCGAAAACAAAGGGCAACATGCCGGTGCGGGCATCATCCAGATCCCGCCAGATGCGGGACCGCCATGATTTATGACCGTTTGGTTTGCCCTCAAAGAATGGCGAATTGGCAAACAGGGCCGTGGCAACAGGTTGCAGCGCCAAGGCGACGCGCAGTTTTTGCACCATGTCTGCCTCGGATCCGAAATCGATGTTGACCTGAACGGTACAGGTGCGGCGCATCATGGACCGGCCCATCGTGCCAACTTTGCCCATGTAATCGTTCATCAGGGTGTAGCGGCCCTTGGGCATCAATGGCATCTGATCATGGGTCCAGATCGGAGCCGCGCCCAGCCCGATGAAACCAACGCCAATTTCATCAGCGATATCTTTGACTTCGCGCAGATGCACGTTCACTTCATCACAGGTTTCGTGGATCGTTTCCAACGGAGCACCCGACAATTCCAACGCGCCGCCCGGTTCCAGACTGACATTTGCGCCGTCCTTTTCCAGACCGATCAATTTGTCGGCTTCCAGCACGGGCGACCAGCCGTGGCGATCCCGCAACCCTTCTAGAACGGCCTGAATGGACCGCGCGCCTTCGTAAGGCAGAGGTTTCAGCGTGTCTTTGCAATAGCCAAATTTTTCGTGCTCGGTGCCAATGCGCCAGTCTTCTTTGGGTTTACATCCATCGGCCAGATATTCAGCCAATTGTTCGTGCCGCTCAATGGGGCCGCCACCGGATTGTGGAATGGACATGAGACGTTTCCTTTGATTTGCGACCCGACGGGTGCGCGCATTTGGGTTCCTAGACGCCAACACGTGAAGCCAGAAAACGCCCATGTCAATGCGTGACGCTTTGCGAATATGGCCTCTGGTTGGTAGCGTTTTCGTGATTGAATTCCGTTATCGTTTGAAAACAGTGGATTAGTGCAGCCGCCGGACGGTTTCGGATTGCCCGGACATCCAGATATTGACGGTTTGGTCTGGGTTTTCTTTTAACGCGGCCAGCATCGGTTCTGTGCGGATATTGGGCAGTGCGACAAACAGGTCAAATAAGGCATCTGCGCCTTCTGCATCGACGGGAATCGACAGGATTTCACCGTTTTCGGCTGTTAAAACCCATTGCGCAGCAAGTTGGCCGCGCGGCATCAGGTCGAGCCGCGCCAATGTGTCCAAATCCTGCGCACCGCCAGAATGCGGCCCAAAATAGACCAACCGTCGTTCATCAATTGTCACGACACCTGCACCTCCGCCACCTTGGCGGAACCGCAAACGTTGTATTCCCGCAAAACCCAATGCGCAGGCGATCAGCACCAAGAGCCAGCCAAGCCCCTGTAGGATCCCAAACGACCACAGCCCCCATCGCAGCCCCATCAGGCCAATCGCAACGGCGAGGATCACTTCGCGCCAATTCCACAGGGTAGCGCGGGCTTCTGGGCGGATCAGGCTCATGTCAGGACCTCTGGATTGGTGAACAATGTGATGCTGAAATGGCCGATATGTTTGAACCCGATGGATTCATACGCTTTTTCAGCTGCCGTGTTGGCGGCAAATAGCACGGAACGCGGCACGCCTTGGGCGGCGGCCTGTTGCAAATGCAGGGCAACTGCGCGGCGGGCATGACCCTGACTGCGTTGTTCGGGCGGGGTAAAGACGCCCCCGATTTGCACCAATTCAGGCAATTGCGCGTTAAATCCGGTCATCGCAACACAGGCGCCGTTTTGGATCAACATCTGGTGGGACCCGGCGATGATATAGGCGTCGATTTCGTCCATTGCACGGGGATAGGCCTGATCTTGGGGGGTGCCTAATGCCTCTGTCTGATAGGCGGCGCGCCATGGGACCGCAACGTCGCGCATGGTGATGTCCAGCGGGACGATATGACCGGGGTGGTCCGGCACAATCAGGTCACACAAGTCCAGCGCATATAGCTTTTCGCGGCTAGCCAGGTTGGTCGGGGCGTGGGTTAAATGGGTTGCAGCCAACAAGGCCGCGCATTGGTCCGCCTGCCCGATCACCCCTTCGATATGCTGCCCGATCAGCAGGGATGCAACTGCCTGCCAATCCGTGGGACCGGGCAATTGCGGCATGATCATCCCGGTGGTGGAAATCCCGAAACACCCGGTGATGTCCGCCCCGACCTCGCGGATGAAATACCGCATGGCGCGCGGATGGGTGCCGCCAAGCGGACCGTGATCACGCAAATTTAACAGCAAAAACACCGACGTTTCGATATGGGCGACCAAAAACGCCTCTAGGGCGGGCTGATCGCTCAGACGCGCGGGCCTGAATTGGGTCATCCCCAATCCCCGAATTGCTGCTGCCAGAGGGTCATGGCCGCAACAGCCGCCGTATCTGCACGTAAAATGCGCGGTCCAAGGCTGATGCGATGCGCATAATCCTGAGTGCGCAGACGCACACGTTCAGCTTCGGAAAACCCGCCTTCGGGACCGATCAAAATGGCCCATGGCTGCGCGCGTAATCTTGCCGAGGGCGGCGTGCTGGCATGGCCGACCAACGCTTCGTCACAAAACATCAATTGCCGCTCGTCAGGCCATTTGTCCAAAACCTGTGACAGTTTCTGCAATGGCATGACTTCGGGCACATATGTGCCACCGCATTGTTCGGCGGCCTCAACCGCGTGGGCCTGCAGGCGATCCTGCCGGATACGATCGGAATTGGTAAAATCGGTCGAGATCGGACAAATCCGCGCCGCGCCCATTTCAGCGGCCTTTTCGACGATAAAATCCGTGCGTGCCTTTTTGATCGGTGCAAAAAACAGCCACAAATCAGGGGGGCGCTGCAAGGGGCGGGTTTGTTCCAGACAGGTCAGAACCCCGCCGCGTTTGCCTGCCTCGGTCACTGTGACGCGCCATTCCCCGTCAATGCCGTTAAACAGCAACAATTCTTCGCCACGGGCCATGCGCATCACCCCAAACAGGTAATGTGCCTGATCCCGATCCAAAGGAACGGTTTGCTCTTCCCCCAGCGGGTGATCTACAAAAAGTCGTACAACAGAAGCCATAGGCGAACATATGACCGGCAAGAGCGAGATTCCAAGCCCCAAGGGCCAAGTTTCTGACGCAGTTTCAGGGAATTGGGTGGATCACCATGCCCCGGCATGGTCGCGCCCCTATTTGCGACTGTCGCGCGCGGATCGGCCGATCGGGACCTGGCTGTTGTTATTGCCCTGCTGGATGAGCCTTGGT
This sequence comes from Aestuariibius sp. HNIBRBA575, assembly GCF_040932005.1. NCBI lineage: Bacteria > Pseudomonadati > Pseudomonadota > Alphaproteobacteria > Rhodobacterales > Paracoccaceae > Aestuariibius > Aestuariibius sp. HNIBRBA575. The sequence goes on from NZ_CP162414.1 coordinate 348,500, forward strand.
CTGGCGGCGCTTTATACGCAAACCTTTGGTTTATTTGATCTTTGGATCGTGGTTGGCTGTGCTATCGGCGCGTTTTTGATGCGCGGTGCGGGCTGCACGTGGAATGACATCACCGATCGCCACATCGACGCCCAAGTGGCCCGCACCCGGTCGCGCCCCATTCCGTCCGGGCAGGTCAGCGTCAAACGCGCGCTGGTTTGGCTGGCGGTGCAATGTCTGGTGTCGTTGGCGATTTTGCTAAGCTTTAACAGCGCGGCGATCATTCTGGGATTTGTGTCGATCATCCCGGTGGCGATTTACCCCTTTGCCAAACGGTTCACGTGGTGGCCGCAGGTGTTTTTGGGTGTGGCGTTCAATTGGGGCGCACTGATTGGTTGGACCGCCCATACAGGACGGTTGGATGCCCCCGCGATTGCGCTTTATTTGGGTGGGATTGCATGGACGCTGTTTTATGACACGATCTATGCCCACCAAGACACCGAAGATGATGCCCTGATCGGGGTCAAATCCACGGCGCGTTTGTTTGGTGATAAATCCCCGCAATGGTTGCGCCGGTTTTTGATGGTTGCCGTTGTTTTCATCGGGTTATCCGCCATCAGCGCCACATCGGAACGATCCATGCTGTCACTGGTTGTCGCCGTTGGCGGTGCTTGGGCGATGGGGATGCACATGATGTGGCAATTGTCGCGGTTCAAAGCCGATGACGGGGATCGGCTGGTTCAATTGTTTAGATCCAACCGCGACACAGGGCTTATTCTTGTGCTGTTTTTCGCCGTTGCATGGTTCCTATGATTGAACCCTGCGCCACAAGGCCCTAGAGAGAGGGAAACATTCATTAAACGCGAGACGCCATGCGCCTGTCTTCTGTTCTGATCCCCTTTTCAGCGTTCGTGATTGCTGCGTTTGCCTCTGGCATTGCGGGTCGGATCGCTGTTGGTAGCGTTGAGGAACGTTCGGTTGTTGGGGTGCGCGAAGCGTTGGCCGATGAAGGTCAAGGCTGGGTCAGTGTGCTGGCAGATGGGTTGCAAGTCATCCTAGAAGGCGACGCCCCATCCGAAGCGGTGCGGTTTCGGGTCATCACCATTGCAGGCAAAGTGGTCGATGCAAGCCGCGTGATCGACAATATGGACGTGCAGGACACAGCCGGAATTGAACCGCCGGCCTTTGCCATGGAAATTCTGCGCAATGACGGTGGCGTGTCGCTGATCGGGTTGATCCCCGCAGATACAGATCGCGATGCGCTAAACGCCCGCATTCAGGCAATCGCCGCTGGTTTGCCCGTGACTGATCTGTTGGAAATGGCGGATTATCCGGTGCCCACGGGCTGGGGCAGCGCGATGGGGTTTGCGCTCAGCGCACTCGAAGATTTGCCGCGATCCAAAATTTCAGTTGATCCCGGCCATGTTGCAATCACGGCGATTTCCGACAGCGCCGATCAACGGCGCCAATTGGAAAGCATGCTCAGCCGCAATGCCCCGGATCGCATTACGATGGATCTGGAAATTTCTGCGCCGCGCCCGGTCATTTCGCCATTTACCACCCGGTTTATTCTGGATGATCGCGGGGCCCGGTTTGATGCCTGTGCCGCGGATACCGCCCAAGCGCGCGATCAGATTATTGCCGCCGCAACCGCCGCCGGTCTGGAAGGACAGGTAAGCTGTACCTTAGCGCTGGGCGTGCCATCACGCGCATGGGGCGACGCCGTGGCGATGTCGGTCGCGTCTTTGGGCGAAATGGGCGGTGGCATGGTCACGATTTCGGATGCCGACATCACGTTGGTCGCCCAAGAAGGCGTGCCTCAGGCCGTGTTTGACCGTGTGGTTGGCGAATTGGAAAACGCCGTCCCGGACGTGTTTGCCGTGGATGCGACCCTGCCGGTGACCCCCGACGCAACCGAAGAAGGCCCCCCACAATTCACCATCACACTCAGCCCAGAGGGGCTGGTGCAACTGCGCGGCAAGGTAAGTGGTGAATTGTTGAACATCACCGCCGAAAACTACGCCAAAGCCAGTTTTTCGGGGGCACAAGTGGTGATGGGCACCCGCATGGCCGAAGATTTGCCCGCCAGTTGGACGATCCGCGTTTTGGCTGGCATCGAAGCTTTGTCGAATTTGGCTGATGGCGCCGTGATCGTAGAACCGACAAACCTATCGGTGCGCGGCAATACCGGCAATGCCGACGCCAACGAAGACATTTCGCGCCTGTTGATCAGCAAATTGGGCGAAGCGGCCAATTTCAGCGTCGATGTGACCTATGTTGAACGTCTGGACCCAATTGCGGCGCTGCCATCCCCAGAGGAATGCATCGAAAAAATCACCCAAGTGTCGGCGGACCGCAAAATCACCTTTGAGCCGGGATCTGCAACCATTGACGCAGGTGCGACGGATGTGGTCGATGACATTGCCGAAATTCTGCGCGCCTGTTCTGACCTGCGCATTCGCATTGCCGGATATACCGACAGTCAGGGCCGCGAAGAAATGAACCAGCAATTGTCCAAACAGCGGGCCGAGGCGGTTCTGACCGCGCTTCGGGTGCGCCGCGTGCCGACAAATGCCTTTGTCGCCGAAGGGTTTGGCGAAGCCGACCCCATTGCGGACAACGACACAGAAGAAGGCCGCGAGGCCAATCGCCGGATCGAATTCAGCCTGATCGTGCCCGAGCCGGTCGAAGAAGTCGTCACCGGACTAGAAGCGATCGAAGCGCCGCTGGCGGATGCCGCGGACACCCCAACGACAGACAATGCCCAAGAGGCCGAAGAAGGGACCAACGATGAACAGAACTGAGTTGATCATTGCCACGGCGATCATCCTGTTTGTGGCGTTCTGTCTGGGATGGTTTGCCAGCTGGCTGGTAAATCGGCTGACCCGCGTGACCAAAGCTGAGATCGGCGAATTGGACCGGATGGCCCAAGCCCTGCACGAAGCTGAGGAAACACGTGATCAGGCGATCACCTATTTGCAGCAGCGTGAGGCAGAAATGACCAATCAACTGTCCCAAACCGAAGCCGAACTGCGTGCGGCGATGGATGGTCTGCGGGATGCCCGTCACGAAGCCGAAGAATTGCGCAGCTATATCGAACGGCAGAACAGCTAATTTAGCTACTGCCGTTAATCGGGGACGTTATCAACGCCCGACCCGCCCCATGGGTGGCAGCGGCCAATGCGCCGGGCGGCCAGATAGCTGCCTTTGATCCCACCATGTTTGCGCAACGCTTCCATGGCATAGGCCGAACAGGTTGGGTGATAGCGGCAGCCATGCCCGACCCACGGTGAAAACAACAACCGATAGGCCCGCACAGGCAGCGATATGACATAGGCCAGCGGGGTCATGTATGCACTTTCGTCAGGGCATGACGCAATTCGTGACGCAATTGATCCAAGGGCAATGACGCCGTCAGGTCTTTGCGCCCGACCAGCACGTAATCCCAACCGGGTTTGCCGTGAACGGTCAGCTCCATCCGTGCGATTTCACGCAGGCGGCGTTTGGCGCGATTGCGTGCCACCGCGTTGCCGACCTTTTTGGAACAGGTGAACCCAACCCGCCAGTGATCGTGATCCACCTCATCCGCATCCCGGCGTCGCGCCTGCAGATGTAGCCCGGTTGTGCCTTGGCGTCGCGCCTTGGCTGCAGCCAGAAAATCCGACCGTTTCTTGAGCACAATCAAACGTGCAAAAACCGCCGCGGGCGGACCCATGGCGGTTTGCATCTTGTCTTGGTCCTGTGGTGTGGTCCCATTCATAGGGCGCACACGCCGACGCTTACGCGCTCAGCGACTTCCGACCGCGTGCGCGGCGGTTGTTCAGGATTTTGCGGCCGGCTTTGGTTGCCATGCGGGCGCGGAAACCGTGGCGGTTCTTGCGAACCCGGTTGGACGGCTGGAACGTACGCTTCATCGCGGTGTCTCCGTATTCATTACGTTGGGCCGTTCCGCGCAAAGGATTCGCTTGGATCAAGGCCGTGATCAATTCGAACCCGGTCTTTAGGCCCCACAACCGAATGTGTCAACGCATCTGAGCCGAGATTCCCATAAGAAATCTGTTCAGCGGCAATAAATTGTTACAGTTTCATGTGCCAAGCCTATCAATACTGAAACATCCACCGGTTTGCCATCAACCGCGCGTGATCAGGGTGGGACTTTGCCGGTGTCACCTCCATGTAATGTGCAGAATGGAAAACATCCAAAGGGACAGGACAATGACTGATATGGTTGATCGCCCCACAAATCCGATCCTGCGCCGCCTGCCGCTGATTACGATCCTAGTCGTGGCTGTGCTGGGCGCGTTTTTTCTACGTGATTACCTAAGCTTCGATGCATTGCGCGAAAATCGTGAGGCGTTATTGGCCATTCGCGACGCCAATTATCTGCTGACGGTGATGGCGTTTGTTGGTCTTTATATGGTGGTGGTTGCGTTTTCACTGCCCGGCGCCACAGTGATGACGCTGACGGGTGGTTTTTTGTTCGCCACCTTCCCCGGGGCGCTGTTTAATGTCACAGGCGCCACATTGGGTGCGACGGCGATTTTTCTGGCCGCACGCTGGGGGCTGGGCGCAAAATTGGGCGCAAAGTTGGAAGGCTCCGAAGGGGCGGTAAAGAAAATCAAAGACGGGATTGATGAGAATCAGTGGTCGATGCTGTTTCTGATCCGGCTCGTGCCGGCGATTCCTTTCTTTCTCGCCAATCTGATCCCTGCCTTCCTAGAGGTGCCCCTGCGTCGGTTCGTCATTTCGACCTTTCTGGGCATCATCCCCGGCGCGGTTGTCTATACATCCGTCGGTGCCGGCCTGAGCGAAGTGTTCGCCCGTGGTGAAACCCCAAATCTGGGCATCATATTTGAACCACACATCCTGTTGCCGATCCTTGGCCTATGTGTGCTGGCTGTCCTACCCATTCTGATCAAGGCCATGACCGGCCGCAAAGGAGCGTAATCCGTGACCCATATTAAGACTGACATCTGCATCATTGGTGCAGGCTCTGGTGGCTTGTCTGTTGCGGCAGGGGCCGTGCAAATGGGCGCTGACGTGGTTCTGCTCGAAGGGCACAAAATGGGCGGGGATTGCCTGAACTTTGGCTGTGTCCCGTCCAAGGCTCTGATTGCGGCGGGCAAACAGGCGCATGTTTTGTCCCATGGTGCTGAATTGGGCGTGTCCGATGTCGCCCCACAAGTGGATTACGCCAAAGCCAAGGATCACGTGGCCGATGTGATCGCCGCCATTGAACCCATGGACAGCCAAGACCGGTTCGAAGACATGGGCGTGCGGGTGATCCGCGAATATGGCGTCTTTACCGGTCATAATACGGTGCAAGCCGGGGACCACACGATCACCGCGCGCCGGTTTGTGATTTCCACCGGGTCTGGACCGTTTGTGCCGCCGATCCCCGGATTGGACGATGTGCCGGTCTATACCAACGAAAACATTTTCGATCTGCGCGACCAGCCGGACCATTTGATCGTGGTTGGTGGCGGTCCCATCGGTATGGAAATGGCACAGGCGCATCGCCGTTTAGGGTCCAAGGTCACTGTGATCGAAGGGGCCAAGGCGATGGGCAAAGATGACCACGAATTGGCCGCCATTGTGCTGGAAAACCTGCGCGCAGAAGGCGTCGAAATTTTAGAAGACGCGCTGGCCGAAAAGGTCACAGGCAAAGCGGGCGACGTCACGGTGCATACCACTCAGGGGCCTGTCACCGGGTCGCATCTGTTGATGGCTGTGGGCCGCAAGGTCAACGTGGACAAGCTGGACCTGCACAAAGCGGGCGTAAAGTTTGACCGACGCGGCGTTGGGGTCGACGCGTCCCTGCGGTCTGTATCCAACCCCAAAATTTATGCAATCGGCGACGCGGCGGGTGGCCTGCAATTCACGCATGTGGCGGGCTATCATGCGGGTGTGATCATCAAATCCATCCTGTTTGGCCTGCCCAGCAAAGCCAAAACCGACCACATCCCATGGGCGACCTACACGGATCCTGAACTGTCCCAAGTGGGCCTGACCGAGGCGCAAGCGCAGGACAAATACGGCGATAAACTTGAAGTGGCGCGGTTTGATTTTCACCACAATGATCGCCTGATTGCCGAACGCAAAAACAAAGGCCTGATCAAGGTGATGGTGGTCAAAGGCCGCCCTGTTGGCGTGTCCATTGTTGGGCCCATGGCAGGCGAATTGATCGGCATGTGGGCCATGGCCATCGCCAATAATATGAAAATGTCTGCCATCGCTGCGACGGTATTGCCCTATCCCACCGTAGCAGAGATTAACAAACGCGCAGCGGGCGCCTATTTTAGCCCCAAACTGTTTGAAAGCGACAAAGTGAAAAAAGTGGTACGGTTTGTACAGAAATGGCTGCCGTAAGCCACGAAAAGGAAACGCGCCATGCTGAATTCCCTATCCGGAAGGTTCCTGATCCTCACCACCGTCTTTGTGATGCTGGCCGAGATCTTGATCTTTGTGCCTTCTGTGGCGCGGTTCCGCGAAGATTACCTGCTATTGCATCTGGAACGGGCGCAAATCGCGTCATTGTCCCTGCTGGCCGACGACATGATCGACGCCGATTTGGAAGCAGAGCTGCTCAGCAATGCTGGGGTGTTCAACGTGGTGTTGCGCCGTGATGAAATCAGCCAATTGATGCTGTCTTCGACCATCCCCGCGCCGATCCACAAATCCTTTGATATGCGCGATGCCACGGCCTGGGTGCTGATCCGCGATGCAATGATGCGGCTGGTCGATACCGAAGATCGGATTATCCGCGTGATCGGCAATCCGGTGCAGGACGGTGGCCTGCTGATCGAAGTGACGATGGAAACGGCAGGTCTGCGGGCGGCAATCATTGATTATGGCCTGCGCATTTTGATCCTGTCAGCGGTCATTTCCGTGTTCACAGCGGCATTGCTCTTTATTGCTGTGCGGGCATTTTTGGTGAAGCCCATCAAATCGGTTGTGCATCAAATCCAGCACTACGCCGCCGCCCCAGAGGATGCGCGCCGCATCATCATGCCATCCGCTGGCGTGACTGAACTCCGCGAAGCCGAACTGGCCCTCGCCACAATGGAAGAAACGCTGACAGGTGCCTTACGTCAAAAAGATCGGCTGGCCCAACTGGGCGAAGCCGTCAGCAAAATCAGCCATGATTTGCGCAACATCCTGACATCTGCACAATTGTTTACCGACCGGATGCAGATGGTCGACGATCCGACAATCCAACGTCTGGCCCCCAAATTGGTCGGCTCGATCACGCGGGCGGTGAACCTGTGCGAATCCACCCTGGCCTTTGGCAGCGTCAACGAACCTGCCCCGCGCCTGACCCGCGTGCTGGTCAGTGATTTGTTCAGCGATGTGATCGACAGCGAACGGCTGGCGGTTGGCGACTATGACCTGTCCTTTTCCGAAGATGTTGCGGCCAATTTGTTGGTGCGCGCCGACGAAGAACAATTGTTCCGTGTGGTCGCAAATTTGGCCCGCAATGCGCGTCAGGCTATCGTTGCGTCTGGCAAACCCGGCGAAATCTGCCTGTCCGCCTACGAAGAAGACGACAATTGGTGGATCAAAATACGCGACACCGGCCCCGGCCTGCCACCCAAGGCACAGGAATTTCTGTTTCAGCCCTTTCAAGGTGGGATTCGCAAAGGCGGGTCTGGGCTGGGTCTGGCCATTTCAGCAGAGCTGATCCGCGGTCATGGCGGCGTATTAGAGCTAAGCCGCACGGATGAAACCGGTACAGAATTCGCAATTTGCCTGCCCAAAGGCGATGCAATGATAATTCCTTCCGATTAATGCAATTTCGCTCTTGCAATGGATTACCGTGGGGGCTACATCCGCCACACCCCGCGCGCTGGTAGCTCAGTTGGATAGAGTACTTGACTACGAATCAAGGGGTCGGGGGTTCGAATCCTCCCCAGCGCGCCATTATCCAATTGTGAAGCGACACATAGTTGTGCCTTTTGCGACAGAGTCTTTCCATTTTCGACGCATAGGTTTGCCTTTGGCGGGTTCTGCTTCTCGTGATCATGTTTCCCCTTTCAACGCTGGTTTTGAGCAAAGCGCTTTAGCGCGCCTGCCTCTGAAACCTGCTCCCGGCGAGGGTTGGGGGTAGCAAGTGCAATACAATTCGACTGGGTAGGTGCGGCCCGCAGGCGCAGCCGAGGACACGGCCCTGCCTAATTGTGTTGTAGGTGCGTGGGGACAACGTCCCCTAGCTCTTGTTCAAAGAAAAGGGCGGATTGCGGTCGTTCGCTGCGGATGCGAGGTCGCATCTTAAAACTCGAGAGAGCGGACGTTCAAGACAGATGATGGAAACTTTTGCTTTGCAAATGGAACGAAAGGCGTCATCGGTTTGGCGCTTGATGCAGTAGGCGTTGTGGTTATGAAAATGGCTCAGGAAAACATGAGATCGATCAACTATGCATATGATGAGTTTTGTCGTGCGCTTCGTCGATTGCCAGATACTATTTTCGGCTTCTCGAGTTTGGCGAAGGTCGACCTCGATGAAGCAGTTGGAAACCTCGATAGTGCTGTCTATCAAGTCCTTTCGTGTTATCACAGTCTTGCTGACGCATCGCGAGATACATACGACTGGATGGACCAACCGGGCGCTAGAACCCTTATCGGCATTCGTAACGCGCGACATCACAATCTTGGGTCTCGGATTCGTGGTTTTGTTTCAATGGCTTTCAGGGGGCAAATCAGCAGCACTCAAAGTTACTGGACCGTAGCTTATCAGCCCGAAAGCCAAAGCAGTCTGCCACATTATCTACCGGATATCGTCGAGTTTTTGGAACACAAAGAAAACCGGCTTTCGAAGAAACGGGCTCTGAAATTTTGGATTATTTGCAAGTCCGCGAGACTGTGGAACACTTCAAGTCTCGGGGCATCGAACCATCACGTCTGTTCTTCAATTTAATGCCAATAATCAGCAATGGAGCCAAAATAGCCATCGATGCGGTGGGATCTGAGTTAGAGGTTCTATCGTTCGATGGAGAGGTCTATCTGGATCACTTCCTTTCGATTGATTACATCGACATGGCTTCTGGCTTGTACAGTTGTCTGCCCTCGACGCTTGCAGGTAAGCCCTACGGAGATTTTTCGTGAAATGGTTCTCCACAAGCGATTACACTGGCCCTAAATTGCAAGTAGGTGACATGCATGTCAGGCGGCGCTATCTGTGTGTGAGCTTAGGGAGATGTAGCTCGGCTCTCGAATAATCCTTTAATAAATTGATATAATTGTAAATTTTTTATTGATGCGTAGGTCCACGACTTGCTCAACTTGTGCAAATGAAATGTTTCCGTTTTTGGCTCCCGAAGTGTAGAGTAGAACAAAACAGAGTTGTCATCATGGCCCGCAGCGACCTTCTTTTATCCCTTGTAAGCGCCGGAGTGTCTGGCGATCAAAAAAAGTTGCGCTCAGCAACCGAAGCGTTGATCGCTGAGGAACGCGCAAAAAATCACAATATTCTTGCTGACCGTATAGAGCGAACGCTGTCTAGCATTCCTGTTGCCGCACCGGCTTTAATGACCTCCAGGAAGCCAGCAGGAGACGAAAAAGAGGCGATCTTGGAAGTTGAAGCGAGGGTTCAACTTGATGAGCTGATGCTTCCGCTGCCAGTGCGTGAGAATGGCCGTCAGCTTATTGAAGAGCACATGCGCGCCGACGTGTTGCGCGCACATGGGTTTGAACCGAGACACCGGGTATTGTTGTCTGGACCGCCAGGCAACGGGAAGACCTCTTTTGCAGAATCCATTGCGGAGGCATTGGGACTTCCCTTCTTCGTAGTTCGCTATGACGCTTTGATTGGAAGTTACTTAGGTGAGACCAATGCGCGACTGCGGAAATTATTCGACTATGTCCGCACACGACCATGTGTTCTATTCTTTGACGAATTTGACGCTATTGGTAAAGAACGAGGGGACAACCACGAAACTGGTGAAATAAAGCGTGTTGTTTCGTTCTTGTTGATGCAGCTCGATCAGCTTCCAAGTTATGTCGTGACTATTTCGGCAACCAATCATGCTGAATTATTGGACAAAGCGGTCTGGCGAAGGTTTCAAATCCGCTCAGAGTTTCCTACGCCTAGCGCAAGCCAAACGAAAGCGTTCCTAGAAAAAATCCTAGGGCAGTGGCCGGATCGCCCCAAGTTAAGCACCGCTACGTTGTCTAAGAAGCTCCGAGACTCCAGCTTTTCAGAAATAATTGATTTTTGTCAAAATGTTCGACGGAGACAAATTCTTGGATTGGGTGAAGTCTCTGTCGACACCGCCCTTAAAGTTGAGTTAGAACTTTGGGATAGTAGAGTAAAGCCAAGGGTAATTGATGCCGACGAATTTGGACATGCCGCTCCTGAGGCTAAAGGCAGGGCGCGCGCAAAGAAGGCAACCAGGTAATTCACAGTTTGTGCCTCCACCGGAATCATTTGACCAAAATAGGCAAGTTGAGCGGATAGGCCCTAAGTTCGATCAATTGGCGGCACTTATGGATGCTTCCTCCAGCGGCTTGGAGGTTCGATCAGATCCCACAGCACTCGCACCAGAAAGGCTTCTGGTTTTTGAAGTTCGTGGGGCCATATCAAGTTTTGCAAATGCTATTCGCAACGTCCCGGGCCTGGAGTTGATCGACGAAGAGGCCTTTCCTGAAGATGACGACGACAAAAATCCTGCCGCTTACTTGCTTGTTCCTAACGACGCAGCATTGAGACAAGTTATGAGTTTGTGGCGCCGTTGGGTAAGCGGTCGAAGCATGGCGACGGGATTTACGCCTTGGCGGGATGTTTTCAACACTCTTAAAGATATAAGAGCTTGGGGGCCTCAAGATCGGATATCAGAGCCAGAGCGGAGTATACTTAATGAAGAAATTCAAGGCCGCGCCGACACAGATCTAGTTTCCATAGAAATCGAACTCGTTTTTCGCCTCGATGGTGATTGGCCCGAAACCTCAGTTTCACAGTCAATTGTTGGAGTTGGGGGTAGAGTGATTTCTCGGGCGCGAATAGATGACATCGCCTATCATGCAATTTTGGCTGAATTGCCAGTCCAGGCCATCCGCGCGATCATTGAACTTGATCAGGATAGCATCGGTGGTCTTGAGCCAATTCAGCATATCCGTCCTCAAAGCCTCGCGACTGAAGCCGGAGTATCTGAGGTCGAGGCAGCCACCGGCGGTAATGCCGAAGGTGAGTTTGGCGAACCAATTTTGGCATTGATTGACGGTGTCCCTGTGCAGCGACATCCTTTGCTAGGACGACATGTAGTTGTTGATGATGTTTTTGAGCTAGAACCGAGTACACCAGTGGACGGTCGATCACATGGCACAGCAATGGCCTCGCTGATTGTTCATGGCGATAGAAATAATAACGAAACACCTATCCGTCGAAAAATAATTTCGGTCCCTGTCCTTGGAAGATATGACCGATTTCCTACAAACCAATTGGTTGTTGATCTGATATATCGGGCAGTCTTGGCATTGAGGGAGGGTTCAGAGCCGTCTGGGCGCTTCATTACGATTGTGAATATTTCGCTGGGAAATAGGCGGCGGCAATTCCATGGTCAACTCTCACCATGGGCACGCTTGCTAGACCGCCTTGCTTACCGGCTAGGAATCTTGTTTCTAGTAAGTGCGGGGAATATTTCTGATGAATTCTGTGTAGAGGGGTTTATCACTAGGACAGCCCTCGAGGATGCCGACGAGCTCGAGCGGTCCTCTGCGATACTCAAATCAATGGATGCGCTAAAGGCAGAGCGAAGGCTTCTTTCCCCCGGGGAGACAGTCAATGGGATCACAGTTGGGGCTCGGAATTTCGATTGGGTGCCCATGACAGAAAGAGGGGCTGCATCTGTCAACATTGAGCCATATTCAGGGTTAGTTCTTGCAAATCCTTCAAGCGCAATGGGTCCTGGCTTTGCAAAATCAGTAAAGCCAGATCTACTTTATCCCGGTTCACGCGAATTATTGAATGTCATTGGCTCTGGTGCGGATGCACTTCGAGTTAAGCCTCCTAACCGCGCAATACGTGCATCAGGGCTAAAAGTTGCTGCACCGCCAAGAAGTGGATTAGAGGCCGCATTGGGCTACACCAATGGGACGAGCGCAGCGGCCGCGCTTGCGTCACGTACCGCGCATAGAATTCATGATGCTTTAGAAGATGAATACGGGCAGGAATTCTTAGAGCTTTCAAGCTTGCAGCGCGCAACTTTGTTGAAGGCTCTATTGGTGCACCCAGCAACTTGGGATAAGCGGTCCGTCTCGCTCATTAAGCAAACTGTTGGGCCTTCAGATGGTCGGCAGCATATTAAGCAAAAAGACAATATTCGACGCTTCCTTGGTTACGGTTCCTACGACTTGGACGACGCTGTCTCCTGCGCAACTGACAGGGCGACTTTTTGGGCGATTGGCGAAGTTGGCCCCGACCAAGTTGTGCCAGTTCAAGTACCAATTCCCGCTGCTTTTGGCGGGAGGGCTCTGCAGCATTCAATTTCTGCAACTCTAGCGTGGATGACGCCAGTTAATGCGGGACGCCAGGGATATCGTACGGTGCGTCTTAGACTAACTGAGCCAACATGGCTTGGTTCATTGGCTTTAGGTGGTTGTTCTGATCAACCAGATAAAAATCAAATGAATCGTGGAACAGTCGCTTCACGGCGATGGTCCGGAGAGAATGCCGCCGTAGTTGGTGAGAATGAAACTGTTGATTTTGAAGTTTCACGGATGCCAGATACCGGGTCAGAAGCTTCAGGGGCAATAACTTTCGCCTTGGCGGTCACGATATCGATGCCAACCGTAAATGAGATTTACCAACAAGTTAAAGAACGGGTCAGACCGGAGTTGCGACAGCGTGTCTAGGGGGCCAACGTTGGTGAATGTCCGCTAAGCGGGTTGCGGTCTCAGCAATGCGGCTGATGAGTTAAAGTCCGGTTAGGGCCGTTTGAAACCAAAACCTAGGAACTGTTGATAGTTTCTTTGTACAGCTTGTACCGTTGAAACGGTTTGCGAATTTCATGGGCTTGCAGCAATCCCGCTTCAGTGAGGAGCTTCTTTGCTGTTTGCCAATGTACGCGGAAATGCCGCGCAACTGAGACCACTGGTGCTTCTAGCTCAGCAACCTTTTTAACTTCGCTATGATTTGCCTCGGTACGTCGTCGCCCACGCTTCAGCACATATCCATTCCTTTTGAACATTTGCCCTAAATGTTGGGCTTTCATCCCTATTTTCTTCGCGACTTGAGCGCATGTGATCTCTGTTTTCCATAAGGAAAAAAGGTCTTTCAGATAGTCGATACCTGCCAGTTCGAACATCTGACGGACGTGCCTTGGGCTGATGTTGAGCCGTTGGGACCAGCGCAAATGATCTTGGCATCTTTTATAGCCGCTTTTGATCTCATCAATGCAGTAAAGCTCGCCGCCACACGTGTTGTTGCGCACGTGAATCGTGGGGCTACCCTGCCAGTCAATAAGTCTATTTTTGAGTAGAAACGCGCTTCATGCGCTTTCATACAGTGGGCCGATATGCGGACAAAGGGTGAATTCGCTGCACTCGCACCAAAGACCGCTTTTTTTGTGCACACGACTTGGATCGAACAACGGCCTTCGTTCAGGTCGCGGCTATTTTCAGGATTCTAATAACCGTCAATTTCGGGGACATTGCCAAGCCTTACAAGGAAGCTTGGGTCGCCGACTTCTCCACTCGTTGGATCTTCAGTAACCATGTAAGCGTCAGCACCTGCGCAATCCTTAGATAGAGCCTCTCGTTCGGCTCTGTTTTGCGCTTCTGACGCTGTGGAATATTCAAATTGCTTGGCAATTTTCAGGTCGGTCTGCCCGTTGCGCCCAGCCGTCGTTTCAACATAAGTCTGGCAAATATAGTGAATCTTTTCTGGGGAAGACTCCGGGTCTGTCATGGATGGTTCCCTTTTATCGGCTGGGGCGATTGGAATATCTGGAAACAGCGCAGGCCGATTTCAGCCTGATTGTAGTGCCTATTGCCAAGCGGAGCACTCAACGCAAAGCAATTTCGCCGAAGCTCAATCATCATTTTGAAACGGTTCTAGAGGGTCGCGTTTTGCGCGCTGTTTTCGCTGTCATTTCGGATGGCGTGTTCGCTTCTCTTTCAAGGCGGGTATTGCGTAGCCGAGAGATCTTAGCAAGTCGTTGTTCCGTTTCTTCCTCGACCATTTGCCTGACAACACGCGTCGTTTTATCCATCGGGGTTTCCGGTTTGGAGTCATACACCTTGAACAGATTGCTTTTTGTGAGTTTCGTCAATTTTGCGTCTCCTTTGTGATTTAGGGTGGTCTGGACCAAGCATGGTCATTCAAACCAGCGCCAAGTAGTCGGACTTGCCTTGAGTGTCCTGTGATGGTGTTGTCGGGGGAGTGCCCAAGAGTTTTACTTTGACGTCGGGCGCGGCCATGCCGTGCATCAACGCATTGTAATTCATCTGGAACCTCACCTCGGAACCCACCTTTGGCAGAGGTCGGGACGTTCCAATGACAAGATGATCGCTGGTCGCCCCGATCAATGTGCTTCCATCGGGCATTGAAATCCCCAGAATGTCGGTGTCCTGATGTCCTATCGCGGCAATAAAGCGCTTGGAAACACCGCTGACTTGCGCGATGCGACGTCTTGCCAAATTTGGACCGACTAGGGCGATGGCGGCGGGCGCAGGTTTTGCATCCGATTCGATAACTTCGGCAACAAGCGTGAAGGCGTCGGTGTGCATCCCACCGATCTGGTTCCCAGACACCGGCTCAACACCCAGAAGGATCGCCTCACCCAGGCGGAGGTCGTTGACACGACCGGTCGCGCGTTCACCAAGCGCCCAGGGCAAATTGGCTGAGTTGCCACCGGAAACGACTTTGAGCAACGGGCCGCATGCCCCCTCGATCTCATTCGCGAGGTGGCAAAAATTGGACATTTGCAACGTAGTCGGGGCAAGCCCGCTCAGACAGGCAAAGTTCGCACCGATCCCTATCAACGCTAACCCAGGCATTTGCATGACCCGCTGGGTAATGTCTGCCAAGTTCTCAGGCAAAATTCCTTCCCGCTGATCGCCCATCTCGACCATTAGGATGATACCGTGGACTGAACTGTTGCGGATCGCGGCGGCGGCCAGTGCGGAAATGACCAATATTTCTGTGTTATAGCTCGCTTCACAGGACTGAGCGACCTGATCGGCCTGACTTGACATCGGTGTACGGATCAGAGTGATAGAGCCTGTCATTCCCGCCGACCGTAGCCTTTGCACATTGCTTATACGTGCATCTGCAAGCCCTGAGGCCCCGCCATCGAGCATAGCCTGAGCAATCGCAGGATGCCCGCATACAGCCTTGGTCACGCCAGTTACTCTGATCCCACGCGGGCCTAAACGCCCAACAAGTGTCTGCGTGTTGCGCCGTATCTTGCCAAGATCCACTTCAATGCGCGGGCAGCTCATATTGCTGCCGTTGCAGGCCTCTGCGTCAATGCGGGGTATGCAGCGACCACCATAGCAAGCAGATGTGCAACTGGCCTTGCCAATGCATCGGTGACCGGCAGCCCGAGTTTGAGTGATTGGCCCGCAATGGTGGCGGTGATTTCGTCCTCAGACATCCCCTCGTGATTGAGAGTCACGCCAATGACCTTTGTGTCGGCAAAGGCTTCGATCAGGGCAATCTCACTTGACGGCGTGGGCATCGGTAAATTGGGAAAGTCGCAGCGATGTGCACGTTTTGGCGCGTGCTGCAGGATGACAGCATCCGGCTGGCTACCGCGCAGGATAAACGCGGATGTGCAAAACGCGGGGTGGCTTAACGCGCCTTGGCCTTCAATCAAAATGACATCGGGTTGTTCGGCTTCAGACGCTGCAACAATCGCACCTTCAAGCTCGCCACAGCAGAACTGGGGTGGCACGGCATCCATTGCAACACCATATTTCGCACCTTGCATCAGGCCGGTCTGGCCTGTGCCGACAAGCACCGTCTTGATGCCCTTTGCATTCAGGACTCGTGCCAAAACGGTCGCCGTTGTCCGCTTGCCAATGGCACAATCTGTCCCAAGAACTGCAATGCGCAGCGCTTTAACACCAGCGACACTGCCATCGAGCAGCCGCATGTCCTTGCTGGGTTTCGGCTTGCGGATGTCCCGAATGGTAACATTCCGTTCGGATGCGGCGGTGGCTATCTCATGGTCGTCGCTCAGATATTCATGCAGACCGCTCACGATGTTCATGCCAAACTCTATCGCTTGCAGAACAACACCTCGATCTACAGCTGAGAGCCTTCCCGTAGAGGGGGCCATCCCATAGATTAGCGTATCGGGGACTACAGCTTGATGTGCAACTGTAGCATCCAGATCAGCAAAGATAGGGATGTGGTTTATCGCATCGTCGAGAACGGATCCGCTGTCTTTTCCGCTATAGGTGCTGTCGATAACAGAAAGGATCCGATAGGCCTCTGAATGGCGCACAAGGCCGTTCGCTGTCTTGCCATCGATTTGCGCGAAGTTCCCCTCGCAATAGACGACTGCCGAGGGTGGCGTTGTGACCTGTCTGAATGAAGTAGAACGTGTGCGTTCGCTGTGGGCCTTTGGTGGCGCTTGGGCGCCCCTGACCGGACGGCGGATAGTGTTGACAGCTTCGGATTTGGTTTCCATTGTGGTTCTCTTTTATAGGTTGGCACGAAGGGCAGAATTGCCTTCAAATGCGCATTTTGAATGGAGGTGGTGCCGTGGCTCGCGCCTAGTTGTTCAGCACGCACAGCCCCTTTGATTTTTGGAAGTTCCTGTCGCACTCCCAACGGTTACCTGACCTGTCCAGATGCGCATTTTCGGGAACGTTTATGAATTCGCATGTCTCGGCGGAGGCGGCGTATCCCCGATCGCACTTCCACCCTGTGCCGTAGGTTGCGTCGTCGAAGTATGCATTTGCAGGGATCGCGACGGCTTCGCACAGACCAGCCTGTTCAAAGAAGCCGCGCTCACATGTCCAAGGCTGGCCGTATCCTGGTCCATTCAGATAGGCGTTGGCCGGAACCGCTATTGCGGTACACAGATCGCCAGTTGCTTCAAATCCACGTTCGCACGTCCACGAGGAGCCATATGAGGCGTATGTGGCATCTGCCAAGTATGCATTCGCTGGCAGCACGATTTCCTGACATGTGTCATCGACCTCGATGTAGCCGCGTAAACAACGCCACCGTTCGCCTGACGGGTCCAAATACCCGCCCTCAGGCACATCTACCGCAACACATTCAGTTTCGTCGGTTCTGCGAAACCCGTGCAGACATTCCCATCCGGAACCGTAGGACCGGTTCGTGTCGTATGCGTTTTGCGGAACAATCACAGCGACGCAGGCATTCTCGTCCAACCGGAATCCAATGTTACATTCCCAGCCATCGCCGTAACTTTTAGCACTGGCATTATCAGGCATTGGCGGAGCGACGGTTTGAGCAAAAGCTGGTATCGCAAGCAGCAAGACTGCGGCAATCAAACTTATGAATAGGCCGCGATTGTTGGTGAGCCTGCAGAGATATTGGGCAATCATGGAATGCGCCCGGCGAGGCTCTGTTAATTGTGATTTACGATCCATCTAACTCAAGCCCCGCAAGGCACGCATCTGCCAGATCCCGGCTTGGGGCATCAGTGCCCGGCAGCGTGGCCCAGCCTGTTTCCATCATCGCGGTGCGCCGCTGAAAGCTGGAAGCTTCTTGAAGTGTTGCTAGTTTTGCAGTGCGTTCCACATCAGATTCCGACAGATTTAGGCAAACTGGCACCATCGCCAATGTGACTTCCTCTGCCGCAAGGTTTTGGGCCATCTCGGCCGCCCTGCCTGCAGTTGTCCAGCCGCCCCAGGTGAAGCCAAGAATAGAGATAGCAACTGCGCCAACCAAGGCGCCGTAAACACCGGGTTTCGTCCATTCGGGAAATGTCATTTTTGATCCTCTGACGGAGAAAGCGCCGCCGCACTGTTTTTTTGATTACGTTAGTAGTCGCGTTGACCTGATCCTGCGCCAGAGCCAACTCAAGGTCTCAGTGATCCACTGCGCGCAGCTCTGGCTTTCCTGCGTGCCATTTGATCAATATAAACGTCGCCGTAGTCGGTATGCCGCAAACAGCGGCTCAGCATGACGTCATCGTCTGCCGACACTTCGTATTCACCCGCGGGCAGTTCATCCGTGTATCCCGCGACAACAAACGGATGAAGAAATGTCACAACTGACGTGGTCGTGCGCGATAACATCGGCAACCTTCCCAAACATCAGATCCCTGCTACAGGACGTGACAGCTGAATTTTTTTGATAGAGGGTTGTGGTTCGCTCTGGCAGGCGGATGCGCCTGTGCCGCAGAGAACCGCAACTTTCGTATCACTCACATAGTCTCTTAGCGTTGGAAATGCAACGTTGGTGACTCTGGATCCATTTATGAGGCCACCTATACTCTTAAGAAGGCCAAGGTTGGCAAGCCTCCACGCTGAGCATTGGAAGATCTTTGCCAGCTACGTCCTTTTTTGCTTCGCCCGCCCAGAAGCCGACTTTCGCCGCGTCACAGAAAATTGGCAAAGAGGGCTCAAAGCCGCCGTTGGCTGTATAATCCATGAACGGCCGCTTTGCCGACGAAGGCAAAGCTATGAGTCGCAAAAGGTAAGAGTGGTGTGTCGCCCATTTTGTGGGGTGCGCAAAATCAATGACTTAGCGATGTGAAAATGGAAGAACTATGTGTCGCTCCACACAAATTGTGAAGCGACACATAGTTCTGCCTTTTGCGACAGACCTTTGCCTTTCACGACGCATAGCCTTTCCTTTTTCGATGATTTTGGCGCTGACGCTCATTCTTTTCTTCTTTCAATGGTGCAGGTTTTCAAGACAACCGCTTTAGCGGCTTGCCCTGAAACCTTGCCGCGTGGCGAACGCGGATGGGGGCGAGGCAATGCTATTCGATAGGGGTGGAGCGGCCCGCAGCGCAGCGAGGACACGGCCCTATCTAATGGGGTTGCCCGAGGGGGAAAGTACTGTTCGGGATGCCACTGAGGCAGACGACGGGCTTCGTGCAAAGCCTTCCGCGGCTGGTCAGTCTGGACTGGGCCGTGCCGGACTTCAGTACACTGTGTCGCCGCCAACGAAAGCTGAACGTGGCTATCCAGCATCGTGGCGGCGTGGGTCCGCTGAATCTGCTGATCGACAGCACCGGCATCAAGGCCGAGGGTGAAGGCGAGGGCGAGTGGAACGCCCGTAAGCACGGCGGCCCTAGGCGGCGCATTTGGCGCAAGATACACATCTGCGTCGATGAGGAAACGCTGGAAGTTCGGGCCGTCGAAGTCACAGGAAGCAACATCGGTGATGCGCCCGTTCTGCCTGATCTCCCTCACCAAATCCCGGCGACGAAGAGATCGGTTCCGTGACCGCCGACGGGGCCTACGACACTCGCAAATGCCACGAGGCGATCGCCGCCCGTGGTGCCGCCGTTGTTATCCCGCCCTGCAAGAATGCCACGCTCTGGAAGCCGACGAGCCCGGGCGCGGTGGCACGAAACGAAGTCCTGCGCGCATCAAATTATCTCGGCCGCGCCATCTGGCTTCGGTGGAGCGGATATCACCACCGGAGCCGGGTCGAGTCAAAGATGAACTGCATCAAGCTGCTCGGCAAATCCCTGATGGCAAAAGACTTCGAACGCCAGGTTGCCGAGCTGCAAGTTCTCATCGCCGTTCTGAACGGCTACACCGCTCTCGGTATACCTGTCACACTGCCCGTAGAGTAAATCCGTCCGGGGAATGGGGCCCTGCGATCAGACCCGGATTTGTGCAACAGCGCCCCCTTCGTGCGTACTGTGCCTTATGGGAGAATTATCCGTTGTCAGCTCTCATTTCGCGTGCTACAACAAATTTGTTAACGAATTCTTTGTCGGGTACGGCAAAAAATTTTACTTGTCCGAAACCGCTCATTCATCGAGGAGCGACCCATGCTGACCAACACATTCTCCTTTTCCGACACAGACCGACTGGTCTCGCGGTTCGAACGCATCCATGCGAGCCCGTACCGCAACTATGGTGCGTTCCGAGCTAAAGTGTCCGAAATGATCGCAACCGAGCCGTTCCTTCGTGAAGAAATGGCAGACATTGCGCGCCTGTTCCGTGAAACCCGCGTCGATGAGCGCAAGGTGGCACTGGTCAAGAACTGCCCGATCGACCGCGATGTTCCGGTCTACGATCCCGACGATCCGGTTCGCTCGAAACACATGGTGAAAAAGACCTTCGTGGGCGAGGTTCTCCTCGAGGTTGTTTCGCAAGCCTGCGGCCTGCCGATTCTGTCCTACACCACACGCAATGATGGCGACTTCTTTCAGGACGTCTATGCTCAGAAGAAATACTCGGACACCCAGACGCAAAAGACCGACTCCGATCTCTATTTCCACAACGACCGGACGGCCCACCGGGTGCGCGCGGACGTCCTGTGCCTGCTTGGGATGCGTTCGGACCCCGCCAACGTGATCAACACCAAATACGTGCACGGTACCGACCTGTTGCGCTTGGTCGATCCGGAACTGCACGACATTCTGCGTCAGCCCAACTTCGCGACGCCTTTCGATCTGATTTCGCAGGACTCGAATGAGTTTCAGGTCAATTCAGACAACCATCCGATCCTGATCGGCGAAAGCGCGTTCCGCTACTATGACGTGCGCACGACGGTTGCCGCCTCGGCCCCGGCGATCGCATGGCGCGCGCTGGCGGCGGTCAAGGACGCGATTACCAAAGCCCCGAAACTGAACGTGCCGATCCAGACCGGCGAGTTGTTCATCTTCCCGAACCTCGAAGGCCTGCACAGCCGCGACAAGGCCCACGTGCCGAAGCCGGAAGCCGCCCGCGAGCGTTACCTGTTGAAGACCTACAACTTCTGGGATGAAAGCCGCCGCGATGCCTTTGCCGATCTTTACGTCGAAGGTCTGCCCGGTCTCGTCGATGACGCCCGGATCGACGGCGCTCGGATCGACGACGCCCGGATCGGCGGCAAGCCCGAACTCGTCTTGGCCTGAGTTACGGTCCATTCAAGGAGAGATACGATGAAACTGAATTCAGTCGATTTCAACGATGGCGATACGCTGCCGTCCAAGGCGGTCAACGCGCAGATCGGTGGACAGGACAAATCCCCGGTTCTGAACTTCGACGGCGTACCCGCAGGCACCAAGAGCCTTGCGCTAACCTGCTATGACCCGGATGCGCCGACAGGGTCGGGCTTCTGGCACTGGATCGTGGTGAACATCCCGGTTCAGACCAGCGGCCAGTTGTGCAGCGAAACCCTGCCTGAGGGCGCGGTTGTGGTGCCGAATGATGCAAACATGCAGGGCTTCATGGGGGCGCTACCGCCCGCCGGAGACCCGGCACATCGCTATGTGTTCACCCTGCACGCCCTGTCCTGCGATAGCATCGATGCAGGGGCCATGCCGCAGGCCTTTGTCCGCTTCACCATCAAGACCAATGAACTCGCCAGCGCCAGCACAACGGCTGTCTTTGCCAATACAGCGCCGGCGTAACACGCAAGAATTGGAGACCTCCCATGAGTATCCCGCCGATCCTCGATCCAACACCTGAAGCCATTGCCAAGGCCGTGGCCCATCTGCGTGCCGGAGAGATCGTGATCTGTCCGTCAGATGCCAACTATGGCATCGCGGTCGATCCCTTCAATCCCGATGCCGTGGCATCCTGCTTTGAGTCCAAGAAACGTCCGGGCATGAAGCCGCTGACGCTGTTCGTGGCTGAGCCGGGGGACTGGCGACGCTTCGGCACCGCCAACAACGAACGTCTGATCGACTCGCTGGCCAGCCTCTACTGGCCCGGTCCGCTCAACATCGTGATGGACAAACGGGACGGCGCGCCGAACCTTGCGCTGCACGAAGACGCAACGATCTCGGTGGCCTGCCACGCCAACCCGGTGGTGCGCAGCCTTGCCCGTGCCTTTGGTGGGGCCATCGCCATGACTTCGGCCAACCTGTCGGGCATGTCCGATGGCGTGCTCGTCGATGTCGATTCGGCGGTGCAACACGTGGGCAAATCCGTCAGCCTCGTGCTGCGCGGGGGGCCGGTCGAGACGACCACATCGACCACAATCCTGCGTGTCGAACACACCATGTCTTTGCTCCGCGAAGGCGATCTGACGTTCGACCAGATCAAGTCCGACGTTCTCGAACTGCAATGACTCTTTCCGGATGCGGCCCGTGCGGTCGCATCCGGAGCTGACCATAGGTATTCCAATGCTTTCGTTCCCGACCCTCGTGTCGCGGTTCCTCCTGTACCGGGTGGTGTCGCGCTTCTCATTCTACGTGCCGATTTTCGTGGTCGCGCTGCTGGCGGCCGGGTTCTCGTTCGGTGCCGTGGGCGGCATTCTTTTCGTCTATGGCGTGGCGACCATGCTGTTCGGCGGTCTGGCGCGCCGGGTGCTGAGCTCTGGTGGTCCGGCGATGACCATCGCTCTGGGTGAGGTTGCAAAACTAGGCTCGAATGCGCTGATCGGCGGGGGGCTCCTGGCGGGCGATGCACTGACCGTGTCGCAGGCCGTGGGTGTGCTGATTGCGGCGCAGGTGCTTGGCGGTGTTGGCTATTGCCTCGCCGCCGTCGGGGATGGCAGCTTTCTGGCCCATGCCGGTCGGTTGACCGACGCCCCGTCCGAGGTGCAGACCCGCGCGCAGGCCCGATCGTCAAGCTACATGTTCATGTCCTTCCTTGCGGCGGGCTGCGTGGGCGCGGTGGTGTTCCAGATCAATCCGGCGCTGCCTTTCTTCATGACCAGCGCTGCCAACCTTGCGGCTGCCCTCGTTGCCATCGCGGGCTTGCGCCTTGCCGCACCGGCCAAAACCACGGCTGGCACACAGAAGGCGGATGCCGGGCGGCTGACCTTCGCGGCATGGCTCGAACTGGTCAGCTACAGCTTCATGCGGGCCGTGGTTCTGACGCTGCAACTGCTCATCCTGCCGGTGTGGTTCTTTCTCGACCTCAAGATCGAGGTTGCCTTCTTCGGCGTGCTCTTTGGCCTGTATACCTTCTCGGGCTTTCTTGGCGGGCGGTTTTTCCCGCGTCTGGCTGAACGGTTCGGCGCGCGCGGTGCGCTGGCGGCGGTGGTTGGCGTGACGCTGGCCTCGATGCTGGGCTTGGGTCTTGGCTCGACGCTCTGGGTCACGGTTCTCGCGCCGGTCGGCATGTTCTGCGCCGCCGGGATGCTGCGGCCCGCCTACCTGCCGCTTCTGACACAGGCTCCGACCGCAACCGGCGGAACAACCAATGCCGTCCCGCAAGCAGAGCAGGTGTTCGGGGCGCTCAGCGCGGCCGCCTATCTGGCCTGTGGGCTGGCCTTTCAATCGGGGTGGACGCCGCAGCAGCTTGTGCTTGGCTCTACCGCTTTCGTCGCGGGCGTCTTTGCGCTGCGCGCCTTTCTTTCCACCGTCGGTGCGCCCGTGGCGCAACCGGACTCCATCGACTGACCTTCAAAAGACACCTGATACCAAAAGGACTTACCCTATGACCGGCAACAAGAAAATTCAGTGGGACGGCGGCGTGCAGGCCGAGACCATCGCGACCCTATCGCAGCCCGGGCACGTCATCGTCAGCCCAACCAAGGTTGGCTATATCATCATGACGACCGACGCCGCAGGCCTCGAGCGCAAGTTCGACTGCAAGATGCGCAAGCGGAACAAACCGGGCGTCGTGCTTTGTGGCTCGATGGAACAATTGCGCGAACTGGCCGAGATGAACGACGAGGTCGAAGCCTTCTATCAGGCGCATTGGGACCACGATATCCTGCTTGGTTGCATCCTGCCGTGGAAGGCGGAAGGCAAGCGTCATATCCCCGACGACGGCTCGGCGGAGTTGATGATGGACGGGCGCGGCACCAGCTGCTTTGTAATCAAGTTCGGCACCCCTTCCGAAAATGTCGTACGCACCATGTGGGAAGAGCAGGGCAAGCTGGTCTTCGCGAGCTCGGCCAACCCCTCGGGCCAAGGCAACCGGGGCCTCGTCGAAGGCATCGGTGATCGCATCGAAGCCGAAGCGGACCTGATCGTGGAAGCCAACGATTACGTCGCTTCGATCCAGCCGGATGCCGACGAATCCACCCGCTATGAACAGGGTGTGATGGTGTCCATGGTTGATGATGCCGGTCGCCTCGTTCCCGAGCAGAAGCAACAGCGCGGCGTATCGCCGGTGCCGGTTCTTATCCGCAAGGGCCTGAGCGTGGATTCCATCGTGAGCCATCTGTCGACCAGCTTTGCAAGCTGGGATTTCCGCCACGGTCAATATTACTGACGCCCGCATTCTCGCGATTTCAAACGAAGTAGATCCAATGAAAACCTGTATTTTTTCACGTCTTCCCAATTGCTGGCCGCCGCCCCGCTGGCCGCCGAAGGGATGAAATTCGGCGTCGCCATTCCGATGACGGCCGCATCGCCTTTGTTGGCGAAAACCTTCGCGCAGGGGGCCGAAGTTGCGTTGTCGACGATCAATGCCGCTGGTGGCGTGATGGGCGAACCGGCTACGCTGGTTATTCAGGACACCAAGGCCAATGCGCAATCCTCTACCGCCGCGATTTCCTCGCTGGTCGGCGTGGACAAGGCCCATGCCATCCTCGGGCCGACCTCGGCCACGGTGATGAGCGTGATCGACAGGGTTCAAGCTAGCGGCGTGCCTGCGGCTTTCATCGGCTCTACCGCCTCTCTGGATGCCACGGTCAAGGGCAAGACCACCTGGCGCCAGACCAATTCAGACAGTGAATTCGGCCCCGCAATGGCGCCTTATGCGGCGGATCAGGGCTATAAGAACTATGCGGTTGTGGTGGACTCGCTGGAGGGCGCATAGTCGCTCAAGGTCATGATCCTTCCCGCCTTCGAAGCGCAGGGCGGCACCGTCACGCGCAATATCGACGTGGCGCTGAACCAATCCAGCAATCGCTCCGAGCTGATGGACCTGATGGCCGAACCGCGCCGGAATGCGCTTTCTTCGAGCTGTCGCCGGATTCCGCCGCGCAATTCTGGCAAAACGCGGCAGAACTCGACGGGCTGGAGGACATCACCTTCATCGCGACCGATTTCGCGATTTCCGATGACGCATTGTCGGCCATGGCGCCGGTCGCGGATCGCGTCAACATGGTGGCGCTTGCCGCCGCGTCTATCGGACCGGGCCGGGATCACTATCGCGATGCCTTCGCCGCCGTCTTCCCCGATGCAAAGAAGCCTGCACTCTATTCGGATTTCATGTTGGATTCAATCAATGTTCTGGCGCTGGCCGCGGAAGCCGCCCAAAGCCTGAAGCCCGAGGATATCGCCGCGCATGTGTCCGAGGTGGCCAACGCCCCCGGGGGAGATCTGCATGGATTTCAGCAGCTGCAAGGCGCTGCTCAGTGCGGGCAAGGCGATCAACTACGACGGTGCGGCAGGCACCAATGACGTGGATGCCACCGGCAATGCCCACAGCGGGTACGGCGTGTTCCGGGTGGGACGCGCGGCAACCGGCATCGCCGCCGTGGATGAAGCGCGCATCAGTACGCTGATCGCAACGCTGCACTGACGCAACGGCCAAGGGGGACCTGCAATGGAAGATCTTCTCGTTCGTTTGGGACTTGGCATCCTGTCCGAGATTGCCATTGCGGTGCCCACCCTTGGCATGACGCTTATGTGGACCTCGGGGCGGGTGCTCAACCTTGCCTTTTCCGAGGTGCTGACCCTTGGCGCCTTCATCTCGCTGACCTTGTGGCATCTGGTACCGGTTCCGGCGGCTATCGCCCTGACCACGCTGGTCACCGGGCTGTGTTCGATGTTGATGTATGCTCTGGTGTTCCAGTGGCTCAAACAGCGCGAAACCTTCGTGTCGCTGATTGCCTCGCTGGGCATTGCCCTCCTGCTCAACAACCTGATCATTGCCATCTGGGGCACCAAGATCGGCCGGTTCGATTTGCCAGACTCGGTGTTGCGGGCGGTCCAGTTTGTGCCAGTCCGCCTGACCCCGCTTCTCGAAGTACTGGCGGTACTGGCGATCCTGACCATGGCCTTAGTCGCTCTGCTGATCTACCGGTCCGATTTTGTCCTGCAAGCGCGCGGCCTCGCAACACGTCGATCTGGCCGAGGTGACGGGCATTCCGGCACTGCGCGTGACGCTTGCGATCTGGGCTTTGGCCGGGGCGCTTGGCGGGCTTGGCGGCATGGCCATTGGGATGAGTGCGACCGTGTTCCCGTCCGTGGGCGCCAACCTGTTGCTCATCATCGGCGCGGCGGTCCTGCTTGGCGGGCTTGGCAGTCCGGTCGGCGCGGTCTCGGGCGCTCTGACCGTAGGGATCGCCGCTGAGCTGTCCACGCTGTGGATTACACCCTCTCTCAAACCGGCTGTAGCCTTTGCCATGATCGCACTTGTGCTGCTGGTGCGGCCGGGTGGCTTGACCAATCAGAAGGTTGTTTTCAAACATGACTGATTTCATCTGGGTGGCCTCCGCTTTGGCCGGGTATTTTTCGCTTTTGGCCATTGGTCTGAATATCCAGCACGGGCTGGCGGGCCTTGGCAACTTCGGGGTTGCGGGCTTCATTGCGCTCGGCGCTTATGCGTCGGCGCTGCTGCACAAACACCCGATGACGCTTGGCATTACGGAAACCGTTGTGGCGGCGTTCGGATTGCCTTACGGGCCGACCGTGGCGCTGACGTTGTGCATCGGAGTTCTGGTTGCCTAGATGCTGGCGCGGATGCTGGATGCCTCTAATCTCGATCCGCTTTTTGTCAAGGTTCTGACGCTGGTCTTTGCCGAGATCCTGTTTCTGGTGCTTTCCACCCAAAAATCGCTGGCCAATGGCTTTAACGGCATTCGCGGGCTGGACCGGCCGTTTGCCGAGTTGATCGGTAGTTATGAAAACTACGACTGCGCTTTGGCGATTGTCCTGATCGTGCTCAGCCTTCTTGGTGCGCTGGGTTTCCGCAGCCTGTCGGCCAGCCCCTATGGCCGCGCCCTGCGCGCCATGCGTGACGATCCCGATGCCGCTGAAAGCCTTGGCTATGATATCCGAGCCTTGCGCACCGCGGCCTTCGTTTTCGGCTCGACCGTCATGGTTCTGGCCGGGGCGCTCTGGCCGCTGATGACCACGGCTGTCGAACCGTCGGCCTTCAAGTTCGATGTCACGCTTTTGGTATGGGCGGCACTGATCATGGGCGGAACCGGCAGCGCCTTTGGGCCGCTGATCGGCAGCGTTCTGCTGTTCGGGATCGTGCATGAAGGCGCGCGCATGATCCATTTCGGGCCGCTTCCGCCGCAGGTGATCCCTTTGATCGAGGCGGGCGGCATCGGTGTGCTGATGGTGCTGTTCATCCTGTTCCGTCCCGATGGTCTGTGGCGCGAAACTCCCCTGAAACTTTCCCCGCTGTGGCAGGAGGCATGATGCTGGACGTCCAGAATATTTCGAAATCCTTCGGTGGCTTGCCAGCGGTCAAGGATATGTCGATGCAGGTGGCCGAAGGTGAGATCGTAGGCCTGATCGGGCCCAACGGCGCCGGCAAAAGCACATGCTTCAACCTCGTGGCCGGAGAGATGCCGGTTGACAGTGGGCGCATCACATTTCGAGGGCAGGACATTACGGCGCTGCCGCTGGCGGATCGGGCCAGGCTTGGGCTGCGCCGGTCTTTCCAGATTCCGCGCCTGTTCGGGCGAATGACGGTGCTGGAAAACCTGCTGGCTGTCATGGATCAGGGCCAGGTGGGTTTGGCGCGGCTGGTGCGCGTTCCAGGCCGTCGCGCGGCTTGGTCAATCTGTCACCAGAGGCATGGACACGCATGACCGCTTCGGCCTTACTCATATGGCGGACGCCTGGGCGCAGGGGCTTTCGGGCGGGCAGCAGAAACTCCTGACGTTGGCCATGCTGGCGATCAGCGACGCGCCGCTGATCATTCTGGATGAGCCCGCCGCCGGGGTGAACCCGTCGATGATCAACAAGCTGGTCGATCACGTCCTGGCCCTGAACGCCGAAGGCAAGACCATCGTTGTCGTCGAACAAAACCTGAGCTTCATCGAACGCGTTGCGCCTCGGGTTTTGGTCATTGTTGCGGGTGAAAAGCTGTGTGAGGGGTCCATGGCGGAAATCCGTGACACTTCCGAAGTGCAGCGCGCTTATGTCGGCAGCATGGCCGTGCCGGTCGCCAAACGGACGGAGGTTGCCTGACATGTCCGCGTCCACATTGCTGAGCTGTGACGATTTGGATGTGGGCTATGGCGACATGACCATCGTCAATGGCGTGTCGATGACCGTGGCCCCGGGCGAAATGCTGGCGGTGGTCGGGCCGAACGGAGCCGGAAAATCGACCCTGATCAAAGCCGTGTCGGGCCTGCTCCGCCCGCGTGGCGGGCGCATCGTTTTGGACGGCACCGACATCAGCGTCTGGGCGCCACACCGCAGCGCCCGGTCCGGGGGGGGCGTATGTGCCTCAGGTGCGCAACGTTTTTGGCGCGTTGACGGTCTGGAAGAACCTGCGCCTTGGCACCCAGCATCAGATGCTGACGATCTCGCGTGCGTTGCTGTTGTGGCCTTCGCTTCTGGTGGTGGATGAGCCGACAGCGGGCCTGTCGCCGCTGTATTCCCAGATGGTGGTTGACAAACTCGAAGAAATTCGCACCGCAGGCACCGTCATTTTGTTGGTTGAACAGGACATCGACCTTGCGCTGCGGTCCGCAGATCGGGTCATGGTTCTGGAGACTGGCAAAACCGTGTTCGACGGTTTGCCCGGCGATCTCATGGGCAATGAAACGCTGATGAGGCTTTACCCGGGCGGTTAAGGGATCGGCCTGCAATGCGCCGGAAAGCGTCCGGCGCCCGACGTCTTCCCCTACAGTTCTTTCAGAGAAAACCGCTCGAAGATGGCCGCGATTTCTTCAAGGCGTTTCTGGGCGTGGCGTTTGTTGGTCTGCAAAGCCCCGTCGAGATTGCCATCGCGAATGGCCTCGGCCAGCGCACGCTGACTGGCGTTCACGTTCAGTGGCTTTTCCCGCATCCGCAGCGTAAAGATACGCACGCGGTGCGACTGATCCAGCAAGTTCTCGGCCAGCTTCTCCACCCGCTTCATTCCAGTCTGCCCCACAAGAGTGCGGTGAAACAACGAATAGGCCGCGGCCCATGTGTCGAGCTGGTTATCCTTCAGGGCTGCGTCCATCTCGCCGACCAGACCAACCAATATTGCCCCGGTTGCGGCATGGTTGTCAGCCTTGACCAGAACCTCCACCGCCAAAGCTTCCACCGCTTCGAGCAGGCTGTAGATCTCGAACAGATCGTCGAGGGTGACCGTCATGATGCGGATGCCGCGCCGGGGGATGATGGTGATCAGGCCCTCATTCTTCAGCTTGGCGAGCGCGGCGCGCAGCGGAGTGCGGCTCATGCCGACCAGTTCGTTCACCTCGTCTTCGAGCATGTAGCGACCGCCCTGAAGCTCATTCGACAGAATCATCGCCTTGAGTTGGGCATAGGCCCTTTCGCTCAGCGGCTGTGAGCGGCGACCGGCTGCCGCTTTGGACTGGTTCGTTGTGTGGATCATGGTCTCCTCCACTTTAGGTTGAAATTAAGCCTGAAGTTTCACTTGCTTACCAAGTCGCAGTCCTTTGGAATGCGTAACGCTACCTATGTCAATCGGTATCGCCGACGACGTTTCGTAACGTATCAGAAAACCGATTGCTATAACAAATTTTTTATCGTATCCGTTGCCCATGACATAAACGACCGATGGTAGGAGGCTCCCTTGGCCAAGACGCTTTACGATAAAATATGGGACACACATGTGGTGGCCCAGAACGCCGCCGGGGCTACAATTCTGTACATTGACCAGCAGTTCCTGCACGAGGTGACCAGTGCGCCCGCCTTCGACACTATCGAACGCGAAGGCCATGCGGTTCGCCGCCCCGAAGCAACGCTCGCCGTGGCTGATCACAACATTCCGACCCATGTTGGACGCACCGACGAAACCGACGATCCGGAGGCGGCTTTGCAACTGCAACTGATCCGCCAGTACTCGGCGCGGCATAAACTTGATTATTACGGGTATGACGATATCCGGCAGGGTGTGGTGCATGTGGTGGGCCCAGAGCAGGGGCTGACTCAGCCGGGCATGACCATCGTCTGCGGCGACAGCCACACCTCGACCCATGGCGCCTTCGGGGCGCTGGCCTTTGGCATCTGTACCTCGGAAATAGAGCACGTTCTGGCCACGCAGACGTTGATTCAGCAGAAATCGAAGACCATGGCGATCTGCATCGAAGGGGCCTTGCCGCACGGTGTGACCGCCAAGGATGTGATCCTAAACGTGATCGGCCGCATCGGGGCTAACGGGGCCACAGGCTATGTCATCGAATTCTGCGGTCAGGTGATCCGCGACATGTCGATGGAGGCGCGCATGACAGTGTGCAACATGGCCATCGAGGCCGGAGCGCGCTCGGGTCTGGTCGCGCCGGACGAAAAGACCTTTGCCTACCTGCGCGGTCGTCCACAGGCGCCCGGAGATCAGGACTGGGATGCGGCTTTGACCTATTGGGCCCAGTTCCACAGCGACGATGACGCAGCATTTGACCGTGTGGTCGAAATCGACGCAGCCGATATCGTGCCCATGGTCACATGGGGCACCAGCCCGGAAGACGTGGTGCCGGTGGTCGGGGCCGTTCCCGAAGCGACTACGGACATGGCCGAGGCTCGCCGCTTTTCGCTGCGCGACTCACTTGATTACATGGGACTGGAGGAAGGTCAGAAGATCACCGAGATCCCGCTTGACCGCGTCTTCATCGGCTCTTGCACCAACAGCCGGATCGAGGACCTGCGCGAGGTCGCCCGCGTGGTGCGCGGGCGCAAGGTTGCCGACAGCGTCAAGGCCATCATCGTGCCGGGCTCAGGTCTGGTGAAGCTTCAGGCCGAAGCCGAGGGTCTGCACGAGGTCTTCAAGGACGCCGGTTTCGACTGGCGCGAGGCCGGATGCTCGATGTGCCTTGGCATGAACGCCGACCGTCTGCAGGACGGCGAGCGCTGTGCCTCTACCTCGAACCGCAATTTCAAGGGGCGGCAGGGTCTGGGTGGACGGACCCACCTTGTCAGCCCGGCCATGGCCGCCGCCGCTGCGGTTGCAGGCCATTTCGTAGACATCCGCAACTGGGAGGCCTGAGCCATGGAAAAATTCAGCAAGGTTACCGGGATCGCGGCACCGATGCCGTGGGACAATGTCAACACCGACATGATCAGCCCCAAACATGTGATGAAAGCGGTCAAGAAGACCGGCCTCGCCTGGGGGTTCTTTCAGGAGTACCGCTTTGGTCGAGATGGTGCGGTGAAGCCGGACTTCGTTCTGAACAAAGCCCCTTGGGACAAGGCGTCGATCATTGTGTCGCTTGAAAACTGGGGCTGCGGCTCGTCGCGGGAACACGCACCTTGGGCAATGCGCGATTATGGAATCCGCAGCGTGATCGCGCTGTCCTTCGCCGACATCCATTACAACAACTGCTTCAAGAACGGCATTCTGCCAGTGCGCCTCCCTGTCGAAGAGCTGAATCGCGTGATGCAGGCCGCCGAAGCCGGGGAAGCGGTGACGGTTGATCTGACCACCTGTCAGGTCACATTGGCGGATGGCACGGCCTTTGGCTTTGAGGTCGACGCGGTGCGCCGCGATGCCCTGCTGAACGGTCAGGACGAAATCGACCAGACCAAGACGCAGATGACCGAGATCGAAGGCTTCGAGGCACGTCATCGTCGAGACGTGCCGTGGCTCTTTGACCGGCACCCAAAGGTTGTGGCCAAGGTTGAGCCGGTGGCCTGACGGCCTCTCGTCAAACGCGGCCGCATCCCAGTGTTTCATGGTGTGCGGCCGCACCGGTCGTGGTCGGGCACAGTGATTGCAGACCGTGACGAATGCCTGCCGCTCCGTTTGTAGCGCTGTCGAACTGGTGGGAGACCAAGCCGCTATTTCATAGCTTTTCCTTAAGCGCTTCGTAAGGCGTTTTGCCGTTGTGAGCGCCTAGCAAGGTTATAAAACCGCTCCCATTCTTCACGTTTGGCTTAGGGATCGACATCGTCTTTGTAGCTGAGAAGTTGGTAGAACTCCAGCTGGTCGGACCGGTGTAATCGCTCGACCTTCCCGTTGAGCCTTGGTGAGCTTGGCTTGATGTTGGCGTGACGGATGCCCTTGTCCTCGACATGCCAGTGGAACTTGGCCTGGAACTCATGGCCGTTATCGGTCCTGTTCTCGCGGATCCGAAACGGAAACTTCTCAATAACGTAATCGACAAAATTCAACGCATTTGCCTGAGTATGCCGGTCATAGATTTTGAGCGCGCGAACACGGGTTGCGTCATCGATTGCAGTGAATTGAAAGCGCCTGATCTTCTTGCCATGGTTTCCTTGTAACGTCAGGAGCTTAACGTCCATCTGGATGTGGTGACCAGGGACCTGTTTGTTGTAACGCTTGGTGTGGACCTTGCGCACCCTAGTTCCGTGTGGGAGTCGGTTCAGTCCATGGCGCCGGAGAATGCGGTAGACGCCTGCATCGGAAATTTAGATGCAGTGATCGCGCGCCAGATACTAGACGATCAAAATAGGCCCGATATGGTAATTGCGGCGCAGGTACAAAACTTTTTCAACGATCTCGGGTGGCGTTTGATTGACTGGGTTCTTTGGAAAGGTTTTGGCATTCTTCAGCCCTTCCTCTCCTCGGGACCGATACGCAGCCCGCCATCGATAAAAGCTGGGCTTACCGATCCCAAAATAGCGGCAGCTCTTGCTCACACAGCCGATCTTATCAGCATGTTGCAGAACCCGAAGTTTACGTTGGATCTCTCATTGATCGTCTGTCATGAAAACTTCCTCCCTCCCAAACTTGGGATGCTATCGGAAGTCTCCCGCGAGCCCGTACATTTCTACACGAGTGGCAATAACATGATTTTTCAAAGCTGACATTGGTTTATTGTGCAGCATTGGTCAAAGTGGGCTCGAAAACAGTTTTCGTCGCCTGCGGCGCGGATGTCCGTACCTGGGCTGCGAACGACAGCTCATCAGCCAAGACCGAAGAAGCTCAAGAGTTTGCCCCGCTTCACCGATTTCCTGTTCCGAAGCGCGCACACCAAGGTGATTGCGGCACCGGCATTCGGCGGCTCCGAGCCCATAACGACTGACGCTGCACGACGCACGAATGTCAGCTCCTGACCTGCTGAAAGAGCTAGCTTGCCAACAAAGATATTTCGTCCGTCGCGACGTTCTCGCTTCGCACGATCGATCCGTGGCACGGGATGATCATTGGGGGTTTATCCGCAGCAGAACGATCCCGTAGCCATGCGGCATACACATCCTTGTCTTTGATCCCATAGGTTGGGAATGTGCCCAGCATTTCGACTGCCTGTCCGACGTGTCCCACTTTAGCAACGGCCATCTAAAGTCGTGGTAGCCCCCACATTTCAGACGAAAATCGACTGAAAGCACATCAGAAGGATATTAGGCGCGATGAACGGAAAGTTCGCTTTGAGCGATTGCGCCACAGACGAGATACCGGCATGTCTAAGCGAACTTACATTGCCACCTAGGCTGGCGCTATATACTCGGTGTCCGCGATCCCGGCCATCCGAGTTAGGACGTCGTCGCCCAGCTGCATCAACCAGTAAAGCAAGTCGATGAAAACCCAGTTCTCGGCCAGTTTTTCGCCCTCGCGGCGGTAGATATCAATCACGCGGAATTCACATGCCTTGTCTGTTCCCGGCATCCCCATGAACCCACCATGTAGTTTGGCCGTGAAATTCGGCCAGCCAAAGAACCCGCCGTAGTGTCCCTCAGCCAGACGTGCCACATGGCCCGTGGACGAGCGATCATAGAACGCTGCGCGAAACGGGCCCGAATGTTGCTTGGCATAGCGTTCGATCGTGTAGGCCGCTCCGATACCTGTTGGGCCCCACCAAATCATGTCGTCGTGCCAAGTACGCGCCAATTCTTCCTCCAAGGGAAGACCCAATTGCCATGTTCCCAAATCGCCAATCATCGCATTGATCGCGGCCAACGTCGCCTCGCCCTCTGCCACGGGCTGCACGTTATGCAAAAGCCCGCCATGGGTCATCGGACCGGGCTGGACCAATTGCGCCGCCGTTTGCGGCGGAAACGGGTTTTGGCCCGCCTGCACCATCAGATGGGGGATATCGACGTGCAGCATTGTCTCGGCGATCTTGCCGTTCTCGATGCGGTTAAACTCGCAATAGCGCAGCATGGTGATCTTGTTGTTTGGCCGAATGCCCAGCCAAACCGCATCAAACAGCCCCATCAGATGCCCCATGGACACGACCCAGACCCCTTTGCCCACGGTGTTTTCGCCCGCAAAGAAGACATCCTCGCGCCGCTGCAAACGTGTGAGGGATGCCAATAATGGCCCCCAAAACACCCGCGCTACGTCGCCAGCACCGTGTTGCTCATAAAAGGGGTGCATTCCGCGCCAGTGCCAATCGGGGGTCGTATGGGTGGCAAGCACGTCCCCGATCGTTTCTGGGCTCGCACCTTTCATGTCCGCGTACAGCGCGCGCACAACTGCCTTTTGGTCCTGAAACATCTCTTATCCCTTAACAGCGCCTGCTGTCAGACCTGACACGATCTGGCGTTGGAAGAACAGGATCAACACAAACAATGGCGCCGTAGCCGACACAACGGCCGCGACCGCAAACATGACGTTGCCTTTGGTTTGCGTGGTGCCAAGGAAGGACGCAATTTTCGGGATCATGGTCTGGTTTTCCTGATCCAGCAGCATCGCCGCCACAGGAAAATCGTTGTACGCCAACAAAAAGCTGAACAGCCCCGTCGTGATGACACCGGGCCACATCACCGGCAGAATAACATGGCGGAACGCCTGAAGCCTGTTACACCCGTCCACCATTGCGCTTTCATCAAGATCTTTTGGAATATTGCGGAAAAAGGACGTCATCATCCACAGGCTGAACGGCTGGTTGATGGCGACCAGAACGATGATTGTGGTCCCCAATCGCCCCCAAAGGTTCCATTCATAAAACGGCAAAAGATAACCGGACACCAGTGTGATCTGCGGCATAGCGCGGAACATCAACGCCGCGATCAATATCCAAAACGCATAATTATATGTGGACCGTGACAGCGCGTATCCGGCAAGGGTGCTCAACGTTAACGAAATCGTCACCACACAGAAGCAGACGATCGAAGTGTTCATCACGGCGCGGCCGAATTCTTCGGTGACCCAAGCGCCGTAATATCCGTCGCCGGTAAAGGACCCACCGGTCTCGATCCTCGTCGACTCTCCTGTCAGGGCATATGCCCAGTTCGCCTTTGAAAAGAAATCACCCTCGACTTTGAAGGATCCCCAAAGGGTCCACAAGAATGGGAAGGCCGCCATAATCACCCAAAGGACCAAAAACCCTGTCAGGATTATCCGAAGTGACGTCGGCTGTTTACGGGGGTTGGCTGTGCTCATCGGTCAGGCTCTCTTGAAATCGCGCCACGTGCGCACAAGGACAGGGAAAAGAAGAATACCGACGCACAACACTGTCAAAAGTGAGGTCGTCGCGGCCGAGTTCAGCAAACGCGTCTCTCCACCAAGATCCGAAAAAATATAGGTCGAAAGAGATTGCGCATGCGCTTCTGCATTGAACGAAATCAGCGGTTCAAAGACGCGAAAATTATCCATAAGCTGGATCAGCGCCACAAACGTCACAAGCGGCATGATGTGCGGGATCGTCACAAACCGCACCCGTTGCCAACGGTTCGCACCATCAATCATCGCCGCTTCGTCTGCGTCCTGACTGACCGATTGCAAGCCGGCGTAAAACACCACAAAGGCGAAAGGCGCCGCATGCCAAATTCCGTAGACCATCAGCATGATCCACATCATTGGCGTTGATGCTTTGACACTTAAATCAGGGTTGCCTGCTAACGCCTGGATTGCATGCCCCAAAACACCGCGTGCGTCTACCATCCAGAACAATACCAGCGACCCGACCAGCGGGGTTATGATGAATGGAAGCAATGACACAAAGATCAATGGACCTTTGATCGCGCGCGACGCGGAGTTCACTGCAATCGCGATTGCAAATCCAAGAACAATCGTCAGCGGCGTAACAATGAAGGTAAAAGTTAGAGTGAAAACAATGGCACTGTAGAATGGCAGGTTCATCACCTTAGTCCACCAGTCGCCCCATCCAGTTGATGTGCGCCAGGCTTCTCCCATTTCGGAAAACGCCAAATGTCCACGGTTGGTGTAGTTCTCAAAGCCTACGAAGCGGCCCAGCGGTTGTGCTTCACGAAGGGCAAGGGTCTGCTCTTGATTGACAGAAGTTGTCTGGGTGCACCCAAACGGCCCGCAGGTTTCAACGACCTCCATGACTTGTTCATGCTGTGCGTGAAAAGACTGCAAAACAACCGAGATGACCGGGAAAACGATTAATAGCAGCATAGCCAGAAGCGACGGTGCGACGAATGTCAGGAATGTTCGATGGTTCACGACTTGCCCTCGGTTATCTCGCACGCAAACGTGCTTGAGTTAGTACGTTTCTCGTGGTGTGAGCGGCGCACACCGTGCACCGCTCTTTCTTTTTAGGATCGCTTACTGGGTTACGAAGCCAGCTTCGACAGCCGCAGCGGTGTAGGCTGCTTCGACATCGGCCAGTGCCTGCTCAGCAGACTCGTTACCTTGCATAAAGTCAGCCAGTTCCGCACCCAAAGCAGTGTGAAGCAGGCCTTGGAATGGAACCATCGGGTATGGCTTGGACCCAGCGGACACGGCAGCAAGAACGCCTTCGTTGATCGGCTGTGGTTCAAACCCGTCGATCAGCCAAACGGCTTGCCCCATGGTTTCATCGTTCAGCAATGCAGGGGATACCCCGTATGCCATTGCCTGGAACGTCGCAGCAGCATCTTCGTCGCTAATGTTCTTGGCCACGGTCCAGCCGTCCCACCACAATGTCGTCGCTGGAATGCCGCTGTCGCCAACCATCAATGGGCCGGCCACTTTGGTGTTTGAATAAACTTCTTCGGCAGAGCCTTCGTCGTCCATCAATACGCCCGTACGTGAGCCCCACATGTTCATCAGCGCCACGTTGCCTGCTTCCCATTCCGCAGACGTCGCGTTGGAGTCATGCGTCAGGAAGTCAGGACTCATGTATTCAGACAGCGCCTTCATCATTTCCAGCGTGGCAACACCAGCTTCGTTGTTGACGGAAACATTCGCTGTGCCTGGCTCAAAGAATTCACCGCCGTGGCCGATATACATGTTGTTGAATTCCTGCGCGAGGTTCCAACCCGAAGCATAAGCACCACCCAATGGGTTTTCCATGATGCCCGCATCCCGGATCGCCGCGGCTGCCGTTAGCATTTCTTCGTATGATGTTGGGATTTCCAGACCGACCTGCTCTAGTACGTCTTCGCGATACACAAGCGTCTGCGCGTTCGCCATGAACGCAATCGCCATTACATTTCCGTCTACCGAAATCTGCATATGGTTTGGGATATCCGCACCGTATTCAGCAACCAAATCATCAAGCGGGCGCACAACATCTTCGTTGATCAGTGCAACAATAGACGAGTTCGCAACAATCGCTGTTGTGTACGCCGCGGGGTCGCCCTGCATACCAGGCAAGTTTAGTGTCTGGTGATCGGCAGTAAGGTTTGCCTCTGCGTCCAGACCGTCACATGTCTGGGCCAAAGCAGCTATAGAATGGATGGCTGGAAATTCGTTTCCGATGATGCTTAACCGGCCTTCCGCGGTACATCCATGACCATCCGCAAATGCTACCGTGCCCATTGTCAGGGCGGCAGCTGTGGCCCCCATCAGTTTGGTAAATTTGGTCATTATAGTCTCCCTAATGGTTCAGATCGTATTTCGCTTTTCGTTGGGCGCACTGATTCTAGCGAATCAAAAAACGCCATGCATACGTTTGCAATCAAATGACCATCATGACCACAAAGCAAGTGAAAAATAGGGCGAGTCAGAAAAAGCCAAAAATGCTGCGACTGCGAAATAGACTTAATGAAATAAGGGGAAAGAAAGAACTTGCGCAGACAATAGAATCAGAATTACACCTGTTGCATACGTTTGCAAGAAAGGCGCTCACATGGCCGAAATTCAGCTCAAGAATGTTCACAAACGCTGGGGCAGTTTTGTCGGCGTCGAGGACTTCGACCTTACCATTGCGGATCAGGAGTTCCTCGTCCTTCTTGGCCCGTCAGGTTGCGGCAAGACAACGACTATGCGGATGATCGCAGGGCTAGAAGACCCTACTGAGGGCGACATCCTCGTGGATGGGAAGCGTATCAACGACCTTGAACCCAAAGACCGCGATTGCGCCATGGTGTTCCAGTCATACGCGCTCTACCCCAACCTCGATGTCTACGAAAATATCCGCTTCCCGCTGCGCATGCGCAAGGTTCCTTCGTCCGAACATAAAGAACGCGTCATGCGTGCTTCGGCGATGGTCGAGCTTGACGATTTCCTGCACCGTAAACCCGCAGAACTCTCTGGTGGTCAACGTCAACGCGTGGCCTTGGCCCGTGCTATCGTGCGCCAGCCCAACGTTTTTCTGATGGACGAACCGCTGTCCAACCTCGACGCCAAGTTGCGGGTTTCTACCCGCGCCCAGATCAAGAACTTGAGCCACGAATTAAAAGTCACCACGATCTATGTGACACACGACCAGATCGAAGCCATGACATTGGCGGATCGTGTTGTCGTCATGTCAGCGGGTGTTGTTCAACAGGTCGGCTCTCCGACGGAAATATACGACAATCCAGCCAATACCTTCGTAGCCAGCTTCATCGGCTCGCCCGCAATGAACCTGCTTGAGGGCACGATTGAGGGGGGCACTTTCACAGGTAAAGACGTCACAGTTACCGGCCTCGACAGCACCCACTCTGGCCCAGTCACACTGGGCTACCGCGCCGAAGATGCCGCTATTGGTGGTGATGCACCATCCGTGAACGCGCCGGTCTATTCCATGGAGTTGCTGGGCGATGCCACAATGGTCACATTCCGCATCGGCGGCACAATCGCGACCGTGAAGGCCGACAAAGAGTTTCGCGCCGAGATCGGCGAAACTGTCGCCGCGACAATTCCTGCTGCGACCTGCCATCTCTTTGACGCCACAACAGGTGAGCGGCTGTAAGCCGCTCGACCCGACAAACCTGTAACTGCCACGCCCGAGGAAACCCGCACATGACGATCCGCCATTTGAAAACCGCCCGCTCTGCCGCCGCCCGCGCCGAAGACGACGCCAAAACCCGCGCTATCGTCGAAGCTGGCCTGAAGGAGATCGAAACCAAAGGCGACGCGGCTGTACGCGAGATGTCGGTGAAGTTCGACAATTACGACCGCGAGAGTTACCGCCTAACGCAGGCCGAGATCGACGCCCTTATCGCGAAGGTATCTCCGCGGGAAATGGCGGATATCAAGTTCGCCCAAGAACAGGTACGTGCCTTCGCGCAACACCAACGCGACTCCATGTTGGATATCGAAGTTGAAACCATGCCTGGCGTGATCTTGGGGCACAAAAACATTCCCGTTCAGTCCGTTGGCTGCTACGTGCCCGGTGGCAAGTTTCCAATGGTCGCTTCTGCCCATATGTCCGTCGCGACCGCATCTGTCGCCAAAGTCCCGCGCATAATCGCCGCAACCCCCCCGTTCAAAGGCGAACCCAACCCGGCAGTGATCGCCGCCATGCACCTTGGTGGGGCGCACGAAATCTATGTCATGGGCGGTATCCAAGCGATCGGCGCCATGGCCATCGGAACCGAAACAATTGACCCCGTCCACATGCTCGTCGGCCCCGGTAACGCCTTTGTCGCCGAAGCCAAACGCCAGCTTTTCGGGCGCGTCGGCATTGATCTTTTTGCTGGCCCAACTGAAACCATGGTCATCGCGGATGAGACCGCCGCCGATGGTGAACTCTGCGCGACGGATCTTCTGGGCCAAGCTGAACACGGCTACAACTCTCCCGCCGTTCTACTCACCAACTCCGAAAAACTCGCAAACGACACGCTGGCCGAAATCGACCGCCTCCTTGCCATCATCCCAACCGCTGACACCGCTGGCAAAAGCTGGGAAGATTACGGTGAGGTCATCGTCTGCGACACCTATGACGAGATGCTGCACGTCGCCGACGACATCGCGTCCGAGCATGTGCAAGTCATGACCGACCGCGACGACTGGTTCCTCGAAAAGATGACCTGCTACGGCGCCCTGTTCCTCGGCCCACGCACCAACGTGTCCAATGGTGACAAAGTCATCGGCACCAACCACACCCTCCCCACCAAAAAAGCGGGTCGTTACACGGGCGGCCTTTGGGTTGGTAAGTTTTTGAAAACGCACAGCTATCAGAAAATCACCACGGACGAAGCGGCCACATTAGTTGGCGAATACGGTTCACGCCTTTGCATGCTCGAAGGCTTCGTGGGGCACGCCGAACAATGCAACATCCGCGTGCGCCGTTACGGGGGGATCAATGTCCCCTACGGCACCGGCGCGCCTTACCGCGAGGCCGCCGAGTGACAAACCATCCCATCCTCCAACCCTTCCAGAACGCCCTGACAAGCGTCACAGAAGAGGCCCGAGCAGCCATCACAAAAGTGGTCGCACCTGACGCGCGAATGAGCCTTTGCCATCCTTTCGGCGAGATCAAAGGCGCCGACCTTTACGATACCCTCTATGCGCCTCTCCTAAACGCGATGCCCGACCTTGAACGCCGCGATATGATCGTACTTTCCGGCACGACGCCGGAAGGTCAGGACTGGGTCGGTTGCATGGGCAACTACATGGGCACGATGACAAAGGCATGGTCGATCAACGGCCACCACATCCCACCAACCGGCCACCTTACCCATATGCGCTATCACGAGTTCTTCCGCATTGAAGACGGCCTTGTGACCGAAGCGCAAATCATCTGGGACATTCCCGAATTGATGATGCAGGCGAATGCATGGCCAATGGCCCCGCAATTGGGCAAATTCCTTTGCACGCCCGCGCCCATGACGCAAGATGGGCTTACTGTGACGGGCGATGGCCAAGCCACAATGGACCACGTCATCGCGATGCTCACAGACCTGTGCAAACATCCAGCCCAAGGCGGCCCCGAGGTCATGAACCTCGAAACGTACTGGCACCCGCGTTTCAACTGGTACGGACCCGCAGGGATCGGCACCGGACGCGGCATCGCGGGCTTTCGAAACTGGCATCAGATCCCATTTTTGCGCGCCATGCCGGACCGCAAACTCGACGCATTGGGTGATCTTATGTCCCACTGGTTCGCCCAAGGGGACTATGTCTGTGAAACAGGCTGGCCCAATATGCGCCTGACCATTACAAATGATGGCTGGATGGGCATCGCGCCCGCCAACACCGAAGTCCTGCTGCGTTCCCTCGACTTCTGGCGCATGGAAGACGGCAAAATCCGCGAAAACTGGGTTCTGGTCGATCTCCTCGATCTCTACGCCCAATGTGGTGTTGACGTTCTCGGCCGAATGTCTGAATTCAATAAAGCCCGAAACCTGGGCCCCATCATCCTACCAGAATGCGAATTCGTTTGACCTTTCCCCGCACACCTTCCATGCGCCTTGACGGAAAACGCGCGCTCGTCACCGGTGCCACTTCCGGCATCGGCGAAGGTTGCGCCGTGGCACTGGCCGAGGCCGGCGCCCACGTCACGCTGGTGGCCCGCACTGCGGCAGCGGTCGAGAAACAGGCGACGGCGTTCCAGTCGAACGGTTGGGATGCCGCGGCGCTACCGCTCGATATTTCAGACATCGCCGCGAGCGAAGCCACAATTGCTGCCCACGGTCCATTCGACATCCTCGTCAACTCTGCTGGCCTCGCCCGTCACAGCCCCTCGACAGACACAACTCAATCCGATTTCGACGCCGTCACCGACCTCAACGTCAAGGCTGCGTATTTCCTCACCCGCGCTGTGGCCAAAGGCCTAATCGACGTGGGAAAACCTGGCTCCCTCATCAACATCTCGTCCCAAATGGGTCACGTCGGCGGCGTTGACCGCGCTGTTTATTGCGCCACCAAACACGCACTCGAAGGCATGACGAAAAGCATGGCCATCGAATGGGCCCCGCACCAAATCCGCGTCAACACCATCTGCCCAACCTTCATCCGCACACCCCTAGCCGAGCAAACCCTTGCTATCCCTGAACGCCGTGCCTGGATCGAAGAAAAGATCAAACTTGGGCGTGTCGGTGAGGTGACCGATATCATGGGCGCGACCACCTTTCTTGCCTCCGACGCCGCCGCGCTGATCACGGGCACACATCTCATTATCGATGGAGGTTGGACAGCTGACTAATGGGTGCAAAGATCACCTCACTTCAAGTTGCTAAACTGGCAGGTGTCAGCCAATCTGCGGTCAGCCGCGTTTTTTCGGGCGCATCGGCCAGCCCCGAAACCGCCAAGAAAGTAAAAAAAGCCGCCAAGCAGCTCGGCTACCGCCCCAATGTATTGGCCCGCGCCATGATTACCGGCAAGTCGCGCATCATCGGGCTGATCGTTGCCTACCTCGATAACCAATTCTACCCCGAAGCCCTCGAACGCCTGTCCAATGCTCTTCAGGCGCAGGGCTATCACATCCTGATATTCACGGTCCCCAATTCCACCGACGGCATCGAAAGCGTCGTACAAGACCTGCTCGATTATCAGGTCGAAGGCATCATCGCCGCTTCTGTCTCGATGTCCTCGGGTCTCACCGATCTCTGTGTCAAAGCGGGTATTCCCGTGGTCCTATTTAACCGTGGACAGCCCGGTAGCGGTCTTTCGGCGGTCACCTCGGCCAACATGAAGGGCGCGGCGATGGCAACGCAAGCGCTCATCGACGCAGGGCACCAACGCATCGCCCATATCGCAGGCTGGGAAGGTTCTCTTACGGGGCGCGACCGCCAGCAAGGGTTCGAAGAGGCCATGTCCAACGCTGACCTGACGCCTTTCGCAATCATCGACGGCATGTATAAGCGCGACATTGCAGCCGCCACCGCGCGCCAGCTGATGACGGGCGAAACCCATCCTGACGCGATTTTCGTGGGCAACGACCATATGGCCTTCGCCGTTATGGATGAGATCCGCCAAATGGGCTTTTCGATCCCCAATGACGTCGCGATCATCGGCTACGACGATGTGCCTCTCGCCTCTTGGCCAGCCTATGACCTCACAACCGTGCGTCAGCCCGTCAACCGCATGGTCGAGGCCACAATCGAAACACTTCTGTCTTCGATCAACGGTCAGGAAACCTATGCCCAAACTATTGAAATAGAAGGGCCTCTGATCCAAAGAGGTTCCTCACTTCCACCCAAAGGATCATCGCAATGAAGGGGTTTTCGAGCCGCTGGAAAGACTTTCCCGACTACATCATCGGCATTACCAAAGAGATTTGGGAAGACCGTGGTGTTGGTACTTTGCACGACTATTACGCCAAAGATATCGTCATCCGTACGCCCATGGGCATCTCGCGGGGGAACGACGGTGTAATGGCCGCCACCATGGCGACGATCAACGAATTTCCTGATCGCGAACTTCTCGGTGATGATGTAATCTTCTCTGATGATCCCAAATTCGGACTTCTTTCCTCCCACCGTATCATCACGCGCGCCACCCACACCCAGGACGGTCAATTCGGCACAGCAACCGGCAGGCCGTGGACCGTGCGCGTCATCGCTGATTGCGCCGCCAAGAATGACTGCATTTACGACGAATGGCTGGTGCGCGACTATGGTGGGATCGTGCGCCAACTAGGGATGGACCCACGCACCTACGCGGCTCAACTCATCGAGGCTGAAGGCGGGCCCGACGCGGCGTCCAGACCGTTTACCCCGGACCAAGACATCGACGGTGGCTACAACGCACGCGGCAACGACAACGCTTGGGGCCAACGCTACGCGGACACCCTGACACGTATCATGAACCTCGATTTTCACACGATTCCAAGTGACTACGATCGCGCTGTGAACTGCGAATACGCGGGCGCGCAAACCGTTCTGTCCCATGACAGCGTTACCAAATTCTGGCTCGGTCTGCGCTCCTCTTTCCCTGATGCCAAATTCACGATCCACCACCAGATCGGCATGGACAGCGACATGCTGCCACCCCGCGCCGCGATCCGTTGGTCGCTCGATGGCACCCATTCCGGTTGGGGCACTTTCGGCAAACCGACAGGCGCCAAAGTTCACGTGATGGGCATGTGCCACGCCGAATACGGCCCCTTCGCCAACGCGGACGGCCCGCAAGATGCAACCATCCGCCGCGAATGCGCCCTCTATGACGAAATCGCGATCTGGAAACAAATACTGATGCAAGGAGCACACCAATGACACCGGTTGAAATGGAATCCCGCATCGTTCGCTACGGCGACCTGCAACCCTGCAAAACCGCCTTCATCGACGCCCACACACCGGGCAGTGACCAGAAGGAAAACTTCACGATCATTGGCGGCGGCGTCTCTGAGTCCCCTGACCAACATGTCCACATCTCAATCCCGCACGGCTTCAACATTGGCGCAGCTGGCCAGCCGCCGCGTGTGACAAATTCCTTGCACGACCATCACACGGCCGAGGCCTTCTTCGTGCTGTCGGGCAAATGGCGTTTCTTTTGGGGCCGTTGGGGTGACGCCGGTGAGATAACGCTGGCAGAGGGCGACATTTTCAACATCCCCACGGGTATCTTTCGTGGGTTTGAAAACATCGGCACAGACTACGGGATGATCATGGCGATCCTTGGCGGCGACGATGCAGGCGGTG
This sequence comes from Aestuariibius sp. HNIBRBA575, assembly GCF_040932005.1. Taxonomy (NCBI): domain Bacteria; kingdom Pseudomonadati; phylum Pseudomonadota; class Alphaproteobacteria; order Rhodobacterales; family Paracoccaceae; genus Aestuariibius; species Aestuariibius sp. HNIBRBA575. The sequence goes on from NZ_CP162414.1 coordinate 393,190, forward strand.
GCGTTATGTGGGCTCCACAAGTTATCGAGAACGCCGCCGATCACGGCTTGATCCTTGGCGAAAACGGGAAACTCTACGACACCAAGCGTCAGCAAAAACTCCCTGAAGGCGTCGCGCCCATGCCGCTTATGTCTGACGAGGAACTCGCCAAACGCCCCGAACCAACCACGGCTGAAGTGCTTCCCAACCACATCGCGCGCTACTGGGATCTCATGGCATTGGCCGACAAATCCCCCGCCAAAGTTATCGGCGAAAACGGCCTGCTGCGCGACAAGCCGGGCTTCGAGGTCGATTTTATCACGCGCGCCTCAGCGTCCGAGGCCAAAACAGCGGCCAAATATCCCACCGTCCTAATGCCTATGCGCGGCTATTGGCGCGTAATTTGGGATGGCGGTACTGCAACTTTGGCTCCCGGCGATACCATGTCGGTTCCCGAAAACCTCGCCCACTCCGTCGTGCCATCCATGACCGGCGAGGCCAGCCTTTACCGCATCGTTGCCACTGGCGACCCTGCGGGCCTCACGTGGCAGGGCTGATTTTCTAATCCGGCGTAAATCCTCTAACCTCAGCAGGTTAGGGGACTACCGCAGAAATTAACCTTACCCGACCCACACGCCCCGAAAGGACCGAAATGCCCAAAATCCTAACGTCCCACGTCGGCTCTCTCCCGCGCACACAAGAGGTCGTAGATTTCATATTCGCACGCGAAAATCGCGAGGACTACGACCAAGCCGCATTTGATGCCGCGATGACCAAAGCCGTGTCAGAAACTGTTGCCAAACAAGCGGCTGCAGGCGTTGATATCGTCAGCGATGGTGAAACCTCCAAGATCAGCTATGCCACATACGTCAAAGACCGCTACACAGGTTTTGACGGCGATAGCCCCCGCAACGCGCCTGCTGACTTGAAAAAATTCCCGACTTTTCTCAAACGCTTAGCGGATGATGGCGGCACCCCGCAATACGCTCGCCCTATGTGCGTCGGCGAAGTGAAATCCAAAGGTCAGGGCGAGCTGGAAAAGGACATCGCCAACCTGAAAGCAGGCATGGCCGAACAGGGCATTGATAAAGGTTTCATGAACGCCGCCAGCCCTGGTGTTATCTCTCTATTTTTGCAGAATGATTTCTACGCGACGCGCGAAGAATACCTCGCCGCTTTGGCCGACGCGATGCGTGATGAATACCGCACGATTGTAGACAGCGGCCTTGATCTGCAACTGGACTGTCCCGACCTCGCGCTGTCCCGTCATATGCTGTTTAACGACCTCTCTGATGACGAATTCCTCAAGATCGCTGGCTCCCACGTTGAGGCTCTCAATCATGCGTTGGAAGGCATCGATCCATCCCGCGTGAGGGTCCATATTTGTTGGGGGAATTACGAAGGGCCGCACGTTTGCGACATCCCCATGTCCAAGATGTTCGACACGCTTATGTCGGTGGGGGCGAAGAAGCTGCTCTTTGAAACCAGCAACCCCCGTCACGGCCACGAATGGGTCGTCTTCCGCGACCGAAAGGCGGACATTCCCGCCGACAAAATTCTGGTTCCTGGCGTTGTCGACACCACAACCAATTTTGTTGAACATCCCGACCTTGTTCAACAGCGCCTTGAACTTTTCGTTGATATCGTTGGACATGACCGCGTGATCGCTGGATCAGATTGTGGTTTTGGAACCTTCGCCGGATTTGGGGCCGTTGACCCTGAAATTGCCTATGCGAAGCTTGCCGCGTTGTCTGCAGGGGCCGCACAAGTCAAATGACCCTTGTTCTCTTGCCCGGAATGATGTGTGACGGGCGGCTGTTCCAACACATGCCGCCCCACCAATGCATGGCCATTTCTCAATATGACACCGTTCAGGAACTGGCTGCAGATGTCCTCCAGAACGCCCCAACGTCCTTCGCCTTGGGTGGGTTGTCGATGGGCGGCATCGTCGCAATGGAGGTCATCCGGCAGGCACCTGATCGCGTCACGCGCTTGTGCCTGATGGACACCAATTGTGAGGAGGAAGCTGACACAGCAAAGGCGATGCGTCAGCCCCAAATTGACAAAGCTTTGGCTGGGCGGTTGGACAGCGTCATGCGAGACGAAATGAAACCAAACTACCTCGCCGACGGCCCGCGCCATGCAGAAATTCTAGACCTCTGCATGGAGATGGCGTTAGACCTTGGCCCTGAGGTATTCGCTCGCCAATCTGCGGCATTGCGTGATCGTCCAGATCAGAAGAAAACTCTTGAAAGCTGGGACAAACCCACGCTGATCCTTACCGGAGCTCAAGACCGACTTTGCCCGCTGCATCGTCACGAATTGATGGCGGAACTGATGCCTCAAGCAGCGTTAACTATTATTCAAGACGCCGGGCACCTCCCCACACTAGAACGCCCCAATGAAACCCGTGCCGCGCTATCGCGTTGGCTAGAGGAGTAATTCACATGCAAGCCTCACTACATAAGCTGCTGACCTCGGTCGACACGCCAACGGTCTGCAATGCGATCGAAGTGGCACAAGGCAAGCGCGGCTTTAACGATTTTACGCGCGGCACGATGTTGATTAACGAGCCGACCGGAGTGGTCGTCGGATATGCTAGCACCGCCAAAATCGCCGCTATCTCCCCGCCAACAGAGCCGCCCGAAATCGTGCGCGCGCGCCGCATGGCCTATTACAAACAAATGTCCGAAGCCCCACAGCCCGCAATCTGCGTCATTGAGGACGAAGACTATCCAAATGCAATCGGTGCGTTCTGGGGTGAAGTAAATACAACGATCCATAAAGGATTTGGCGTTGCTGGTACGCTGACCAATGGCGTCATGCGTGACTTGGGCGACATGGCACCCGATTATCCGGTGGTGGCAGGATCGGTTGGCCCGAGCCACGGCTTTGTTCACGTGACGGAGCTGGACACTCCGGTTCAGATTTTTGGGCTAACGATCAACCCCGGCGATCTGGTGCACGCTGATCGACACGGCGCTGTTGTGATCCCACCAGAGATTATCCCCGATCTGGAATCCGCTATCTACAAGATGCAGGAAACCGAACGATTGGTCCTTGATCCTGCCCGCGAGCCCGGCTTCGACTTCGCCGCCTTTGAGGCTGCTTGGGAGGCGTTTGAAAAGGCGCGGACTTGAAAGGTGATATGGACTAGACAGCTCTGTCCACAGTTGGTGGCAACAATGAGTCTGATAATCTCACTTAAAACGCTCTTAGGTTCCTGAGCACTGATATTAGACGCTTTTACGGTACTATTGGGGGCCTTCACCGAGAAAACGGTGGGGTTTGAAAAAAGCCAGAACAGCCTACGGCGGCGTTGTCCGCGCCCCGATTGATTGAGCCCTGCGCGGCGAAACTGTGGTTTGGGAATACCAATTTTCTGACCCTCTCAATGGCCGCTTTGGTGAATCCGCTGCGCTGCAAGAAGCGTGCCGCTGCGCGTGCGAGGAAATGCTACGTCAGCAATATCCGCAACCGCAAAAGTCCGGTTGGTCCCGCCAAGTGGACCTCTAGCATCCTATTGATTTCGCGGACGCAGCGAATGGCCGGTTCTGTGAAACTGCGCTGCGGCGTGATCGAACCCGATGAACGTCCGCTTTGGGCCGTCCTTGTTGGTGGCCGGATGCGTTGAACGGTGAATGCTGCGCTGCATCCGACGTCCGCAAAGAGCCTGTGCCGGTCATTGTGATTTTGTGCTGCGTGTGCTCGCAGCGTGAAAAATGCGGCATGAGCGAAAAAGTTCGTGCTGCCGCGCAGCGGTTCAACCAACCATTCGTGGATGTCTCAGCACAGATCAGGCGTCGAATTTACGAAATGCGGGACGAAGCCGACAATAACAGTGACATCGCCAACGTCCGGCTTTTTTGCGTTCCCAAGCAATTTCCTCGGTCGGCGAAGTCGGCATTTCAACAACGCGAACCGCGAATGCACTTTCGAAGACATCGCAGTAGATCCGTACCCTCATGTCCTGATTGGAAGTCAACGACTGATTTGCACCAACGTTCTCCAACGATCAACGTAATTCAGTAAATCCTCGCCAACGTGAGGGTTTTCCGCGGAGGAGGCGTTCGGCAATTTCTCATGGTGATCAAAGAGCAAGGCTGCGCCAATACTTGTTCCCGTCACCGCTTCACTTGTGAAGACGGGCCGGTGAGTGACTGCCTTCAGCATCGCGATGAACTCTGCATTGCGCGCGAAAGGGCCTTCAACAATCGTGGGGCCCGCGCCCTCAATTAAGTCCAGACATGTCCCTGTCATTAAGGCGAGGTAGTAAGACAGTGCCACCGATCGCTGGCCCGAACCTACTGGTGGCTCCGTATCTCGCCATTGCATTTTGCAGCGCTGGAATGGACCCGTGCCGTATTCAACCGATGGGAGAAGCATCAAAGGCCGCTCCAGCACCGTGGTGACGTCCTGTCGGGTTGGCGCATAGCTGTATGATCTCATATTCGCGGCCACCCATGAACCGCGCGCTTGGCGCCGCATCATCTCCTGTCAACGACATCGCGATCACCCATGTTCCGGTCGAAACCACACAGGCTGGTGCATGCTGGGAAAGTAAATGTGGGTAAAGCGAGGCGTTTGAATCGTGGATACCAACGCAAACCGGCGTATTCGGGTCAAGTCCTGTGGCCTCTGCGATATCCGGTAAAATCGGACCGAGGATATCACTTGGGTGGCGCACTGTTGCCATCTTATCCTGGACGCGCAGGGCCGCAGCGAGGTTAGAAAATGCGCCCTTATGAGGATCCCAAAGGTCCGTATGACAGCCCAGCGACGTCACATCTGTCGCGGCAATGCCGGTCAGACGGTGCCCCCAGAATTGTGGATACGTGACGATCTGCGCCGTACGATCCCTAAGCGTTGGATCGGTGGTGAACTGGTAATGCAACTGTGCACCGATGTTCAAACCACCCACCATTCTTGGCGATCCGGTCAAGGCGAAATCAGGCTTTAAGGCATCATAGGCCGTGGCGATATCGGAAGGGTATTCATATTCGTAATCAAGGATCGGCGCGGCAAGAGAGCCGTCGGCCGCCAGCAACGCGGCACAGGCGCCATGGGTCGTGATCGAAATCGCGTCAACTCGGTGGTTGCGGTGGAAGGTTGCGAGCGCATCCAGCAAGAAGGCCCAATGCCCCTCTACATCATAGTGCGGCCAAGGCGGCCCCGCCTGAACGATATTGGGACGGGTGACGACTGCGATCTCGGTCAGCGTTGCGAGGTCGACAAGCGCGAGTTTTGCGTTGGTTTTGCCGATATCGATGACGGCGATGTGCTTCGGTTCGGTCATGGCATATGAAACAGCGGTGTCAGCGCCACGGCAACGGGTTCGTTGTTTAGCGCGGTTTCCATGATGTCGGCCATGTGGGCCCACCATTTTTGCATGACCGGATGGTTTGGAAGGTCGTCCATCCTGTGCCCGCCCGTGCGTGTCAGCACACCGATCAAATGGCCCGTTTCTGCATCCAGATGGATCGAATAATCGCTGACACCGGCATCGTGCAAAAGATCGATAAGGTCCGGCCAGATCGCATCATGGCGGCGTTTGTATTCATCCGCCATGCCGTCGTTCAGGGTCATGCGGAACACGTAACGCGCGCTCATGCCTTGCGCCTCGCGGCGGCCATCGCCCAAAGGCGCGGCAAGGCGATTACGCCGATCAGCAGCAGACCGATGAAGATCGACATCACGATGCCCGGCACGTTGAGCAGACCAAGGCCGAACGTCACAAGACCCATGACAAACGCCGCGATGACAACGCCCGGTATGGTGCCCGATCCGCCAAGGATGTTGACGCCGCCAAGGACGACCATTGTGACGACCTCAAGCTCCATCCCCGTGGCGATGCTGGGGCGGGTCGACCCAAGGCGCGAGGTTAGGCAGACCGCCGCGATGCCCGACATCAGACCTGTCAGCAGGAAGAGGATGAATTTCACCCGCTGCACGCGGATACCGCTAAACAGCGCGCCGGTCGGGTTGTTGCCAATGGCATAGACTGCGCGGCCAAAGTTGGTTTTGTGCAGCAGCACCGCATAGATCACCGCGATGATCACAAACAGCAGCATTTCCACCGTGAACACCCAGTAGATATAGCCCTGCCCGAACCACGAAAAGCCGGACGGATAGCCGCTGAATGACCCGTCCCCAAGGATGATATAGCTGATTCCGCGAAACAGGCCCATGGTACCGATGGTCACGACGATGGACACTGTCCGTCGTCAGGTTTTAGGGAACCAATGGCGGGCTAATTTAAGAGAGCGTTTGGCTCATCTGATTAGTTTGATTATGCGGCTTGCTGGCGGTGATGCAAGCGTCGCGCTTCGATGGTATTTCGTTTGATCCTTTCCCTTTGTTTTAGAATGGCTTTGTCACGCCCATAGTAGACATCGGCAGGTGTGACGTTATTCAAGCTCTCGTGATAGCGCAGGTGATTGTAATGATCGACGAAGTCTGCGATCTGGGCCTCCAGATCACCCGGCAGGAAGTAGTTTTCCAGCAGGACGCGGTTTTTCAGGGTTTGGTGCCATCGTTCGATCTTACCTTGGGTTTGTGGATGATATGGCGCACTACGGGAATGCTTCACGCCTTTGTCTTGCAACCATTCTGCCAGATCGCCCGAGACGTAACTGGAGCCGTTGTCGCTGAGCAGGCGTGGCTTGTGAACGACATGAACTTGATCGCAGCCAGATGCCTTCAACGCTAAGTCCAGCGTGTCGGTCACATCTTCAGCCCGCATGGTCGTGCAGAGTTTCCAAGAGACGATGTAACGGCTGTAATCGTCGAGAACCGTACTGAGATAAGCGCTGACGTCAGACAAACGAAAGCAGCTCTCCGCTAGGAAACGCAGCATTGTTCACGAAAGGCTTCCTCGGCACTTTGTCAGAACTATCGTGCCTCGGACAAAGCTGTCGAGGGTGAGCCGCGTGCTGCATCCACGAAACAATCTGAACGCCACCATTTCGAAGTTTGATCTGAATATAGTTCTAAAACGCGATCTCGTACTGGAGGATACTTGCAAGCTCCGACGAATGTGGCGTTAAATGCCGATGGCATCATTGCCTTGCGTGTAAAAAAGCTCCGATGATCAGCACCTGAAACGTTACGAGGCATCGCATCTATTACGCTTGAAGACCTAATCTGAGGAATACCACTGTGAGCACGGTTCCTACCTCTTGGCTCATTTCAATTCTTGCGGTTTTCATCGCAGCTGCGGTTGTGAGCAGACCGCTGCTGCCTGTTGCGGCGCGCGTTTTGTTTGGCATTGCACTTAGCCTCGTCGCATTGGTCACCGTCTTTGTGGGATTGAGATCGGAATATGGGTTTGATGTTCTGAGCCAAATACAACCTCACATAGCGATACTTATCGCCCCGACGCTCTGGCTTGGTTTTCAATCACTTGCGTCAGCGACTGGATCGCCGCCACGACAGAGGCTTGTGATAACGGCCATTGGTCTTATCGTTGGGCAGCTTGCACTCTTGTTACCAAGGGCATGGTCCGCTGATTTGGTCGTGATCGGCACCAATGCCATCTGTGCCATTTTGCTGGCAAGGATGCTGTTCCAACCGCCGGAAACATTTGTTCAGGTCGCGCCGGGCAAATTTCGCATGACCAGAGTTGCACTGCTCTTTGCGCTCCTCTTTATCGTTCTGATCGTTGCGGCTGATCTGATCTTTGTTGCGGTGCTGTCTGCGGGCAATACAGGGATTATCCAGCTTCTAACCGGCGTATCTGGCGTGATTGTTATGGTTGTCTTGCTGAGCGCTCTTATTGGTGTGCCACTTGTCCTTGGGGGGCAGCCGCGGCAGGCGACGCGCGATCCCGCGACAGAGACACCTTTGGAAGAGGACCAGGACCTGTTGCGTAAGCTCGATCAACTGATGGCCGAACAGAAAATGTTTACGGACCCGGATCTGACGCTCGCGCGGTTGGGGCGGCGACTTCATTGCCCTGCACGGAGCGTGTCAAAAGCGGTCAATCGCGTTCACAGAGAGAATATTTCGCGCTATATCAATGGCTTTCGCGTACGCCATGCAGCGATGCTGCTGACAACCACTGATCTGCCCGTGACAGACATCATGCTAGAGGCAGGTTTCCAAAGCAAATCCAGTTTCAACACAGAGTTTCGTCGCCTGACCGGCCAAACGCCGTCTGACTATAAACGCCATGAAAGTGGTGACAAAAACGTTCGCAATCGCGATTTCAAACGTTCGCAAACGTAAATCCGGGCGCAGCTTTTGCGCTTTTCGCCTTTCTTGGTTCCAGAGCCCACATGCGTGGGACAGCAACCATCAAAGGAAACGTCATGAAACTCAGAACGCTAAAAGATCATCTGGCCACCATTGGATTGGTGGTCGGTATGACATTGATCGCCGCCGTATCAGCCGAAATTGCAAAAGCTGATACGGTCATCGCCCCGGAACGGGACATCGCCGTCATCAATATTCCGAACCCGAGGGAGGGGAACCTTTTGATGCTACGCGGGCTTGCCGGCCAAGGCACCGCCTCGTTTCGCATCAACAGCGCCTGTCGCACGATGCCTGTCCGGTTTGTGGCAGGCGACTTTTCTGGCGAACATGTCGAAGTGGGCCGAACGGGACCGATACGAATTGTCATCACGAACCCTGCCGTAATGCGCAACCTGATGGCAGGGCGGGATTTGGTCAGCGACATGGTGCGCGTTTCATCCGATGCCACAGATCAGTCAGCAGATTTGTATCTGGCGCAAGGCCTTTCGGCGGAGACCGGATTTGTCATCAACCCAGGCCGAAGCCTGTTTGCGGACGTTCTTGGCGCAAGCAAGACAGACGTGGATTGCGCCAGCCTAACCACAACGCTTCCCTAGACCGAGACATGCGTGCGCAGCTGATGCGAAGGACGGAAAGCGATTTGTTCGTTTCCTATGTTTCACGCTGCGCACGTTTCTTCGCCAAAACCAAAAAAGCGGACGGACCCAATGCAAACACAAATCACAGCCCCGAAACGCCCTGCAAAATACGATTTGATCCCGCTCTTGCGATTGGAAGGCCTTGCGATTGGGCTTGCGGCCATCGCTGCTTATTCCACGTTGGAACAAAGCTGGACGCTCTTCGCGAGTTTGATCCTTGCGCCTGACCTGGCAATGGTGGGTTACGCGTTCGGCGCGCGCATCGGTGCGATTGCCTATAATGCGATGCACAGCTACATCGGCCCTGCGGCAATTGGTGTGATCAGTTGGGCCGCTGGTTGGTCAGAGGCTGCCGCGCTGGTCACGATCTGGATCGCCCATATCGGCCTCGACCGCGCGATCGGCTACGGCCTCAAGCACAGATCGGGCTTCAAGACCACGCACCTATCGTTGGGGGGCACGCAATGAACGCCCTCTCTGATCCACTTGGCCTTGTGTCCAAGAACGCGACTTCGCATGCTCCTGCCCCCTCCCGTCGCATGGACCGCCGATCCTTTATCAAGGCGCTGAGCGCGACCGGCTTGGCCATGATCTCAGGCCCAAGTGCGGCAAACACTGACGAATACCACCGATCCGTTTCGGTCATCAAAGACATCTTTGACAGGCACTTCTTTGACCCAACATGGATGGCATCACAACAAGCACAAACGTTGTTCTCTGATCTGACGGACATCGCAGACGCTTCGCCAGAACCCGAGCAATTTCATCGCGATTTTGCACAACTGTTCAGGCAGATCGGTCTGTCCCATGTCGTGTTGTCCGCCCAACACCGCAGTGCGGCAGAGCTGGGCCATCACTTTGACTCCGTACAAGTCGGCGTCGACGCCGTATCTTTGGGGGGGGACCAATCGGTGGCCCGTCTTTCTGTGCGCACGTTCATGGGCCAAGACACCGGCCCGCGCATCACGGCCGCATTCGAGGAAATCATATCAAACGACGCGAAAGGCCTGATCATTGATCTGCGTGATAATCCAGGCGGGGCATTTGCAATGCGCCATCTGGTAGGACACTGCATTCCTAATGGTGTCGATGCCGGCGTTCTATTGGGCCGAGGATGGCCTCGCGAAGCTGGGCCAATGCCAGAGCGCGCACAGATTGAAGCGTTAGAGCCTTGGCATGGTACATCTGTTGTCGGTCTTTGGAACCACCTTGCAACCCATGACATTACACGAGTCCAATTCTTACCTATGCGGCCGATGTTTCATGGTCCAATCGCGATCCTTATCAATGGTGAAACTCAAAGCGCAGCCGAACTCGTCGCAGAAGTACTGCAATCCACGCGCGGCGCCGTGTTAATCGGCGAAACCAGCGCAGGCGCTCTGCTGGTTCAAAAACCCTTTGATGTCGGGGATCAGTTTACCCTATTCCTGCCCGTCGCCGATTATGTGAGCCACGGGAGCGGACGGATCGAAGGTGTGGGGCTGGTGCCGGACATGGCCGCGTCTGCCCAAGACGCTCAATCCGTGGCGTTGTCGTTCCTTTCCGAGATGCGAAATATTGAGAGAAAACTATGAAATATCTGGCACATGTGCGGTGGTGGAAATGGGTGGTCAGCGTGATCACCCTCCTGGCTGCGCCACTGTTCGCAGTGTGGATGATGATGGTTCCCCATCCTGATGAACCATTGGCACCGGTTGATCGCGATCACCTTCAGGTGTGGCTCGACGACATCGTCGCTTCCCAAACGGCCACCGCGATATCGATTGCCGTCGTTCAAAACGGCGAAGTTGCGTGGGAAATGGCGTCAGGAACCGCAAATCCCTATAGGGACCAAAAGGCAACGCCTCAGACACGCTATCACATTTGGTCTGTCACCAAACTTGCGACGGCTCTGACGATCTTGACGCTAGCCGAGGATCAGCAACTGGATCTCGACCTCCCAGTTACAGAGATTCTGCCCTGGCTGGACATAGACGAAGACACAGTACATCGCATGACGACCCGAGACCTTTTGCGGCACACTTCGGGCCTTCAAGACACAGTGCCGGCGGTTTTTGGGTGGCTTCAGTACGACGAGAACCTGCCAAATCAAACGGAGTTTTTGCGCCAAAAGATGCCTGACTACCGCGAGCTTGATTTCCAACCCGGTAGCGACCGCAGCTACAGCAATCTCGGATACATGGTGCTTGGCGCGATTGTCGAAGCGGTGAGCGGACAAACCTATGAGGAAGCGGTTTCCGAGCGGGTGTTAGAACCCGCCGGCATGACATCAAGCAGCTTTGTTTTTGGGCCGCCACAAACGGCGAATGAAGCCCTCGGTTCGCACCCATTGGTGCATTTCTTCACGCCGTTCCTTCCCTATTTTGCCGACCTCAGCGAACTGGTCAGAGAAAGAGACAGGCGGATTTGGTGGCTGAATCGTGTCTACATCAAAGCGACCCCGCCAACTGGACTTATTTCAACCGCACGAGACGCCGCCAGTTTGGGTGCAGTCACAATAGGAAGGGGCCCTGTTCTTCCAACTGACGAGGCAGTGCGACTGATGATTGCACCGGAGCCAGGGGATTTCTCCCTCGGTTGGTTCGAAATTGATGCTGAGGCACGGTGGTTTCAACATAGCGGAGGCGGCCCGGGCTTTGCGGCCGTGGTGAGGGTCTATCCGGCACAAGATATTTCCATTGCCGTACTGGCAAGCGGAACCAGCGCACCGGTTGTCGACATCGCAGATGTTGTCGCGCGGTCTTTCGGAGGAGAACTGTGATGCTAGAAACGTTGCACACCTCAAGAAACATCAAGAAACTGTTGATTGCGATCTTGATCAGCCTTCCCGGTTTGATCGCACTTGTGACTCTCGTTGCCCCACCGCCGGGCGTTCCGGCAATCGCCTTGGCGGTGAACCCGCTTGCTCTGCTTGCGGTCTTTTCCTTGGGGGGGCTTTGGGCCGCGCCTAGAATGAATTTGAAGTCTGGGATTTTTCTTGGTGACGCGCAGTTTCCAACTCAGCTTCTGATCTTTGGGTTGTTTGGCGCACTTGTCGGTCTCATGCTTGGGGTTCTCGATCAAACCACCGCTTCGATGTGGCGCCCTGACGGAAGTGAATTGAAAACGCTGCTTGGAGCCGCGGACTTGGCCAACCTGACCATCGGTGTTTTCTACGGAGGTATCGCCGAGGAAATCATCATGCGCTGGGGTCTCTTGAGCCTAATTGCACTTGGTCTTTCAAACCTATCGCCCCACCGCTTCGCGCTAAGGATGGCGGTCGTTCTGACGGCAGTCTTATTTGCAATTGGACACTTGCCAGCCCTTTTTCTGATGTCTCTTCAGCCGGGCAACCTCGCCCTGGTCAGAACTTTTGGCCTTAACCTTATCGCAGGTCTTCTTTTTGGCTATGCAACATGATGACCACCAAAAGCGCAATGACCCCGCGTTACACGCTGCGGTTCGGCGCGTTCGCCTTAACTTGGCTTTAGAAAAAATCGACCGTGGCAGATTAGATGAAGCCAAATCGTCTCTGCAAGGCCTCATCTTGCCCGCAGATTTTTCGCGTCACGTGGGCAGCCAAATCAGCTGAGTCGCAACTGCCTACCTTGCGCTGATTGATCACATTTCGGGAAACTTAGATACGGTTGGGCACCGCCACCAAACGGCCATCAACTTGGCCAACGAACGCGGCATGTTACGTTTCTCATCGGTGTTTTATCGCCACTGGGCCGTTCTTTTGCGCAACAAACAGCAATATCCCCGCGCTAGAGAAACGGTTGAAAACTCAATCGCAACCGCGCGTCAAAGTAAGCAACGCAACATTTTGAACAACGCTCTCTTAGCCCGTATTCAGATAGACCTTGCGGATCAATCAATCGAGCCAAAAGGCTATAAGAAGCAAATAGAAAAGATAATTGCCGACTCTCGGCGTTTGGGCATGCCCAGAATCGAAACTGAGGCCCTTCGCATTTATGCACAAATGATTTTAGCGGAAAATGATCGGGTGCTGGCCGGAAAATACGCGGCTGAAGCTGCGGCTGTCGCCAATAGAAGCGGCTTGAGACTTCACAAACTATCAGCGCTATATGTTTACGGGGACGCACTTATCAAGCGTGAACAGTTTGATTTCGCGCGCGATTTGCTCGGCCAAACAAGCCGGGAATCTGAACGAAGATCCTATCACAGCTTGATGAGCAGAATATCCGAAATCAGTCGCTTCATTCCAGCATAGGGGAGTACTGCGCATTGCGCTGATCATCTACCACACTACGTTGCTAAGCGACTGTTAAATCACTCTAGAGGCGATTCGCGTGTCCCTGCTCAAAATTAGCGCAGGCCTAGCATATCCGAGAATAGAACAAGCAGTTTCAATGGCTTAACCCACTGTAACGCGCATTGAAAATCCGCTACTCCACGCTGTGTTTTATGTCGAGTCCCGAACGCGGATTCGAAAAGCAGACATTGGCACAGCCGCCGCGAAAGCTCACTAAGTCCGCAGAGCGGTCCTTGGTCTTTCCTGCAGCGAATGTCCGGTTTGTCTGACGTCAGCGCTTATGGGCCCAAATAGGGGCATTTGCTAAGAGAGTGTTTGTCGCTCATCGTAACCGCGGAGGAGTGGACGATGAGAAAGACAACGGAAAGTCCGGAAAAAAACTGGAATTGCTTTGTTTGCAATGGGATCGACATATCGACAACCACTCGACATAGAACTTCAACAATCAGGTTCATTTAGTTAAGTTGCTATTCACATACACACTCATGAGTAGGCCGGCCAATTGTCAGAACCAAAGAAGCAATCAAAGGGTGGTGGGTCCCGCTACGTCTACAGTGTCATAAAAAAGGAAATCCTGTCCTTGGAGCTTGAACCGGGAGCGCCGCTGGACGAAACGGGCCTTTCACAACGGTTCTCCATGTCGCGGTCGCCGATCCGAGAGGCGCTGGTGCGGTTGTCAGCCGAGGGTCTGGTGGTGATGCTGTCGAATAGGTCGACATTGGTCGCTCCGATAAATATGACCGAATTTCCACGCTATGTTGAGGCATTGGATTTCCTTCAACGGATAAACACCCGCCTTGCCGCGCAGAACCGCACTGGTCCCGATCTTAGGAAAATGGAAGCGGCTGCGAAGGCGTTTGAGAAAGCCTGCGAGGACCGAGACCACCTGGCCATGTCAGGCACCAATAGCGAATTTCACATGTCAATCGCAGATGCGGGCAAAAACCCTTATCTCGCAGATGCTTACAGGTCTCTCCTGGACGATGGGCGGCGCATTTTGCATATGCATTTCGACTATATCGATTCCTCTGAAACCGATGTCTTGTTGGGTTCGGAACACCAAGAGATGATCGAGGCGATCCGCAACCGAGAAGTGAAGCTGGCAGATCAGCTGGCGCATGAACATACGCGCCAATTCCACAGCCGCTTTGTTGCATTCCTAAGCGCGAAATACAGTGAAGACTTCGACTACGATCTATCGATGCTGCCAGAGAGCGTTTGACAGATCGCCCCATTAGGCAACGCGCGCAGTGGTGGCGGTGAATGTTCGCCCCCCTTTGACGCGCATGTCTAGACGCAACGAAAAACGCGATGCGCTGGGCATCGCGTTCGTTGTCTTCCAATCATGCACATTCGACTAGCTTGTGCGAATGACCATGACGGAGCATGGTGCATGACGCACAACACGCGCGGCCGTCATTCCGAGTAGATATTCCGCCATGCCTTCCTTATGCGCTGCCATCATGATCAGATCGACCGACAGTTCAGTGGCGGTGTCGATGACCTTGGAATAGGATCGCCCACTGCTCACTTTGATATCTTCGATCAACTCTTTTGGTACACGGCGTTCAGCGACATCCTGCAGTTTTTTACGCGCCGCGTTTGCGTATTCGCTCTTAACGTCGCTAAATCGATCAACCATCGCAGAGTCAAAGTCAATATCGACCACATTGAGCAAGATAAGTTTGCCATCCACAGCTTTGGCGTATGTCACCGCTTCTTCAAGCAAACTGGCGCGATCAGATTCCTGATGAAGATCGACGGGAACGAGAATTCGTTTTGTCATTATTCTGTCCTTTCATTGGCGCGCTCGGACATAGCGAGCCCGAGCGCGGCACTTTCCTTAGCTCAGCTTTAGAGCGCTTGCTTCGATCTGGCTGCTGGGAAGCATTTCGCCGTCGATAAGAACAGCATCGTCACGCTCTTGCCACTCGGCGAAGTCTTCTTCGGTTGCCTTGGGAATGAAGGCGCCTGTGATGGCGTAAGCAATGTCGATCAGCAAGGACGCCCAGCAGGCAATGGCCCATGGAAGGTAAGCCAGCGTGGCCACACCCAGGGTGCCCGCTACAAAGACACCACCGGCACTCCAGGGAATAAGCGGTGCAGATAACGTGCCAGCGTCCTCCATCGAGCGTGACAGTGCGGTTGTATGAATGCCTTTGCCGCGGAATGCAGGCGCAAACATCCGGCCCGGAAGCGCCATAGCTAGGAACACGTCACCTGTTACAACTTGGATACCAAAGACCGATGCCAAGGCAGACAGCAAAAGCGATGCCTGAGTTTTGGCAAAGGACAAAATGGTGTCCAGAATTGTTTCTAGGCAACGGGTGGCTTCAAGCAGGCCGCCGAATGCCAGTGCGATCAGGATCAGGGTCACTGTCCAGTTCATCGACATGATGCCGCCTTTGGACAGCAGGCTGTCGACTTCGGCAACGCCGGTGTCGGACGAGTAGCCGTTTAGCACAGTGTTATAGATGTCGTGCAGACCCGCGCCCTGGAACACCATCGCACAGAGGCCACCAACAAGAACGCCGGAAAACAGACCAGGAAGCGCAGGTTTTTTAGTTACGGCAAGAAAGGTCACAACCACGGCAGGCAGCAACACAAGGAAGTTTAGATTAAATTCGCCTTGTAGCGTGTTTACCGTCGCATCCAGTTTTGCCTGATCGATGTTGCCGTCGGCAAAGCGCATGCCAAAGTACAGATATGCACCTAGGGCGAGGATCATCGCAGGCACCGTCACTGGCAACATGTTCCGGATGTGGGTGAACAGATTGGAACCAACCACCGCAGGCGAGAAGTTCGTGGTGTCTGACAGCGGGGACATTTTGTCGCCAAAAAATGCGCCAGAAACAACGGCACCCGCAGTCATATGCATCGGAACGCCAAGGCCTTCGCCGATACCGATCAACGCGAGGCCCATGGTGCCCGTTGTACCCCAGCTTGTTCCGGTTGCGACCGAGACGATCGAACAAATGACGCAAGCTGCAAACAGGAAATAACCGGGATCAAGGACCTGAAGCCCCCAATAGATCATCAATGGAACCGTACCTGCATGAATCCACGTCCCAATGATCATGCCAATGGTATAAAGAATGAAGATTGCGGGCAACGCGACGTGGATCACGTTGAACATGCCGTCCTGCATCTCTTTCCAGCGATAACCACGGTACCAGCCAAACGCCGCCGTTATAACAACCCCAAGAGCCAAGGGAACATGGGGCGATACATCGCCGTAGTAGAAAACCTGCATTGCTACCAGAATCACCGCCAGAAGCAGCGGTAACAAAGCCATCATAAATGACGGTTTCTCAATGAGTTGTCGTTCTGAATCGTAAGACATTGTCTTCCTCCCACAAGTCTACATTTGTGTTTTCCTCGCTGCTTGATGTCGACGAATTGTCGTCAAGTCAATATTTTTGTCGACCAAATGTCGACAAGACAGGGGCCCGAAGAGGTATTATCTGGCGATATTTCTGCCTTGGATCATGTCTTATTTCGCTCGGCGTGAGCCGCCGTAGACGCCCCACCCATTCTAGGAACGTCATGGAATTCGAAGCTATTTCTTCAATTGAATGTCTGTGTCCAGGCGCATCGTTGCGTTTGAAGTGGGGGACGGAACTGATTGGTCTTTGGTCCTGTCAGTTTCTAATCGTTAGTTGACATGTCGGCAAAGTGTCGACAGAAACGCCTTAAGCGGCGACTCAAGTTCGTCGCTCATACAAAAATCTCACAGCGACCCGCATTGGAGGAACCCGAATGAAACTTTCCGGCGTCATGCCCGCACTGGTCACACCCTTTGATCAAAACAACGAAATCGACTTTGGCGCCTTTGAAAAACTGCTCACTCATTTCCGTGAGGCTGGGGTCACTGGTTGGGTTCCCAACGGTTCAACTGGTGAGTACTTCTCGCTTTCCACTGAAGAGCGAAGAGACGTGCTGCAGTTTGTTAAGGATTTCGCCAATGATGATGAAATCCTGATTGCCGGCACCAACGCGCCAGCAACCCGAGAGGTGATCGAACAAACCGCTCTGGCAAAAGAGATCGGCTACGACAACGTTTTGCTGGCCCCGCCGTTCTACACACGTCCCACACAGGACGAACTGATCAAGCACTATGAAACCGTGTTGGCCGAAGTCGACGTCAACATTGTCCTTTATTCATACCCGGCCAAGGATGGGTCAGACATCAGCCTAGAGTTGATGGATCACTTCGCAGACAATCCCCGCGTCATTGGAATCAAGGAGAGCTCCGGAGTTTTGCAGCGTGCGATTGAGATTTCATCCCGCTATGATGGCAAAATCCAATTGATTTCCGGCTCCGATGACATCGCATTGGACTTCATGTTCTGGGGTGCGGAGAGCTGGATTTGTGGGCCGTCGAACTTTATGGCCAAAGCCTGCTGCGATCTGGATCGCGCATATAAAGCAGGTAAATTGGAAGAGGCCCGCCGGATTATGTCCGCGCTCTACCGGGCGATGAACATTCTGGAAAGCGGCAAGTTCGTGCAGAAAATCAAATACGGTTGCGAACTCCAGGGCATTCCCGTCGGTGAATGTCGTGCGCCACTTGGACCTTTGACTGATGAAGAAAAGGCCGACCTCAAGGCCGCGTTGGAACCGGTTCTGGCGCTGTAATCGAAAGGGGCGGTCGCGCCGTGACCGCCCTTAACTCTTGTTTCCCGACGAGGCGCGCATGTGCTCATCCACTCATTCATCCACGATCGTCGTCGGAGCAGGCATTATTGGTGCCAGCTTAGCGTATGAACTGCAAAAACGTGGGCAGCGTGTCGTGTTGGTTGACCGCGACGAACCCGGTCGTGGGGCATCGTTTGGACCGCTTGCATCCATCGCGATAACCGAATTCCTGCCTGTGGCCCGTATGTCAATATGGAAGCAGGTGCCGGGATGGATGCTGGACCCAGAAGGCCCTGTGCGCATCAGTCCGCGCTACTTTCCCAAACTGATCCCGTGGTTCCTTCGGTTCCTGAAAGCAAGCCGCCCGTCGACCGTTCGGCACGTCGAACAGGCAGGCGCGACCCTAAGCAAACGGGCCCTGTCAGACACCCAAACATTGTTGCAAGAACTGGGACTAAGCGCACAGATTTCTCAACACGGCAGTCTCACGCTTTATGCCAATGAGACCGAATTTATGGCCGATCGCGAACGTATCGATATGCTTGAACGATTCGGCTTTGACTATGAGGTGTTGGACGGTCGCGCGCTCCACCGGTTGGAGCCCGAAATCACAAACGAGATCACAAAGGCCGTTTTGTTGCCAGACAACAAGACGGTCGCGGATCCCTTTGCGATTGTCCAAAGGCTGATCGAGCGCTTCAAAGCTCTGGGTGGCGAAGTATGCCGCGCGGAGGTGATGGGGTTCAATCGCGGCGACCGGATCACCGGGCTCAACCTGACCACAGGTGAATATCTGAAAGCAGACCAAGTCATTCTTTGTGCTGGTGCCTTCACAGGACGTCTCGCGCGGATGTTGGACGAACCGATCCCGCTTGAGACCGAGCGCGGGTATCACACTCAGCTCAAGTCACCGGGGCTGGAACTTAAGCACTCGATTATTTGGCCCGCCAAGGCCTTTATGGTCAGCCCGACTGCCGGTGGCATTCGGGTTGGGGGAACGGTCGAAATGGCCGGACTTGATGCGCCTCCTAACTATGACCGGGCCAAGGTCACGGTCCGCGGGGCGCAACACGCACTGCCGAACTTGCAAGTGAACGATCATAGTGAATGGATGGGCCATCGCCCGGCCTTCCCCGATACCATCCCGCTGATGTCACCTTCGGCAAAAACGCCGGGGCTGTTTTATGCGACCGGGCATGGCCATTTGGGGCTGACCTATGCTGCGACCACGGCGCGCCTGATGGGTGATCTGGTCACAGGTCAAACCCCAGAAATCGACATGACCCCCTATCACATCAATCGTTTCTAAAGGAGAATTCCGATGCAGAAAGACCTCTTTATCAATGGGCAATGGATTTCACCCTCATCTGGTCAGATGATTGACGTGATTGATCCGTCGGACCGCTCGGTTTTTCATCAGGTTGCGGCTGCGGGTGCGCAGGATGTGGACGCGGCGGTCAAGGCCGCGCGCGCCGCGTTTGATCAGGGCCCTTGGCCACGAATGACCGGGGCACAGCGTGCCGACATCCTACAAAAGATGGGCGATGAGATTGTTGCTCGGACAGACGAGCTGGCCCGCATGGAAGTGCGCGACAACGGCAAACCGCTGCCCGAGGCTGTGTGGGATGTCGAAGACACCGCAGGTGTGTTCCACTTTTACGCAGACATGGCCCGCTCGTTTGATGAAACTACTGAAAAGGATATCAAACTGTCGATGGACGGCTTTACTTCGAGGGCTGTCAAAGAACCCGTTGGTGTGGCTGGTGCGATTATTCCTTGGAACTTTCCGATGCTGATGGCCGCGTGGAAAGTAGCACCAGCGTTGGCGGCAGGCTGCACAGTCGTCCTGAAGCCATCCGAACTGACACCGCTCACAGCGCTGGAACTTGGTGTGATTGCGCAGAAGGCGGGCCTTCCCGATGGCGCACTGAACATTCTGACAGGTCTGGGGCCAGACGCGGGCCAACCGCTCACGGAACATCCGCTGGTCGACAAACTTGCCTTTACCGGGTCCGTCCCAACCGGGTCGCGCATCATGGCAACGGCCGCGCGGGACATCAAAACCATTTCACTGGAACTGGGCGGCAAATCCCCCATGGTGGTCTTTGAGGATGCAGATATTGATGAGGCAGTTGAGTGGATACTGTTCGGTATCTTTTGGAACCAAGGCGAGGTTTGCTCGGCCACCAGCCGCGTGATGATCCATGAGGATATCTATCCTTCGTTGATCGAGCGTCTTGTTGACGAAACCGCCAAGATCAAAATCGGTCACGGATTGGAGGACAGCGTTCTCCTTGGCCCTCTGGTCAGCCAATCGCAGCACGAAAAGGTGCTGGCGGCGATCGAGAAAGGAAAGACCGAGGCGACTTTGTTGTCAGGCGGCGGTGTACCATCTGGGCTGGAACACGGATGTTATGTCGAGCCGACCATCTTTGCGGATGTTCCAACAGATGCATGGATCTGGAACGAAGAAATTTTCGGGCCAGTCGTGTGCATTCGCAAATTCTCAACCGAAGACGAAGCCGTCTCGCTCGCGAACGGGTCGCGCTTTGGCCTCGCGGCGGCGGTTTTGTCCAATGACCTGGAGCGCGCGGAACGTGTTGCAAAGGCCTTTCAGGCGGGCATCGTCTGGATCAATTGTTCGCAACCGACCTTCACCGAAGCCCCATGGGGTGGTTACAAGCAATCCGGGATAGGTCGCGAATTGGGGGAATGGGGTTTCAACAATTACCTCGAGACAAAACAGATAACCACCTATGACCGATCCGCCCCCTGGGGCTGGTATATCAAGGAGTGAGCCATGCGTTGGACACGTACCCTGCAAACCGTTGATGTCCATTGCGCTGGCGAAATCGGCAGGGTCATCACGAGCGGTGTTTTGGACATTCCCGGCGATACCATCTCGGCCAAACTGACCCACATCAACGAGGTCGACGATGGTTTACGGCGCTGGTTGTGTTCAGAACCAAGGGCTGCCGCCAACCACTCCTTTGTATTGCTGCCACCGGCCTGCCACCCTGATGCGGATTTCGGCATGATCGTGCTTCAAACGGATCAGGCGCACGCCATGTCCGGGTCTAATTCCATGTGCGCGGTGACTGCAATTCTGGAAACCGGCATGTTGCCGATGACAGAGCCGCAGACTGTCGTCACACTGGATACAGCCGCAGGCTTGGTCAAAGCGACGGCAGAGTGCAAAGATGGCAAAGTGACGGGCGTAAGCCTTGATATGCCGCCATCGTTCGTAGCGCAAAGCGGCGTCGTGGATACCGAAAACTGGGGGCCGGTGCCCTATGACATTTGCTTTGGCGGTGTGTTTTATGCGCTGGTGGATGTGGAACACACCGGCCTGTCCATCGTCCCTGAAAACGCGCGGCCACTTGCGGAAATCGGAACGGTCCTGCGCGATCTGATCGCCGAGCAATGCCACGTTGTTCATCCCGAAATTCCCGCCGTGAACGGGTTGGCCTATGTGATGTTTCGCAGCCAGGACGAAGACGGCGCGATGCGCCATTGCACGACGTTGAAACCGGCACGCGCAGACAGGTCCCCCTGTGGCACCGGAACAAATTCGACCGTCGCGGTGATGCGTGCAAAAGGTGAAATCAACGTCGGCGATACGATCACCACACGCTCTATCATTGGCAGTGAATTCCGCGCAAAGTTGACGGGCGAGGCGCAGATTGGGCCTTATGTTGGCTGCCGAGTGAACGTGACCGGGCAATGCTGGATCCACGGCATTTCGCAAATCGGGTTGGATCCGAGCGATCCGTTTCCCACAGGGTTTACGCTTTCAGACACTTGGGGCGGTTGAGATCATGAATTTAGGCTTCATCGGAACCGAGGTTATTTCAGTGGCAATATAGCAGGGCATTTGAAGACTAAATATCCCGCCGAAACAATCTAAGTGTCTGCGCGCTAAAGCACACCCGTCAGGCCTGCCCATCAAAGATGAAGTGCTACCCCAAGGCTGATGCATGCAAAATTAACCGCGAAGGGTATGAAGACGTCCGTCATGTTGCGCGCGATAGTGCAAAACCAAGCAATACAAAGTTTCAATGCGGCTGCGCAAAAAGGTCGAGATGCTCTTCGCTCATCTCAAATGCATTCTTGGATTGGGTAGGTTTCGGTTACATAGCAAATGCAAATGCCTGATCAGAAAGGCGCTTGCGCAGCCTCTAAAGCATTACTTTCTGCACCAGCAACACGTTGTTTTTCCACAGAATTGGGTGGAATGCGGACATTCACTGTAATGGGCAAACACTTGGATCTTATAGCTAAGTGATCAGAACAGAGGGCCGTTAGGCCAGTTTGACGACCGGGAACCGCGCAGGCGTTATTGCGTTAGTCCGACAGGCCCAGCACGCGTTGACGATAGAGCGAATGCACCTCTTGTTTGTTGGCGACGCGTTGGGCTTCTGTTGGGCCGCCATCATCCTGACAGGCCAGAATGGCATAGGCGGCAAAAGGGTTGTGTTCCGCCGCTTTACCGGTGCCTTTGATGGCATTCGAACGTACCGGTCTGCCAAATCCGTTTTCGCCCCGCGCAGACGGCCATGCCATCAGTAAAAGATACAATGCGGGGACCAATAAAGGCATGCCAAGGACCATCAAAACGCGTGTTCCATCCGCCAATTGTCCCGGCGTGTCGAACATTGACATAAACGCTTGGAACAACGTGGTGCCCGCCGGAAAGGCCAATTGCCCGTTAGCGATCCCGACGAAAAGCGCGGCGAGTGCTCCGAACACCACCCAGAACCCAATGACAAACCCGCAATAAGGTAACACAGCCCAGATCGCGGCGCGCCCAGCGTCATGCAGACGGCGTACAGACAGCGTAACGCGTGGGATCAGCGTGATGACAAACAGATACACCGTGCCATAGGCCAGCGGGTTCAACGGCGGCAAAGAAAACGCCATAATTCGGTCCCAGACCACCAACGCATCCAAATAGGCCAACCCGATCATCGCGCCCCAATAGACCAACATCACCCAGAAATACTCTGCCCGCGATGCGCGGCCAAACATGTTGAAGGCTTTGAAGATAAAATTTTCTAGCGCTGTAAAAGGACCAATCATCACAAATTCCCAAAGTTGCTAAGTCCCTTTTTGATGCCGGGTTTGGCGAAACTTGGGCAAATGTCGGGTCAGATCAGGGAATGTGGTCTGAATTTATCCCACTTGGTTTGGGGATGTGACAGTGCGGCGGTTTTTGGTGCGGTAGAACCATTTGTAGAGGTATATGAAAACAGTCCCCCACAGCCCGGAAAAAACAATCCCGAACCCAACCATAAACGCGATGACATCCCACAATTCATGCGTAAAACCAGTGGGATCGCTGATGACCATGAATAGAAATGTCAGGATGGGCGTCCCGATAAGATTGGCGAGCAAGGCCGCCCCGATCAGCATCGGACCCGGCCCATGACGTTTCAAACTGAGCCACAAAAACCAGGCCCCAAAGGACAGCCAGGGTACCCCGCCAAACAGCACTGCGAAAACGGGGATAAGAGCCAACCAAAAGCCAAGCAACGCAATGACCAAGGGCGCCAACATGAGCGAGATAACAAATGATACAACATCAACTTTGTGGGTGTTTTTGGGCTCTGGCGACACTGGGTTCGGATGATCCGGGTCAATGTGCATCAACGTGTCCTTTGGTTCAATTGCCATGATGTAGCGTAAAGCAGCCATTCCCCCAAGGGTTTGGGGAAATGGCGTTTTGTTTAGCTTGGCTGTGCAATCACATCCGCAACGGCACCGCGTAGGATCGAAACCGCCTGCGTAAAGGCAAAGCCCAGCGCGACAAACATCAATCCCAGTGCCAAGATCAAAGTGGTGGGGGCGGGGGCTGCAAAGCTGCTTAATACCAGCCCCAACAGGATCAGCCCGCCCATCCCAATGGTAAAGAAGCCTGTGATCAATGAGGTCAGGATGATTTGCATCGTCGGGGCATTTTGGGTGCATTTACCCATTTGCTGCCCGACTTGGTTCAGCCGCAGGGTCAGGACCGCCAGAACGGCAACACCGATCACGAAATACACAATATACGCTAGGGTCATTTCAGACCTCCTTTTCTACAGAGTTTTCAAGAATGTCTCGGATGTCGGGGTCTTTGGGCCGGGGCTCAATCTTGGCGAACCGTTTGTACAGCCAACCAAATACGGCCCCCCAAATCATCGAAAATAACAGGCCAAACATCAGCATAAATGCCATAATCGCCAAAAGGCTGTCCCATTCGATGTGACCGAGGACTGCAATTTCATAGGCCAGAACAAAGATCGGGGTGCCCAGAAAATGTGCCACAACCGACCGGCCCACAAAGTCGACATTTGGGCCGGACCGGGCAATTCCCATCCATAAAACGGGGCCCCCGATGATCAGCCATGGAATGCCACCAAACAGCACTGCGGCCACAGGGATCAGCACGACCCAAAAGCCCAGCAAGGCCACCAACAATGGCGTCGCGATCAGGGCGATGGCAAACGGTCCAGCCGCCACTTTGTGGTGCGACACCGGTTTGGGGCTGGGCAAAAGCGCAAGTTTGAGCATCGGTTTTGTTGGGATGAGCGCGCCGCGAAACGGTGGAAGGATTGGAACGGATTTTCCTGCAATGCCTGACATTTCTGTAATCTCCGAAATTTATGGGCAAATGAACACGCCCTCGTTTGCATTTGTCTTAGTCTTTGCCACCTGTGGGTAAGAAACGCGCCACTTTAGAGCCAAGCTTGATTGCGGCCATCTGCACCTTGCGGGGCAGGCGGGACACGTCGACATACCATGCGTCATACATTTCCATCACGGTCAATGTTTCGGCCATGCGGTTTTTGACATCCTCGGGGGTTTGGTCCTGATCTGAATCTGACATCACATCGCGCAAGGCGTTGATTGTGGGTAGAAATTCACGTTCCCGACGTTCGGCGATCACGATATCCACCAGATCATACATGTCGCGCACAGATGTGAAATGATCCCGGCGATCCCCCAGTTCACGACTGGATTTCACCAGCTTCCAGCCCTGCAATTCCTTTAGCGCTGTGGACACGTTTGACCGCGCCAGATTCAGCGTTTCACAGATATCGTCCGCCGTCATGGGGCCGGGTGCGATATGCAGCAAGGCGTGGATCTGGGCGACGGACCGGTTGGTGCCCCATTTGGTCCCCATTTCCCCCCAATGAAGGATAAAGCGCTGCATAGAATCGGTCAGGTGCATTTTGATTCCCAATTTTCTGTAATGACAGAAATATCAGAATTTCACGACAAAAGTCAAGCGACCCGAGGGGACATTGAATTATTTTTGTCCGATCTTGGTTTCTGTCCCGGCGCGTAGGCGCTGAATATTGGCCCAGTGGCGCGCATAGATCAGCAAGGCCAGCACGATGCCGAAAACGAACCCATAATGGAAACCGAGGACAAACATATAGACAGGTGTGAACCCCGCCGCCAACAGCGCCGACATGGACGAATAACGGGTGATCGCCGCCACCAGCAACCACGTGGCCCCCGCGATCAGCCCAATCGGCCAAGCCCAAGCCAGCAGAATACCAAAGAAGGTCGCGACCCCTTTGCCGCCTTTGAACCGCAGCCAGATCGGAAAGCAATGCCCGATAAAGGCCATGAGCCCAGCCAATTGCACCGCGTCTTCGCCCGCGAAATGCCGGGCCAGCAGCACCGCAACCGCGCCTTTGCCGCCATCAAAGAGCAGCGTCAGGAAAGCCGCCTTTTTGTTGCCCGTGCGCAAAACATTGGTGGCACCGATATTGCCCGATCCAATGTCGCGCAAATTGCCCAGCCCAAACACCCGCGCCAACAGCACCCCAAACGGAACCGAGCCGAGCAGATAGCCAAACGCGGCCCAAAACACCAAGATTTGCATCGCAGAGCTGATTTCCGGCATGGTCCATTCCCTAAAATTTGCTGTGCCTTATCAATGCCCGATCCCATGCATCCCGTCGAGGGGTCATGCAATCGCGCCAAACCGCTAGGCTGTGACGCAGGTGCCACCAACCCACGTGCCTTTGACCCGGCCCTGCATACGTGCGCCGTCAAAGGGCGTGTTTTTTGATTTCGATTGCAGTTTAAACCGATCCATCACAAAGGGCGCATCCGGATCAAACAGCACCAAATCCGCAGGCGCGCCGACATTTAGCCGCCCGGTATCCAGCCCCAACCGTTTGGACGGGTTCAGCGACAGCGCCCGGAACAATTGCGCCAATGTCAGATGGCCATTATGCACCAACCGCAACGCGGCGGGCAGCAATGTTTCCAGCGCAACGGCGCCTGATGCGGCTTCTTCGAATGGCAGCCGTTTGCTTTCTTCATCTTGCGGTGTGTGCATGGAACAGACCACATCGATCAGGCCCGATGCCACGGCTTGGATCACGGCCAAACGGTCCTCTTCTGACCTGAGCGGGGGTTTGACCTTAAAAAAGGTCCGGTAATCCGCCACGTCAAATTCATTCAATGTCAGATGGTGAATGCCCACACCGGCGGTGATATCAAACCCGTTGTTTTTGGCGCGTTCCAGCGCGGGCAGGGCCCGTGCGGTGGTGATCTGATCCACATGCATCCGCGCGCCGGTCATTTCCAGCAGCGCGACATCGCGGTCCAGCCCCATCCGTTCGGCCATGGGCGACACGCCGGGCAATCCGCGCAACGACGCGAATTTGCCAGAGGTCACCGCCGCGCCTTTGGACAGAACCGGCTCTTGGGGGTGCATGACGACCAGCGCGCCCAATGATCGCGCATAGGTCAGCGCACGGCTCAGCACTTTGTTATCGGTGCAGACCTGATCGCAATCGGTGAAAGCCACCGCGCCTGCATCCATCAGGAACCCGATTTCGGTCATTTCCCGACCCGCGCGTCCCTTGGTCAGGGCGGCCATGGGCAGCACACGCACGGGCGCGTCCGCACTGGCGCGACGGGCAACAAATTCAAGGATTTCCGGAGTGTCGATAGCCGGGGCGGTATCTGGCCGTGTGACAATCGTTGTCACGCCACCCGCCGCAGCGGCCCGTCCGGCGGATCGAAAGCTTTCTTTGTGCCGCTCGCCCGGCTCAGACACTTTGACACCCCAATCTACGATCCCCGGCGCCAAACAGGCCCCAGCGCAATCCACCACCTCTGCATCGCCAATCGCGGCGGAATCATGGGCATCTTGTGCAAAAATATGTGTGATCACCCCCCCCTGAACCAGCAGTGAACCGGTGGTTTCGGTCTGGGCTTCGGGGTCAATCAGACGGGCATTGGTGAAAAAGGTGTTCATATGCGGTCTCCGGCTTGGGCTGCCTTGATCTGCCGTTTTGTGGCATCCGTGTCCAGTTGATACTTGATCAGATGTTTGTCGCCTGTGGCCGTGACCACCTGCACAGCAGACCCCAGTGATTTGATGTCCTGAATGTCTGACAGCGCTGTGATCCGATTGCCCGGCCCCAACAGCCGTTGATTGGTTAGATCCCAACGCACGGCCAGTTCGTCCGACGCCACGTAGAACACCCGCACCGCCACGGCCAGCAATCCCCCCACAGCCCCGGTCCAGACATGCGGATTGCCCATGAACCACAGGATCGCCATGCCCAGCGCCATTGCCCCTGCCGCCAACCACGCCCCATTGCGATAATAGGTGCCACGATGTGCAACAAAGGATGTGATCACCGTTTCATTGTCCGCCAAAGGGCTGGTTGGGGTCAGTGCGTACATGTTCGTCCCTTAATGTTGGCCGGTTTCGTCTTTGGCCCGCAGTTTGTCCTGCAAATCACGCATGATGCGATAGACTTCTCGGTCGTCTCTTATCCGTTCAAACCCAAAGCGCACATCCCGTGTGCCTGCGTCATCGGTGATTTCTTTGGTGCCAAATACCACTTTGCCCAGGGCACCATCGAATAGATGAATTTCAGTGTCCTTCGTAATGAGGTACGAATCCAAGGACTTAAACCAGAACAGCGGGTTGCGGGCGATGATCGCCCGTCGGTCGGTCAGGGTGTACCATGTGCGTCTACGTCGCATCGGATGTTTGAACAGTGCCCCAAATGCCATAGATAGGCCCACCAGCAAATGTAGGAACCCGAATTGCCAGCCAAAGCCGCGCATTCCGGCCCCGACAATCATCACCGCGATGGAAAAACCGGCAAATCCCAGACCGATCGCAAAGGTCATGAACGAAGAAAAGTCCAACTCGATGGAGCCATCTGGCTTGCCTTGCCACAAAACGGTTTCATCGGGCCGCAAGATGCCTTCCCAGCCGGTGTCTTTGTAATTCATACCGCTTTGCCCCGGATGGATTTTAACGCTTTTTCAGCGGCTTGCGCGTCGTCTGCGGATAGGAAATTGAACGCACGAACCCCGCCGCCTTCGATCCGGGTTTCAGATGGGCCTGTGCGCACGCGGCGGCGTCTAAACCGGATGAACACCACTTGCACGCCATGTTTACGGCTTGGGTTCACTTCGATTTTGGACGATTTCGCAACGGGATAGCGATGCGCGATGTCGCCCACAGCAATCACCGCGCGGGTTTTGGTCACGCCGTATTGTGTGCGCATCAAGGCGCGTTTGCCAAGGATGGGCATGACAATTCGAAACACAATGGCCAGCGTGCCGCTGATCACAAGAAACCCAATCCAAATGCCGAACGCGCCGTCCATTTCATCCAGATTGTTCAGTCCCAAAAGCAAAACCACCAAAAAACACAGCAGCATGACCACGCCAAAGATGCGAAAAATCGCACCGCCATGTTTGATCTTTGAGGTTTGTGTTGGCGCACCCTGCCAAATCAGGGTTTCATCGGGCTTCAGCAACCCCGACAAATCAGGAAGGTCAGTCATATCAAATTTCCTAAATAGAATTTAATCAATGACCGACCTATACCGCATTTTTAATTTATCCCGCGACCCAGATCATCATGCCCACAATCGCGAACATCACAATCATCGCATAAAGCGCGATTTTGCCGCCAATTGCGGCGTCTGATTTCACTTTCTTTGCTGGCTTGCTTAGATTGCCTTGGGCGGATTTGGCATAGAGTTTATCCATCGGCGCAATTGGATTGGCGTCGGGATAGTGACCGATCAACCGCAATGGCGGTTTGGGGGATAGTGTTTTTGATCGCACCGCGTCGCTAAAGACCAGCAAAACATGCCCCGTCAACGCATTCAGCTGATCCGCGTCCGCGCCAACGGCATCCTCGTCCAGCCCGTTTGCTTCGGTTAAATAGCGTGCAAAACCATATTCCTGCATGGTTTGCGCTTCGAAAACTTCGATAAAATCGTGATCCAGCCAATCCAGCCCCAAAGCATCACAAAGCGGCCAATCCCGCAATTCGCCATGGTCTGAATAGGTTTCGGCCTGAAATGCGGCAATGGCCGTGTCAGGTAAATCAATCGCGAAAACCCAGACCGCGCGCCCGTATTCTGGAACATTCAGCGGGGTGGTCATACCATCACGCCCGCTTCAGATGCCCCCGCCCGACGGTCCCGCAGATTGCGCGCCAGCAAATCCATCGCCGCCATCCGCACGGCCACGCCCATTTCGACCTGTTCCTGAATAACGGACCGGTTGATGTCATCGGCAATGGTGCCGTCAATTTCCACGCCGCGGTTCATCGGACCGGGATGCATGACAATCGCGTCCGGCTTGGCAAAGGCCAGTTTTTGCGCATCCAACCCGTATCGGTGGAAATATTCACGTTCGGACGGAATAAACCCGCCATCCATGCGTTCCTTTTGCAGCCTGAGCATCATGACAACGTCAACGTCCTGCAGGCCCTCTTGCATGTTGTCGAACACTTCGACACCAAATTCCTGCACGCCCGACGGCATCAAGGTGGGCGGCGCGATCAGGCGCACGCGGTTTTCCATTTTGCCCAGCAGCATGATGTTGGACCGGGCCACGCGGCTATGGGCAATGTCACCGCAAATCGCGATCGACAGACGGTGCAGGCGGCCTTTGGCCCGGCGAATGGTCAACGCATCCAACAGCGCCTGAGTGGGGTGTTCGTGACGGCCATCCCCGGCATTCAGCACCGCGCAATTGACCTTTTGCGCCAATAGATCCACCGCGCCCGAATGGGGATGGCGCACCACCAACAGATCCGGATGCATTGCGTTCAGCGTCAGGGCGGTATCAATCAGGGTTTCGCCCTTCTTGATCGAACTGGCCTGCATCGCCATGTTCATCACATCCGCGCCCAGCCGTTTGCCCGCCAATTCAAAACTGGCCTGCGTGCGGGTCGAATTTTCAAAGAACATGTTGATCTGGGTCATGCCCGCCAACACGTCGGAATGTTTGACCGCACCCCGGTTCAGATCAACATAGCTGTCTGCCAAATCCAGCAACGCGGTGATTTCGGTTGGATGCAGATGTTCGATGCCAAGAAGGTGCTGCGCGCGAAATGTCATGGGGCCTCCGGGATGGGTTGGCGTTTTATAGGCTGGGCCGTGGCTGGTGGAAAGGGCGCGACGCCGCAGCCAACAGGTTTTGGCCAACAAAAAGCGCGCCGTTCCAAGGCCCAAGGACTGTTGGTTTGGGTGGGATCGAATTAAGGTGCTAATATGGAATCGCTTTCACTGGATGATATGGACCCGCATGCCGCGCTGGCCCTGCTGGATTGGCAGGTCGAATTGGGCGTGGTTGAGGCGATCGGTGACGTTCCAATTGACCGCTATGATCTGCCTGAACCGGTCGCAAAATCCGCATCCCAGCCCGCGTCAAATCAGGCCCCAGCCGTTCCAAAGGCCGCTGCCGACGATCCCGTCGCCGAAGCAGAAGCCGCCGCAAAACGCGCCAGCACCCTGCCGGAATTGGCCGCCGCCATGGAAGCCTATGACCATTGCACCCTGAAACGCGGGGCCCGGTCATTTGTGTTTGGGGCAGGTCAACCGGGGGCGCAGGTCATGATCATTGGCGACGCCCCGGATCGCGACGAAGACCGCGTGGGGCAACCCTTTGTTGGGCGCGCTGGGCAATTGCTGGACAAAATGACGATGGCGATTGGTCTGGATCGGAATGTGGACGGCGCGCTCTATCTGACCAATGTTTTGCCGTGGCGCCCATCCCAGAACCGCAATCCGGATGCCAAAGAATTTGCAATGATGTTGCCGTTTTTGCGACGTCACATTGCGCTGGTTGACCCCAAAGTGGTGATTTTGATGGGCAGTGGTCCCTGCACTGCGTTGCTGGGACGCGGGGCGATTTCGCGACTGCGGGGCAGTTGGGCAGATGTGGCCGGCAAACCCGCCATGCCGATTTTCCACCCGACCTATCTGATGCAGCGCCCGGCCGCCAAACGGGATGCTTGGGCGGATCTATTGGCTGTGCAGGCCAAATTGCGCAGCCAATAATCCCAGCGCATCTGGCTGATCAGAACGCTTTGCCACATGGTTGATCCAAAATCGGGATGCCATATTTACGACAAAGGCGCAGACCCCTTGCGCAACTGAAAGAGGCCGACATGTCCCGTATCGACGACACCAAAGAGTTCATCCCCGTTCGCATCGCTGTTTTGACCGTCAGTGACACACGCCAATTGGGGGATGACAAATCCGGTCAAACCTTGGTCGACCGGATTGAGGCCGCCGGTCATATTCTGGCAGATCGTGCGATCATCACAGACGAACGTGTTGAAATCGCAGATCAATTACGGGCTTGGTGCGCCAACCCAGACATCGACGTGATCATTTCGACCGGGGGAACCGGCCTGACTGGGCGGGACGTCACGGTTGAGGCACATCGCGACGTTTACGAAAAAGAAATCGACGCCTTCGGGACGGTTTTCACCATCGTTTCGATGAAAAAGATCGGCACAAGCGCCGTTCAAAGCCGCGCCACCGGGGGCGTGTCGAATGGCACTTACCTGTTTGCGCTTCCCGGCAGTCCGGGCGCCTGCAAAGACGCGTGGGATGAAATTTTGCAACTTCAGCTCGATTACCGCCACAAGCCCTGCAACTTTGTCGAAATATTTCCACGTTTGACTGAAAATCAGCGACGGAAATAATACTCAAAAAACACCCATATCCTTGTGACTTAATCTACTGAGCCTGCAGGCACCGGCTCTTTGACAATCCGGTGTAAAAACTGCCTGATGCTGATCAACGGTGAGGATGGTTTAACCAATGACATCCCGCCACGTATCAAAGCAGAGCTAGGCGCGGCCGCACCCAGCGATGGGTTGGTTTGTTCCAATTGAGTGCGGCCAACGGTTGATGGCGATACCCGGCTGAGGCCCTGAATACGCGGCCCTCTCTCTGGGGCAGAAGCTCGGGGGCAGAATTGCATTTGGGCTGTTTGTCTGTGCAATGGCGATCTGGTCGGCCAACGGGTTTTCACGGCATAAGGATGGCGTCCCCTGTCGCGCAGGCGCGCGCCGTGTTACGGTCAGCCGGTGCATCCCATGATGTCCACGCTGCGCTCCGTTCCCAGCACAGTGAACCGCAGGGCCGACCGGTCCAGCACCAATGCGCCGCCATCCACCCGCATCAAATCAGCCGTTGCCATCAGAACATCACCCTGACGATGGGTTTCCGGCTCTGACACCCAAATGGCGCGATCCCCGGTTTCGATTACCATTTCCTCTTCGCCGGGATTTGTCCCTGCATCGGGCATGTTGATCTGCGCCGACAAATGCATGCCGTCTGATGTCAGCTCAACTTGGCAATCCACCTGCGTTACATTTGCTTCTGTTGCGGATTGCGGGCGGTCCACCAACGCGGTCACAATCGCCAGATCACGGGTGCCTTGGGGGGACAATTCCCCTGAAAACTGCAATTGCATTGGCACGCACACATCCTGACAGACGCCAATTTCGACCTGCCCGGACAATTGCGCAATCCCAGACCCATCGGCCTGAAACTCCATCGGGATGACCACCTCGGATTCATATCCGATGGAACGCATTCCGTTTTGATAAAACACATCCGGGACCGGCCAATGAAAAACCACGGATGAAATGTTTTGGGACCCCTCCCAGGTGAAATGTGGCGGAATGCCCGCATCGCCCGGCGAACGCCAATAGGTTTTCCACCCCGGTGACAGGCGCACGCGCAACCCAGCCATATGGTTGCCGTTTTCCATGCGCCAACCCGGCAGTAACTCTGCGGTGGCAATGTCAGACGTCTGTTGGGCACAGGCCATGCCAGCCACAGCAGCAAATACGGGGGGAAGAATCCATTTGATCATGAATGCGAACATACCGTCCCTTTGGAGCAATAAAAGTCACGTTCCAGCGAGGCGAACGTGAACCGCCCCTTGCACGTTGCGGCGTAGCATCACATCATCAACATATGAAACCGACTTCACAGAATCTGACCGGTCAACTTTTGATCGCGATGCCCGATATGGCCGACCCGCGTTTTCATCAAAGCGTCGTGTTCGTTTGCGCCCATTCCAGCACAGAAACCATGGGGCTGATTATCAACAAACACCTGTCCGGCGTGACATTTTCCGGCCTGCTGGAACAGCTTGATATTGCATCAGCGGACGCAGTGCCCGATTTGGACATCCATTATGGCGGCCCCGTGGAAACCGCCCGCGGATTTGTGCTGCATTCATCCGAATATGGCGCCGAAGAAACCACCGTTCGGGTTTCAGATCATTTCGGACTAAGCGCATCGTTGGACATTTTGTCGGACATCGCCATGGGAAATGGTCCCAAAAATGCCCTGTTCACATTGGGTTACGCCGGTTGGGGCCCCGGACAACTCGAAGATGAAATCGGCCAGAATGCATGGCTCAGCTGTCCTGCGGACCCAGAAATCGTCATCGGACTACCCGTCGCCGACAAATGGAGCGCCGCCCTGAAATCCATGGGGATTGACCCGATGTTATTGTCGTCTGATGCGGGCCATGCCTAGGTTGATGCCGCAAAGGCGGCTCACCGACCTGGAAGTATCACAAATCATAGCGCCCAGGCATTGTCCTCCCACCCGCACAGGTCGGTTGTTAGGATGTACCTTGGCCTAACAGCGGTTTTTTCGCTTTGAATTCAGCCAATTCCCGGTTTGTTTGCAAAACCACAAAAAGCCTCTGGACACCCCTCCAAACCTCTTCTACAAACCGCGCACCCAGAACGCCTCGCGTTCACCCGTGCCCGGGTAGCTCAGGGGTAGAGCAGTGGATTGAAAATCCTCGTGTCGGTGGTTCGATTCCGCCCCCGGGCACCATTTTTACCAAATGAAAACAATATGTTGGATGTGATGTTTTGCCGACATCTTCATCGACTGATGTCGCTGGGTGTCGTATAGGTGCCAATTGGAAAACCACCTATAGATCAAACACATGGCTTGCTCCGACTATGCTCGTTTAGGAAATCCAATCCTTGGGGACAAGGGCATTATCCTGTTTCATCTTCGTCAAATGTCGGATCAGAACATCAACACAAGCATAATCCTTAGCAACGCTTTCAAGCTTGTCGATTAAGGCTTCGATCTGAGCTTTGGGTCCTTTAGGCGTATGACAGGTGGGATGAACAAAACCCATGGCTCAATGATAATTAGCTCACGTTCATATTCATCCAGTTCAGCGCGCAGCATCTTCAAACCCGCGTCCTCAAAGGCAAGTCGGCCATTGAGGGCTCTGATTCTCGCAGGAGTGCCACCCATCGCGTCGATGCGCGGGCGCGTTGTGTTTGATGGGTCATCTTCGGCGCTGATATAGAGAACATTGCCTTAGTTGAGGTCGCCGTCATCCAACAAATGACCCCCGAGCCTGTCTAGAGGTGATCAAGACTGGCCAAAACTGGGTCTTTGGGCTTTGAAAACAGGTTGAGCGTGGTGATCAATTGAGGTTGTCGTCGATCATTTGGCACAGCCGACATTGGCGATGTATGCATCCGACTTTTGGGCCGTCTGAACGTTTCGTCAGAAGCTAAAATTGACCCGCACACCCAAATTTACACCGTAACCGGATTCAAAATCTGTTTGCACTTCGCCGTTTAGCGCGATGTCCCAGTGATCGTCGACGGATTGATGCAAGAAATCAAAGCCGACGAACCCGTTAATTTCATCCAGATTTTGAGAGTCAAATTCAACGGTTGACCCAAGCAACGTGGCCATAACCGGTTCAGAACCTGCGTCAACGGTCGCATCAACCCCAAGCCGCAATTTCAGCTGAGACTGTGCCCACCCCATTTCATCAAAAAGGGACTGGGTTTGGATTTGAGACCGCAGATTAAAAACAGACACATCGCGACCATGAATGAATGTCTCAACGGCGCCATCCTCGGTGTAGCCATCGAGCTGCATTTGCATATAGGTCGCGCGCGTGTCGAACGTCATTGAGACGTCAGCGATTTCAAACGGGACAGCAACCGCCACAGATGGCGCAATGAAAGTCCCCTCAAAGGACCCGGTTGCGGGCAACGCGTTGATCACCCGGGTCGTGTCATTTTCGGTCACACCGCCAAGCAACGAGGCGCGCAATTGCACATCATCAAAGTCACGCCGCCAATAAACACCTGCAAATGCCGACGCGATGTCGGTGTTGCCCGCGCCCAATGACAGATCGATGCTGCTGTTGGTGGCCCCTGCAAGGATCCCCCAGACGCCCTCTGAGTTTGAGACGTCGGATTCCATCCCAACTGTAAATCCGGAATAGCTGTGTTCTAGCTCTCCTGCGGTGTCATTTGATCCGGTGGATGAACGACCGCCAAATGCAGCGCCCCAGAATTGCGGCGGCTCTGATGGCCAGACGCCGACACCGCGCGACACGATATCACTCGTTGCCCCCAAATTGGCCGCGTTGTTTTGGCTGTCGAGCGCGTTTAAAACACCGCCCGACAAACCAGACATAAATGCCGACGGCGCGGCAAAGCTGGTCATGTCATAGACGACAAGGTTGGAATCAAGCGTCACCAATTGGTTCGGGCCGGAATAATTAATGATCTCGGGCATGCTTTCGAAATCACTGTCCAACCCGCTGGCATCGGCAAATTGCAAAATGGTGCTGGTACCCGCCGAAACATTTAGATTGAGCACATCAATATCATTCGCATTGGCGCCCCCCAGCCCGTCATTGCCGTTGCCAAAATCAATGGCACCGACAATCGTTGAACCGGCGTCCAGTGTGAGCACATCCGCGCTGTCCCCAGTCAGGTTGATGGCAAAGCCACCATCGCCCTGGATATGGCCTGAATTTACAATCTCGACGGATCCGGTGCTGAAAATCCCGGTTTCCCCAACAATTGACCCCGAATTGGTGATGGACAATGCCCGGTCCTGCGATGTGTTGAAAAACACCCCGGATTGATCGGCTGTTATGTGACCTGAGTTGATCAAATTCAGCCCATCAAGCCGATCCAGACCGTCGTAATTATCGCGCATCTCAATGCCTGTTTGCGCAGTGATGGTGCCGGACGTTTCAACGTGCAGATTGCCCGCTAAAATGCCCGCGCGTGCTTCGATGCCGGTCCCGGTCAGGGCGGTGATGTTGCCGGTTGACTGGATGTTGGTGGAAAACAGTGAATAGGACCGAATTCCATCGCCCCTTTCTGTCATGATATTACCATCAGCAATTACATCCACCGCGCCGCCAAATGCCGAAATCCCATTAAACCCGGAGTGAATGTTCCCCTCAGACTGAACGGAAATCTGACCCATGTAGGAATTGGCGAAAATGCCGGTGCTATGAACCGTGATGTCCCCGGTCGAATGGATGGTCCTGTTTCCATCCTCCAGATTGGTCACAATACCAGATCCAGAATGAGACGCGATATTCCCAACCGACGTAATGGTCACGTCTCCGCTGGACGCATATCCGGAATGTCCGATGGCGATTGCCGTGTGTTCCGCGGTGACATCACCGGTGGTTGAAATGGTAATATCGGCATCAGAACGATAGCGCAGATCGATTCCGATACCATTTCCAGCAGCGCTTGATAGATCCCCGACTGATGTCACATCAATGGCGTCGCTATTGGCTTGGATATTGATCGCATCGCCGGAACCCGCCGCGATATTGCCTGTGGACTGGATGTTAATATCCAGGTCATGGCCTAAGGTGCGGATACCATGACCTAAGGCAGCAATGTCCCCCGTGGATGCGATATCTATACCCGAACCGACGCCGCGCGCCGATATCCCGTCCGTCGAGGTAATATTCCCTACGGACGTGATGGAAACTGCACCATATATCGTGCGGACATTAATTCCTGAAAGTCCGCTTTCAATATCGCCTGTGGACTGCACAACACCCATTCCTCCATAGGTGCTGTTCACGATGTTGATGCCGATTGACCCCTCAACAGAGGCTGCGATGTCGCCCGTGGACGTTATGCGAATGTCGCTTGCGTCAAAGGCTCTGCTAAAACCAGTGGCGGCTGATATCCCATGCGCAGAGGCGCCTGATGTTGTGATGTCCGCATCCGATGTGATCGTGATATCACCACCGGCAAAGTATGCATCACCGCCGCCTGCCGCAGCACTTACTGCGTCAATACCAGAGGCACCGTTTGTGCTGATCTGATGGCCATCCCCGGTGACGTTTATTTCGATCCCGGCATCATCGCTCTCTTCGTTGATAAAGGATATACCGGCGACGCCTGCATCGGGGGCGATATCCCCGGTCAGGGATTGCACTGTAACCGCATCAACGCCGGGGCCGGTTGTCGTGATCCCCGATGACAAATCCCCGCTACATGTCGCAGATGTCCCGGAAATCGTGCATGTATCTGATACGACAGAGGGTGGGATGCTCTGACTGTGGCCAGCCCCCGGAAACGCAATCGCAGCCCCAAGCCCAACAACCCCAACCATCGCACGGGCAGCTGGCCCATGATGTTTCGCGAGGCAATCGCGATTTTGTTTTCGGACAATGGCGGCTTGACGACGACGGGTCTTGCGATTGTTAATCAAAACTGAGGACCTTAAATAAAAGCGGTACATAATTTTGGGGGAATATTGACGCGCCTTGGATGCCTTGTAAACACGTCGTGGGCGAAATAGCCTGGATTTCTAAGCCTTAGCCAGTATCGCCCCGTTAATGCAGGACACCCGTTATGCCCGAACCGTCTGAACACACAAAACCCGCATCCCAAGCGAAATATTCCGTGTCCGCAGGCTTTGTCGGGCTCATGGCGCAGCTCAATATTGCCGTGGCACTGACATCATATCAATCGGGGCGGCTGTACCTGCTGGGGCGGAACCTATCGGGTGGCTTGATGGTCAACGAACAGGTGTTTCAAAAAGCGATGGGCCTGTTTTACCGGGACAAAACGCTGTATCTGGCGACGTTGGCGCATGTTTACCGCATGACAAATATCTTGCGCCCGAATGAGGTCATGGATGAACAATTCACCGATTGTTTTATTCCTAGAACGGCGCATTTTACCGGGATTTTGGACGCCCATGACGTTGGCGTTTCTGACCAAGGCACCGTGTATTTTGTCAATACGCGGTACAATTGCATCGCCGAACTTTCGGATGTGCATTCGTTCAAACCCGTCTGGAAACCCCGTTTTGTTTCAACGCTCATTTCCGAGGATCGATGCCACTTAAATGGGTTGGCCATGCAGGACGGCGCGATCAAATATGCCAGCGCGGTTAGTAAATCTGACACGATTGACGGCTGGCGTGATCGACGCGCCGATGGCGGTGTCATTATTGATGTTCAAACCGATGAAATCGTCTGCCAAGGATTGTCGATGCCCCATTCGCCGCGGGTCCATAACGACCGGCTCTGGGTGTTGAACTCTGGCACTGGCGAACTGGGCTGGGTCGATCTGACCAAACCCGCAGATCAAAACTTTACGCCCTTGGCATTTTGCCCCGGATTTGTGCGGGGGCTGTCATTTCATGGCAACTTTGCCTTCGTTGGATTGTCAAAACCCCGCTATGAACGTTTTGAAGGGCTCGCATTAGACGACGCGCTGAGCCGCAGGGATAGCGACCCTTGGTGCGGCTTGCAGGTCATCGATCTGACCAATGGGCGATGCGTCGAATGGTTCCGCATCGATGGTCAGGTTGAGGAACTATATGACATCGAAGTTCTGCCCGACATCACATGCCCACGCGCGTTCGGCTTTTTGACCGATGATGTTCTGGGCATCGTGACCGCAGAACAGGCGTCGTGACGATTGGGGACGACGCATTGAAACCACCGCTCTTGTCGTTGGTTCAACGCGATAAAACGCGAGTCAATTGATGGCGGTCTCGGGCTGTTTATTGTTGCGTCTGTTGCGTCTGTTGCGTCTGTTGCGTCTGTTGCGTTGGTTGGGCTGGGTTTGTTGCGTTATGGTGCGGTCATGCATACCCTTGATCCCAGACAAACCTCCTGCTTTCTGACCGCAATTCAGTGCGGCACAGTGCGCGGCGCTGCTGAACAGCTCGCTTTGGAACCATCCACTGTTAGCCGCAACATTTCTGCGCTCGAAAAAAGGCTGGCCACGACATTGGTTGAACGCGGGCGGCTTGGTGTTCGTGCGACAGAGGCGGGCGAATTGTTAATCGCGTTTCTTTCACAGCAAGAAGGCGCGCTTGATCTGCTTCAATCTGAATTTGATGCTCTTGCTGGGATGAAGCGCGGCAAGGTTTCGATTGCAGTTGGAGAAGGCTTTGTTGGCGATCTTTTCGACAACGCATTGGCTGCATTTTTGATGGCTTTCCCTGACATCACATTTTCGCTGTCGGTTGGATCAACCGAGAATGTCTTGCATCAAGTTGTGTCAGAACAGGCGCATATTGGGCTGGCATATAATGTTCCAAAGGCTCCGCAGATCAGGGTTCAAACGTCTTGCGCGCAGCCACTTGTTGGGCTGGTCAAACGCGGCGGATTTTATGACACAGAGCAGCCGTTTTCATTGGATGACCTTGCTGCGATGCCATGTGCGGTTCCGCCCAAAAGCTTTGGCATCGGAGCGATGATTACCGCCGCCGAAGCAAGGCAAGGGGTAAGGTTGCGCGCCGTAATCGAGACCGGATCGATCGCAGCACTGAAGGCATTTGTGCGCAATGATATGGGCTGCACGATCTTGCCAAGATTCGTTGTCGAAAGCGAGCTATCCGCGGGATTGATGGTGGCGCGTTCGATCCCGCGCTCGATTTTCCCAGATGGGCAATCATCCCTAATTCGCAAAGAAGGTCGAAAGCTTCCGCAGGCGGCCCAGCTTTTGCTTAAGCATTTGAAGTCTATGTCTGCATTTACATGACGCCTTTTCGTTGCGTCCTGCGCAACAAAAAGGGTCATCGGTTGTTC
Source organism: Aestuariibius sp. HNIBRBA575 (assembly GCF_040932005.1). Lineage (NCBI taxonomy): Bacteria > Pseudomonadati > Pseudomonadota > Alphaproteobacteria > Rhodobacterales > Paracoccaceae > Aestuariibius > Aestuariibius sp. HNIBRBA575. The sequence continues at coordinate 433,129 of NZ_CP162414.1, forward strand.
TATATTGCGCCAATCGGATAGGGCATATTCGCTGAAATACGCGAAAGGACCAATGGCAATGCGGCTTGGAATTATTGGATGCGGAAACATGGGGGGCGGCATGGCTACCCAACTGATCAAAACCGGGTTTGACGTAACCTGCTTTGATCCAAGTCCAGAGAATAGCGGAAAAATGTCAGCCCTTGGGGCTACGACAACCGCTTCTGCCGGCGTCTTGGCCAAATCCTGTGATGGGATCATTCTTTCTTTGCCCAAGGCGGCAGTGGTCGAGGCCGTGATGGACGAAATATTGCCTGATATTCAGGTTGGAACGGTCATTTTGGATGCCTCAACATCAGAGCCCGCAACATCGCAAGCCATGTCCGCCAAAGGGGCAGAACATGGGTTTGTCTTTGTTGATGGCCCAGTCAGTGGTGGCCCAGCAGCGGCCAATGCCGGCACGATGACAATGTTGTTGGGCGGCGACGTTGACGCGATTGAAACGTTGCGGCCTGTCCTGGATGCGCTCACCGCAAAGACGGTAAGGGTCGGTGGGTCGGGCGCTGGCCATGCGGCCAAGATCGCGAACAATATGCTGTGCGCGGCCAATCTGGTGTTGGTCGGCGAAGCGATCCGTCTTGGTCAAGCTGCGGGGGTCAAACCCGAAGATCTGTTGGAAGGGATCAATGCAGGGTCTGGTCGCAGCGGTGTGAGTGAGGTCAATTTCCCCAAATGGGTGCTGAACGACGCCTTTGATTCTGGATTTACGATGGGATTGATGCGCAAAGATGTAGGCCTCGCGCTTGATCTTGCGAAAAATACGGATGTTGATCTAAGCGGTTTTGAAAAGATCGCTGACATCTGGCTCAATGGGTCAACAGACATCGCCGACGGCGACGACTTTAACGCCATTGTCAAAACCAACGCGAAGGAGGTTTGACATGTCAGATCGCAAGCAAAAACTACAGGACGCAATGGCCGCACTTGGGCTTGGTTCGCACCCCCAATGCCTGATCAACGGCATTCTGACTGAAGGAACAGGAGCTGACGTTCAGCTGGTTGATCCTTTCACAGAAGAGGTTTTGCTGACTTATCCGGATGCAGGCGAAGCACTGGCGACAAAGGCCTGCGAAGCCGCTCAAAATGCGCAGGTTGGTTGGGCCAAGGGTATCTCGGCGGCGGCTCGTGGTCAGGTCATGCAAAACATCGTGGGCATTGTTCTGGCCAATGTGGAACCGCTGGCCACGATTGAGGCCATCGTCGCTGGCAAGCCGATACGTGACTGCCGGATCGAAGTTGCGAAAGTCGCGGAAATGTTCGCCTATTATGCGGGATGGGCTGATAAGCTGCATGGTGAGGTTATCCCCGTGCCGTCTGGTCACCTGAATTACACGCAACGTGAACCGCTGGGTGTTGTCTTCCAGATCACCCCTTGGAACGCACCGATTTTCACCGCCGGATGGCAAATCGCACCAGCGATTGCGACCGGCAATGGTGTGGTGATCAAACCGAGTGAACTGACTCCGATCACAACCGTCGCCCTCGTTAAACTTGCCGAAAGCGTGGGCTTGCCTGATGGTTTGGTTAACGTGCTTTGCGGATTAGGTCCGACATCTGGACAGGCGGCAATCGCGCATGCGGCAGTTCGCAAAGTCGTTTTTGTTGGCTCGCCTGAGACAGGCAAACGGGTTGCGGTTGCAGCAGCCAAAGCGTTGAAACCAGCGGTACTAGAACTTGGCGGCAAGTCCGCGAACATCGTTTTTGATGATGCCAATCTGGAACATGCATGCCTTGGCGCTCAGGCGGCGATCTTCTCTGGGGCAGGGCAAAGTTGTGTGGCCGGATCACGTCTGCTTGTGCATAAGTCGGTTCACGCAGAACTGGTCGATATGCTGTCTAAGGGCATGAACAACATCAAACTGGGCGACCCACTGGATGACGCCACTGAAATTGGCCCCATCAGCAATGCCCGCCAGTTTGCCCATGTCAGCGACATGGTGGCACTTGCCAAAAACGAAGGCGCTTCGATCCTCACACGCTCTGACACCCAAGATCAGGGTTACTTTGTCCCACCTACCATCCTGACCGGATTGTCCAATGGGACAAAGGCCGCACAGCAGGAAATCTTTGGTCCTGTTGTTACGGCGATCCCATTCGAAGACGAATCCGACGCAATCGAACTCGCTAACGCCACTGATTTCGGACTGGCGGGTGCAGTGTGGACGGCCGACGTGGGACGGGCGCATCGAATGGCCGATGCTGTGCGTGCGGGTACGTTTTGGATCAACAGCTACAAGGCGATCCATGTCTCCTCGCCTTTTGGTGGTTCACTTAGCTCTGGCTTTGGGCGCTCTAGTGGCACAGATGCGTTGATGGAATACACCTCTGCCAAGAGCGTCTGGCTTGACAGCGCGCCCAAACCACGCATCGCATTCGGGTATGTTTCCTAAAGGGTAAACTGATGAAACTGGTTGATGACGTCCGTGCATTACTGAACGATGACCCTCAATTGGCACAGCTGCTTAATCTCAGCGATTTTGAGGATTTTCCGCAATTGGCAGGGGCTTTGTTCAGTCAGATCTGCAACAGCGATGCCATTGGGAACGTCGTGCAGTTGGTTTACGCTTCCGATAGCCAATTGGTGGAAACCACCCTTTATGACATTGCCGAAACCGCACGTCGTAATTTCGAACCAGGCGGCCAATCTGCAACCTTGCTATTTTCGCGCGGTGTGCAGGCCATCATGGCGCACCGCGTCGCCCATAAACTTTGGATGGACGGTGACACACATCTCGCCCTCGCGACCAAGGCGAGGTGCGGTCGGGCATTCGCGACCGACATTCACCCAGCCGCGCAGATCGGCGCTGGGCTGTGGCTTGATCATGGCTTAGGCTTTGTTGTCGGTGAGACATCTGTGATCGGCGAAGACGTTTCGATCTGGCACAACGTCACCTTAGGCAGCACCCTGAATGACAGCGGCGCGCGGCGACATCCTCATGTTGGTAGGGGGGCTGTAATTGGTGCAGGCGCCGTCCTATTGGGGGGTATCACCATCGGGGCCCACGCCAATATCGCTGCTGGTTCCATTGTCGTGGACGACATTCCCAAAGGCATGGTTGCCGTTGGATCAAAGGCCAGCATTCGGGGCCCGGCCCGCGTCAGTTTTACTCAGACAAGTGAACCTTCTTCATGAACGCTTCTTTTGGAATCGATCACCCACTGCTGGCGACCCACGATATTGATGCGTTGCGTGACTTGCTGATTTCTTTGGGCTTTAACATGACGGCCATCGGCAAGCACCCGTGGGGGACAAGTACGAGCCTTGCGATGTTTGACGGTTGTCTACTTGAAATCATGGGCATCTATGATGACACGCTACTTGACGCAGTGCCCGCAGGGGATTTTCGGTTCGGACGGCATATCCATGAACACTTGAATACCCGCGAAGGCGTTGCCCTGTCAGCGCTGCACAGCACCAATGCGGTTGAGGATGCCAAACATGCACAAAATGCAGGTCTGGTCGTCGCAGGGCATCTAGAATTTGGCCGCGATGTGATCCTGCCTGACGGTACCGAAGGGCGCACCAAAACCACGCTGGCACTATTACCCGATACAAAATTTCCACGATTGTCGCTTTTTCTGTGCCAACAACATCGTCCCGACCTTATCTATGTGCTCGAATGGTTAATGCACCCCAACGCCGTAAACGGCATTTGTGGGGTCAATGTGGTTGCACCTGAACAGCACCACACGGCCCTCAAGGCCCAATTTTGTGGCTTATACAATCGTTTTGAGGTTTTGAACGGCGGCTTTCAATATCAGACAGCCAATGGGTGGCTGATGGTTCAAAGCGCAGATGCCTTTGAAAAAGACATAGGGCCCCTTACCGATGAAATGCGCAAGGAAGACAGCCCAAGCATTGCTGGAATGGATTTCACAACCGGCGACCTGAATGCTTTGATGACTTATATTAACGAGAGTGAGATCGCGTATCGTATGGTCGAAAACGGAGTCGCGTTGTCCGACCAATCCCTCACCGCCAATACAATCATGCGCTTCTTTGAACGTCAGTAAGGTTGGTTGTGAAGAAAGATCCGAGAACCGCGCTGTTAAGTTCATCAAAGAAGCAATGACCGTGTGGTGATGTTTGTAGTTTTTGACACATTACGGAGTACCGGTTTGCGAACCATCGTGTTGTTCCAAAGAAAATATAACCACAATTGCAGAGACGTTTAATGGGCCTGCCAACTGGGGTCATAGCACCTATGCGGCTTGTGCCAGAATTTCAGCAAGCGTAGAAACCGCGAGTGTTCTTGCATCCCGCGCCGACGCAATCAAACCAACCGGTCCGAACAATCTGGCACGGTCTTGTGGGCGTAATCCCAGTCTTTCCAATTCCAACAGTCGCGAATCCCGCGCTCGTTTGCTGCCCTGTGCGCCAATGTAAAACGCATCGGACGTCAAAGCATCGGCCAGAATCCCCGGTTCCCAATCGTGGTCGTGGAAAAACAAAATGACCGCGGTTCTTGGGTCTATTTTCACATCATCTGGGATTGATTTTTGGGTCAGATGCACGGTTTTCCCACCAAAGCGTTCCGCTTCTTGTAAGGTTTCAATATCTGGCGACAGCAACAGATTAGGATACCCGCTTGAGGTTACCAGAGCCGAAAAAGTGCTGGCCTCGGGGCCTTTTCCGAAGATCAGAAACCGCATGTCAGGTTGGAAATGCGCTTTGAACACCCCATCGGCCAGCTCGGTGACGGAGGTTTCTGACAGGGCCATTTCCGCCGTCGTAACGTCGATTTCCAAGGTGCTGGGAACACGCAAACTACGTTTCTGCTCTAGCTGCTGTAACACTGTTTTGCTGGGACGCGGCACAATCAGAATATCCAGACCGCCCCCGCAGGGCAGCTGGATGTCGAAAAAGGGGGACCCATGTCCATAGCGAATGCTGACCGGGTCACCGGTTTCGAGCGTTTTGAGAGCATGCTGGGCAATATCAGACTCGATACAGCCCGAAGACAGGGTCCCGATACGTGTGCCGTCATCCAGAATGGCCATCATGGCGCCCAATGGACGATAAGACGGGCCTTCGATCCCAATAATGATCGCTAGCGCCGCTGCTCCTTCGTAGCGAAGGGTCTCAGTTATTGCGTCACGGCTTGCGGCCATATCGAAAGAGGATGTCATTAACATTGGGAAATCACCTTTGCTGCGTATGGTGATCGGCCGAAAGACAGGTCACATTTCGCATGAATTACAGGCAAGGCGTTGCCCGCTATTTTGCGGACAACGCAGAGTTTTCTTAAACGAAATCAACGCCGTTGTAGATCATAGGCAGATGCGTGATCGCAGGGCGTCCTGACGCCGCGATCGCGTTCCCCAATGCAGGGCCCGCAGGTGGCAAGCCGGGCTCGCCAATGCCGCTGGGGGCTTCGTTGGATTTCACAACATGCACGTCAATCGCTTTGATGTCGGTGATCCGCAGCGGTTCGTAATCCGGGAAGTTTTGCTGCACGACAGCGCCGTCTTCCAGAGTGATCTCATCGCGCATGATGTGCCCGACGCCATATCCGATGCCGCCTTCGACCTGCGCCTTGACCACGTCAGGGTTCACAGCAACGCCACAATCGACAACGGCTGTGTATTTTTCAATCTGAACATAGTCGCGGTCATTGATCGAGATTTCGCAAACCTGGGCACAAAAGGTGCCAAATGATTTGTGAACCGCAACGCCATGATAGTGGCCCTCTGGCAGATCTTGGCCGATCCCGGCTTTTTCAGCGACCTCACGCAGGACATGTGCCTTGCGCTGATGATCCGCTGAATCCGAGTTCAGATGGGCGAGGCGGAAGGTGACAGGATCTTGACCCGCTGCCGCCGCCGCAACATCCATCATGGTTTCCGTCACATAAGCGTTGTGATTGTGACCCACCGACCGCCAATAGGTGGCGGTTGTTGATTTCCCGGCGTCCGTCAATCCCACGTGCATTTCAGGAATGGCATAAACAGAATGTGCCGTACCTTCGATGGAAGAATGGTCAACGTCATCGCGCACAAAGAAATCCTTGAAAAGGCCGTCTTTGGCAATTGCATGCCCTGCAACCCGATGATCCCAACCGATGATTTTGCCATCTTCGTCCAGACCAATACGCGCTTTGTGTACAAAGGCAGGGCGGTACCAGCCACCTGTGATGTCATCTTCGCGTGACCAAGCCAGTTTCACCGGACGTGTCCCATCCGTCATGGAATAGGCCAGTGTGACTTCGGTTGCGTAGTCCATATCGATGGTAAAGCGGCGACCGAAAAAACCCCCGGCATAGATCGTTTTGACTTGAATTTTCTCCATCGGCAGGCCGAGGATCTGATGCATCAACTGGTGATCACCTGTCTGGTTCTGCGTACCATCATACATGATCACGCCCCCATCTTCCGTCGGAGCGATGGTCGCGGACAATGGTTCCATAGGCGCCTGCGCCAGCAGAGGGAAATAAAACTCGCGTTCGACAACTGTTTTTGCGCCATCAATCGCCGCGTTTGCTGCGTCCAGGGTGACTTCTGTTCCCTGATACCGAGGCGCAGTATTCACAGCAGCCAAAAGCTCTTCTTTGATGTCCGCGCTGCTGCGGCTTTCTGCATTCGTGTCGTCCCAGACCACGTTCAGGGCGTCCCGTGCCTGAAATGCCGCCCAAGTGTTTTCTGCATAGGCAACAACGCCTTTCCCGTTTGGCAACGCTTTGGCCATGATAAATCCGGGAACGTCTTTGGATGCAGTGTCGTCAAACGAACTCACGACGCTGCCTAACTTTGGCATGCGTTTGACCGCAACAACCATCTGGTTGTCCAGCTGAATGTCCATCCCAAAGACCGCTTGGCCGTTAATCTTTGCGCTGCTATCCAACCGATTTTTTTGCGGGTTTCCGATCTGGGTCCACTCTTCGGGGGCCTTCAGAGTAGGCTTTGCTGGAACCTCAATGCCAGCCGCTGTAGACAAGAATTCGCCAATGGAGCCTGTTTTTCCGGCTCCAGAAATAACGCCATCTTTGAGAACCAGTTCACTGGCGTTTACACCCCAATCTATGGCCGCGGCTTGCAACATCACTTCACGCGCGGCTGCGCCCGCTGTGCGATACTGCATGAACGAATTCGCCAGCGCGGTTGAGCCACCGGTCCCTTGGAACCCAAAAAACAGGTTGCTGTATACATTTATGTCCGCCGGCGCTGTTTCAAACTGAATGTCTGCCAGCTCCATGTTCATTTCTTCGGCAATCAATGTGGACAGGCCTGTCGCTGCACCCTGTCCGCCTTCAAAGTGCTTGATAATCGCCGTAACGGTACCGTCTGCGTGGATCTTGACGAACGGGGTGATGTTGCTGGATTGCACAGGTGATGAGGCCAAGCCCCCGTTTGGTGTTGCACCAAAGGCAAGAACGGCCACAGATGCGCTGGCACCCTTTAGAAAATTGCGGCGCGATGTTTCGATGGTCATAAATTAACCCTCCAGGATTTCTGCAGCGCGTTGAACGCCACTGCGAATGCGTTGATACGTCGCGCAGCGACAGGCGTTGCCGTACATGTAATCGTCGATGTCTTCGGCAGAGGGATTTGCATTTTCCGTCAACAGACCAACCGCGGACATGATTTGGCCGGACTGGCAATATCCGCATTGCACAACATCAAGCTCTTTCCACGCCTGTTGAACAGCAGCGCCAACGGTAGAGTTTTCCATGGCTTCGATCGTCGTGATTTCGGCGTCCTGAATGTCTTCGACAAAGGTCTGGCACGACCGCGTCGGCTGTCCGTCAATATGGACGGTACAAGCGCCGCAGGCCGCGACCCCGCACCCGAATTTGGTGCCTGTCATTTTCAGCTCATCCCGCAGCACCCACAAGAGCGGCGTTCCGGGGGCTGCATCAACAGAGCGCTGTTCTCCGTTTACCTTTATTGAAAGCGTCATTCGGTTTCTCCAGTTTAGGTTTGATACTTTTGCGTTGATGGAAACCCGACTTCGGGTTCATCAGCGTCTTTGGATTGATTGCGGCATAGCGGCATGGCCTGTTGGGCAGGTGCCGACAGCTATTTTCTGTGGGTTTCTCTGTATTGGATAATTTCGTACTATATGGTATTAAATAGTAAGGCAAGTATAAAATACCGACCGGAATAAAACCGATATTCGTGCCGTAGACAAAGGTCCGGGCCTGCACAAAGCTTACAACTTAACAAGTTGTTACCGACACGGTTTCAAAGAGATGACGGCTTGATAATGACGCATTACTTTTTGTTGACGTCGCAGGCAGATTGACAGAGCGCAGGGGAAAAAATGCCCCCGCGACAAGCCATCTGTTATGGGCGATTAACCGGCCGCTTTAGGGCGCACCAACACGCCACAGCAAAAGCGCCCAGAACGAATGTGGGGATGTCTTGATCGCGCCAATAATTAAAATGATCCCTGCGGTCAGATCAAAGGCCACAAAGGCATAGCGCGCGGCATCTTCGATGTTAACGCTGATCGCATACACCGTTGCACAAGACGCAAAAACGCGAACCATTCCGTTCCAGAACAGGACGGGCGCGCGCGCAGGAAAGTTACGGGACGCCCAAACAAGCAGGGCAGACGTCATGATCAAGAACCCAGCCAGCGCAAAGGAAATTGAAAAGCTTTCGGGTGTCGGGTTCTGGATCGCTGTAGCGATGATGGTGGGCGCAAACAAAACCATGTTCAACGCGGCTAGGACGATGACTGCAATTTTAAGCATTTTTCTCTCTTATTTGGGGGTAGGGTTGTGGGTCAGTCCAACTGGGGAAACTTTGGTCGGCGGGGAATGTGCAAACGAATTCACGTTGTGGGTCATGGACCACGACGCACCTAGCCAACGCCAAGCACCGAACCCCAATCCTGCAAAGCCGATGTGAGGTTTTCCTCCAACCCGAGTTGATCGAGTAGTTTAAACAGATATTTACGGTGCACGGTGACAGAGTGACGATCCGGGCCATGGCTTTCGAGACTGTCGATGCCGTCCGTACTGATCACATCAGACGCAATCGGGTGGCCTCTGCCCGATAGGTTGGACATGGCATTGCGCCACAGATGGGGCGATGTCAGGTTGCCGAGCAGAAAAACGATCGGGTCGCTTTCTTCGATAAAGGCCATTGGGCTGACAAGAACAGATGCAAATTTTTTCTTGTCGCGAAAACACGTCGTCACGGTGTGATCCTTAACGTCAGAGGAATAAGAGAAGGGGGGATTGTGGCCGCGTTCAACGCTGAAATGTGCTGGCGGAATGGCTTGCTGTTCGCGCCATCCCACCATGACTAGGCCACCTTGGTTTGGGCTAAATCGTATCGAGCCAATCGCGAATGGCGGCGCCAATTTCATCGGGTGAATCTTCTTGAATGTAATGAAGTCCGGGAACCGTTACTTCGCTCACATTCGACAGGCTCCGGGCAAAATCGCGAAGCTCTCCTGTCAGGATGATACCTGGCTCGGCGTTTACGAACAGCTTGGGAATGTCTGTTTTTCCCAGCCATTCGGAATAGGCGTCGACCACCGCAGCCACGTCTGCTGGGTCACCAGCAATCGGGATCTGCCGAGGAAAGGTGAGCATGGGACGACGGTCCTCACCCGCATTCAGAAACGGGCGGCGATACTCGTTCAGGTCTTCTTCGCTCATGTCGCGCAGAACCGCTGCAGGGATGAACCCTTCGACAAAGATATTGTTTTCCAGAACCATTTCTTCGCCTGCTGGGGACCGGAACCCTTCGAACAACGCTCGGCCTTCATCCGAAAACGAATCCCAGTTTTGCAACGCTTTCACAGCCGCTTCCATAAAGGCGATGCCTTTCAGGGCGCTTTCGTTTTTGCTGGCCCAGTCAAAGCCAAGCGACGAGCCCCAATCATGCAGCACCAGCGTCACGTTTTCGGTTACGTCCAGCTGTTGGAGCAATGCAAATAAGTATTTGCGCTGTTCGGCATAGGTGTACCGATCCGGGCCGCTGTTTTCGAGTTTGTCACTGTCGCCCATCCCAATCAGATCGGGTGCGATCAGGCGGCCTTTGCCCGCAAGATATGGCATGATGTTGCGCCATAGATATGACGATGTCGGATTGCCGTGCAAAAAGACGATCGGGTCGCCTTCACCTTCTTCGATATAGGCCATCTGGTTGCCAAAGACGGTTGCGAATTTCTTTCTATCCCGAAAGCTGGACATGGGTGTTCCTCGTGTGATGGAAATGGAGAAGCGTTCAGGCACACGGCCTGTTCTACCGAGACGCCCAACTATATCGGCGCGCCCCGCATTTTACTGTGATCAGGTTCAGGTTGCCCCGGCTTAGGATTGCAACGCTGAGATTTTCGCGGCCGTTTCAGACAGCGTCTTTTTGAACGGCATAGGCGCCCAGCCAAACGTTTTGCGCGTCGCTGAATTATCACCGCTCAGGTTCAGGCCAAGCCATCCCACCATACCGCGAGCTTCATTGTCGAAAATCGCGATGATGCGCATAAGAAAATTGGGGGCAAGGCGGGTGCTTGGACCCGTATATCCTCCGTCCTTCAACATCTGTGCAACATCTCGAAAACTTCTGGCTGGTGCGTCGGCGACAAGGAACCTTAGGCCTGCCGCTTCGGGTGTTTCCAGCGCTTTGACATGCAGGGCTGCAACGTCGCGCACATCCCCCATAGGCATGGCAACCTTTGGGACCATTGGCATTTTACCGCTCAGCATACGCGCGATCGAGGACAGGGCCTCGCCCGAGAAATCATCCCCCACAGGCGGCCCAAATGTGGCACCGGGCGCAATGACGGTCAGCTCCAGATCGGTTCCGGCGGCTTCGTTTTTGATGAAATCCCAGGCGGCGCGCTCGGCAAGTGTCTTGCTCTTGAGATAGGCGCTCATTTTTGGCGCGTTGGTATCAGTCCAGTCGTTTGGGCCAATTTCGCCCGTCAGCTTGCTGAACATTGCGCCTGCAGAGCTGGTCAAAACGACACGCTGAACACCGGCCTTTTTGGCGGCACGCATGGCGCGCAATGTGCCCTGAACCGCCGGGACAACGATCTCGTCCTCGTGTTTGGGGGCCGCAGAGATAAAGGGCGAGGCCACGTGCATGATATAATCCGCGCCCGTTGCGGCCTCGTCCCAGCCTTTGTCTGAGCCAAGATCCAGCTCGACGATTGTCAGGTTTGAGACATCAACAGATGTAGCCGTCAGCGTATCGCGCACTTGCTGCTCTTTTCTTTTGCTGCGAACCGAACCGCGGACAATGTATCCTTGGCTCAGCAATTCTTTGGCGCAGTGCAGTCCAATAAAGCCGGAAATACCGGTTAATAATACGGTTTTCGTCATCGGTCACTCTTTCTTAGAATCGCCAAAATGGCGTACTGTCTTCAGTTGCTTTGCAGTGTACTAGGTGGTATCAAACTGGAAGGCAATGATAAAGTACTGGATGGTATAAAAGAATATGTGTGCTCAGCAAAAAACCGCCCTCAGAGGCCGCCCAAAGACGCTTGATCGCGATCATCTTATTGAAATCGCAAAAGAAAGTTTTTGGGTTGAGGGGGTGACAAATGTCTCAGTCAATGAGATTTGCAAGCGCGCCGGGGTTTCGAAACCAGGTTTGTACCGGGAATTTGGCAACGAAGACGGTTTGAAGCTAACGGTTCTACAAAACTATCGTGAGCATAATTTGGTTCCGCTTTATGAGGCAATCCAAGCTGACAGGCCTTTCGCTGACAACGTCACCGCTTTGTCAGAATTGCTTCTATCCCATCAGGCGGAAACAAACCCGCCAAGGGGATGCCTCTTGCAAGACATGACAACTGTGCGCGCGCAGATGGGCGAAGCGGCCGCTGATGCGATTGAAGAATATCGCGCAGAGAGCCTGCGGGAGTATGAAAATTGGGTTGCCCGTGCGCGCAAGAACGGTGAGATTTCAACCTCACTGACAGATACTCAGGCCGCAGCCTATATCGACTTGCAACTCGCCAGCGCCATGGTGTTGATCAAACGTGAATCCCCAGTTTTAGCAATAGACATGTTTTTACGAACGGCATTTTCTGTTTTTCAGTGAGTGCACTATTCAATGATGGGGAGCTGAAGACAGGGCATTAGAATAGCGCTGTTTGAGATCAGCCATGCAACAAGGTTTTGCTGTTTGAAAAGAACTCAATAAACGCTCGGGACTTTGGCGGCAGATAAGTCTTTTCTTGATAAACAAGGAACAAGTCTCTTGAGACGGGTTCCCAATTTCCAAGCGTCAAGCTGACAAGCGATTGATCTTCTAAACGGCGTTCAACCAAATGATCCGAGAGATAGGCCAGGCCCATTCCTTCCAGCGCCATTTCCAGACACAAGGTCAGGTCATCACTTGCAATGTTACCACTTGGTTGCACCTGAAGAGTTCCCTCATTCGTATGTGAAAAGACCCAAGGTGTTTCAAATCCTGCAATGTGGGACCGGATGCAGGGCCAGCTTGCGAGATCCATTGGATGGCTTGGCATCGATTTGCCTTCGAGAAATGATGGGCTCGCGACGACAAAATTTGACATGGTTCGAATCCGGCGGGCGACGACTGACGAATCCGCGAGCGGGCCAACCCGAAAGGCAAAATCAATGCGGTCATCAATGAGGTTTTGATATCGGCCTGTTCCTTCGAAGCGCAAGCTTATGTCAGGGTAGGTGCGTTGAAACCGCGCGAATTCAGATGAAAAATTTTTCAGCACCGTAGCGGGCCCAGAGACACTGAGCACGCCCTTGGGTGAATGTGTTTTGTCCGCCGCGGAATCTGTCAGCTCGTGCAATGATGCCAACACCGCTTCGGCCTTTGGAAGAATGGCCTCACCGGCCTCGGTCAAAGACTGGCTTCTGGTTGTTCTATATAAAAGAAGCACACCTAACTCGTCTTCAAGCGACTTGATCTTGCGGCTCACAGTTGTTGTTGGCTGGTTCAGATGTCTGGCGGCTTCGGCAAAACTCCCGTGCCGCACCACCTCAACAAATACTTTCAAAGCTTCGATCTGTTTCATATTGGCCCGAAAAGTGGGATGATTAATTCCAAATCCACTAACTAATCCAAGCAAACGGGACAAGCTATATCTGCAGAAATCGAAACGCGGCAAGGCCGCAACATTCAAGGAACTGCACGATGGATATTCTCGTATTTGGCGCGACCGGTAACACAGGGTCGCTGATCGTGAACCAGCTGAAAGAGAAACAAGCCAATTTTGGCGTTGCCGTCTCAAAAGAAGGCAAGAGCGACGGTCTGGGCCTTGAGGCATCTCAATCCCGCGTTGCAAACTATGACGATCAAGCCAGCCTGAGCGCTGCAATGGCTGGTGTTGAAACCATCTATTTTGTCATGCCGATCAGCCCGAATATGGTGCCGTGGACAGAAAATGTTATTGCGGCAGCCAAGGAAGCGGGCGTTCAGCGCATTGTAAAACAATCTGGTTTGAACCCAAGGCTGGACGCAACATCTGATCTGATCCGCGACCACGCCGAAACCGATCAGATGATCGTAGATTCCGGTGTCGACTACACCATCCTGGGTGCAAATAGTTTCTACCAGAACTTTTATGGCAGCGTGCCATCCATTCAGGCAGAAGGCGCATTTTACGGCCCGTTGGGTGACAAGGCTTACAGCAACATTGACATTCATGATGTCGCCGCTGTCGCCGTCGAAGTCCTGACAAACGAAGGTCACTCTCAAAAGATTTACCCGTTGACCGGACCTTCGGCATTGACCTCTGCAGAGCAGGCAAAGGCGATCTCGCAAGCGTCCGGAAAAGAGGTGAGTTTTGTCAACGTACCCAAAGACGCATTCGAAGGCGCACTCAATGGTGCCGGATTGGATGCTTGGACTTCCAAAATGCTGGCGGAGGCGTCCGAATGGTTCGCAATTGCTGATTACGCGTCAGTTACCAACAATGTCGAAGCCATCCTTGGCCGTCCGGCGCGCTCTTTTGAGGACTTCGCTCAAGAGCTGGCGCATGTGATCAACAAAGATGCGATTGAAGCTGATATGTAAGTGCTGCGGTCGTAATATATCGGGCCGATCCCGTTTGGGTCGGCCCGAAAATCTCTGAACTTACAGGGCGGGGGCGCCCTTTATGGACCAGAGGAAAACCTAGACAAGCTACCCCAACAACGCTCGAGGCTTGTTGAGTTTGGATTGCATGGCATGTTGAACGGAAATCCGATTACCTCTGGTATTAGCAAGAACGCCCAGAGACCTTAGCGCCGGGAATTTTCGTCCGTCGCCCGGACCATTGCGTGCAGCTAGGGTCTTAATTTCATGGTGTTTTTGTGTTCAAAATGGCGACATCAGGCTTTGACTTAATTGTGAAAATTAGACAGAAGGTGTGGCGGATTTTTCTGGCTCAAAAACGACCGCTTAGATGCGCATCAAGAGAGGTTTCGGCGCGTAAACCCATCCAGTTCCTGCAATGTGATCAATTCCTGTTGGAGGCGTTCGTCGACATCCAAATCCACACGGGGCTTGGCTGCGTTTGGCGACACCACAAAAACCGTTGTGCTGGTGCATGGCGCCTTTGCTGACGGGGCATCTCCGTCACCTGCGACTGGCAACAATCTGCTAAACGCAGACGTTGCCAGCGATGGGTTTCACGCCCTTAATAGGTATAGCTGATCACCAATCCAGACGTCGTTTGCGTTTCGGACCCGCGTTCCTGCACGATCGATGAATTGCGCACGTCACCGGCGAGCTGGTCAAACGAAGCAAAGCCAACAAGCGCGACATTCTGATTCAGAGGAACATAAGCCGATGCATTCAGGCCGTATGACATGATACCGCCACCTGCATCATATTCGCTGATCCCAGATGCGGCTGATTGATCCGCTGAGACATCAAAGAATGTGCTCGTGTAGCTGTCATCGGCGAAACTGGCCGATGGGCCAAACGATATGACCGATTGTTTGCCAAACAGGTCAACCGGGGCGTTATAGTTGACATCAACGTCGCCAACGAACCCGTCATGTCCCCCATCGATGCCTTTGCGCACCGCAAGTCTGGCTTGCAGGTTTCCGTGGGTGTATTCGAAATATCCACCGATTTCGGCGGTTTCATCAATGTCGCCCAACCCTTCGATTTCAGAACGTGCACCGTTGGACAGAACCAATGCGTGGCTGGGTGGGGTGTCTTCGCGGCCAGCATCATAGGTCAAAATCGCACCGGCGGTCAGATTGTCGTCTTTGTAGAAATCATACGACACCCCATCGAGCAGAGAAATGTTCAGACGGTCGCCGACGGAAACAGAAATATCAGGCAGCGCGTAGGTCGATGTTTCACCACTGCCAAGGAAGGTTGGCGCTGACACGATGCCCCCCGAAACGGTGAAATAGATGTCATGCCCGGCAAAGGTGTCTTCGGCGGCGTCTTGTGCTGCGACGCTGACAGCTTGAAGGATCAGGGATGTCGCGGCGATTGTTAGGATCGTTTTCATGGTTTTCTCTTTGTTCGGCGCGTGTTTCGCGCATTGAGTAATTTTTGCGGCTCAGAGAGGTGAGCCATTAGGGTGAGGGATGATTTGGGTGGATTTAGCGGGCTGGCCGATAGGGCGCAGGTTCAAACCCCGGCCATCTGCGGGCGGCGTGATTTGGTAAACAGGATGCGAACCAGCCAAAACAGCATCAGCACGATGATGATCAGTTCGGGCAGGGATAGAATGCCGCTGTCGCGGATCACTTCTGGAAAAGCATCAGCGCCCGGTCCGGTAAAGGCCGACCCCGCCGCGATGAAAAACCCGATACACATGCGCCAAACATGCTGTGCGATCCGGTGTTTGTAAGACAGGGTTTTATGCAACAGGACGAGGATGTCATTGAACAAAGCAACCCCCGCCATCCCTGCCAAGAAGAAGTAGTCCGCCGCGGCAAATCCTCGCAAAATCTGATCCGGCAATGTTTGGGCGCAAAACCCGGCTGTGACCAAACCCAGCGTGTTGGCGAAGTTCACAAAGCTGATGGTCATGAACAAAGCCCCGCGATGCCCGGTCCGCGCCTTGGCCAGAAACCAGCCGCTCAGCACTAGGGTCACGCCCAGCACCCCGGCGTGAAACGTGATGAAAAAGCTGTCAAACTTAATCAGGCCCAGCATCGCGCCAAGGAAGGAAGACAGCGCCATGGCCACGGTAAAGATGCGACCGGCATTGATGTGGTTTCTGGCCCCTTTACGGACGGCGAATGTGACGGCGCCCATCACGACGGCGATGGCTCCGGATGTGATATGTGCAAAGGTGGTGAATGTGACGAATACAATCATTGGGGTTCTCTATCGTTGTGGCCGAATGTTGATTGGCCGTGAATTTGAACCCTGTTTGGCTATAAATATTGCCCCTGTCGTCCGCGCGGGACGGCGCGTACAATTATTCGCACACATTCCGGGACGTTTTTCACGTTGATGCCGACGCAGAATTGCGCCTATCAATCGGTATGTTTACCGACGGAGCCATAGCCATCTCTGCTGCCTGTTTGGGCATTGCTCTGGCCGGGGCGATGTCCGCGATACGCAGCCCGCAGGACAGGTTTGCGCGTCTGTTTCTCACGCTGGTGTTTGGTGTTTTAGGCGGCATCGTTGCAACGCCGCTCGTGTTTAAGTTCGCCCCATCCATGTACGGATTTTACCTGCCGGTTGTGATGGAACTGCTGCTAATTCTGCCGCCGACTGTGTTTTATTACGTGTCCTCAAAGACAACCGAACTGCAATCGCTGGCCATTCACAGACGGCACGCCATTTTGCCGATTGTTGGCAGTTTGGTGATGATCGGCTACTGGTTTCAGCCCGCCGATGCGCAAAAAATGATGTTCATTGAGGGCGAGCTGCCGGATGGCTTCATGCCCTCAACGCTGGTTTTGGCAACCTTTGTTCTGATTTTCTGTTGGGTGGTGTCATCGTTTGTTTATCTCGTCGCAACCCTCAAAAGATTGCGCGCCTATCGGGTAAAGCTGCGGTCTCTTTATTCCAATCTTGAGGACCGCGAATTGTGGTGGCTTGACTGGTTTGTCATTTCCATCGTCACGTTATGGGCCGTCACTGCGGTCACGTTTGTTGCGCACAATACCGGGTTTGATTGGGTCCTCGTAGAAGAACTGATGTACAGTTTAACCGGGTGTCTGTTGCTGTTTGTCATGGCCTTTGCGTCGATCACCCCCCCTGAAACAGCGCCCGAACAGCCCGACGAACCTAATGAGCCCAATGAGCCAAACGGCACGTCAGAGGCAAAATATGCGCGATCTGCCCTGACGGCGACGCATGCCGAACAGCTTGCCATGCGGATCACATCGGCCATGGCAAAGGATGCGCTGTATCTTGATCCCAATCTGTCGTTGCAAAAATTGTCACGTCACGTGGGGGCATTGCCCAATCAGGTGTCTCAGACGCTCAATGAACAGATCGGATCGACATTCTTTGATTATATCGCCCATCACCGGATTGAGGCCGCCAAACCGCTCATCCTAGAAGGGGCGGCATCGACGTTGACGGTCAGTTTGGATGTCGGATTTAATTCGCGTTCAACATTCTACAAGGCGTTTAAACGGGAAACCGGGATGACCCCCAAATCCTACCGAGAAGCGATTGCCAGCACGGCCTAAATGGGCAGGTGGCTGCACGTCTGCGCAACATTGGGGTGACGAATGTCTGTTGGCCAACACGCCCCGGTTCCATGGGAGTCATTGATGTTTTGCAACAGCCTGTAACACCTGAAACAAGAAACCAATCGGGCGACGCGGTGCGTCCGTTTGGTTAAAGCTGCCAATCACATAAATGTCGCGGTCTGGCGCATAAAAGGCAAATGTCCCACTGGCGCCAGAATGCCCGATCAATTCAGGGGTGGCGCGAAACAGCGTCATCCAGCGGGGCAGTTTGATCCGCATCAGGCCATAGCCATATTGCAGCGGGAAAAAGAGCCGGTTCCATTGGCGCATCTGTGCGTGTCTCTGCGGTGTGAACAGCTGGCTTGCGAAATATGCGCGCAAAAAGATCAGCATATCGTCCAAGGTTGATATGATCCCGCCATCGGGTCCCATGCTTTTCAATATCTGCGGAACCTCCAAAACGGTGTCTTTGTGATAAATCGGCAATCCAATGTCGGTGCCGTCCATTACGGCCGTTTGTGTCAGGCCAAGGGGCGCGCATATCCGTGTTTGCAACGCCTGATCAAACGTTTGCCCCGTCACTGCCTGAATGACCGCACCCAGCAACTGAAAATTAGTGTCGGAATAGTACGACCGCCCCTGCTCGGGCGCGGCTTGTGAGGGCAGGGCCCGTGTCATTTGCAATACATCATTTAGATCGTAATTGCGGTCATCGCCCTGTTTCAGATCCTGGGCCAGATCGGATTCATAATAGTCCGCCAGACCAGAGGTTTGATGTAGCAATTGGCGAACCGTCAAATGGGCGCTGTAATCATGCCCCTTTACCACATGTAACCCCGTTAGATCGACGTCGGTTAGGATGCGCTGGACCGATTGGCCCAGATCAATCCGCCCCTCATCAGACAATTGCATAACAAGGGACGCGGTGAACATTTTCGAAATACTCGCAATGGCAAAACGCGTCTGTTGTTTGGCGGCGCCAGCGCTGCCTTTGAAATCCACCAGACCATCGCCAGAGTGCACCCGCAGGATCACCGCATGGGTCTGTGCCTTTTGACATTCCGTATCGATCAAGGATTGAAGCGCATGATTGAGTGTCATTGATCAAAGCTTTCTTTGGGGCGGGCGTGGTCCATTTCGAACGGGGCACGTTTGAATATGAGCGACAGGCCGATTGCAATAAACCACGCGATGGCACCCAGCCCAAATAGGGCCCCGGTTAAATCCCCAATTGCCGGGATCACAGTCATCAAACCGCCGGCCCCGGTCAGCAAACCCAAAACGTTGGTGATTTTTCCAAGGCTGCGCCCGATCCAACCGGCAATGCTGACGCAAAGGATCCATATCCCCCCGGCGATTTCATTGCCTCCACCCAATCCGAGTTCAACGGCGTGCAACGTTTCCCATAGGGTCACTGCGCGATCGATGTCCGTTGCCGCAATGATGGCCGCGCGTTCCACTGCAACATTTGCGATCATCCCGGCCCCCATCACCAGCGCGCACCAGATCAATCCAAACGCACGGGTCATCCCAGCCCAGTCTTTGGTCGCAGGGCATAGCCGCGCATGCAGCGCCACCACCAAAACCGCCAATGCCAGCGCATTCAGGATGTAGATCACGCTGTTCCACAGGATCAGAAACGACGGACTGACCTCAATAAAATCAATGACAGCGCGGGGATCCAGATCCGCCGTGCCAAATCCCAATGGGGCCAAATAAGTGACAAGATATGCAAAGCCGAACAAATAGGTTGCCGCGCAAATGAGGCCTGCCAATCCGCCAATTGTTTGAAGTTTCATGGGCTCTCTCCAATAGATGTTTGAAATAGTGAACGTTTACGATTGGTCCAATTGCGTTTTGAAATGATCGGCCAATTGGCGTGTCCCAACAGATGGGGCGGTCATGTTCATTGCGCCCGCTGTCAGGAAAAACTGGGCAGGACCGGCGATTTTGCGCGGTGCAATGCGCGGCAAAACCCATAGCACCATGCGCCGCAACACATCTGGCAGATGGGTGATGCGTGGCTGCGTGCCCAAGACCGCAAAACATAATGCCGCAATTTCATTCTGCGTGAATGTCTGCGGCCCGCCAATGTCGGCCCAGGGCGTGCCGTGATCCACCGCGTCAAAAATTGCGGCGGCCAGATCCGCGCCATGGATCGGATTGATCCGCAACTGCCCCGAACCAAACAGCCAAACGCGGCCCGACTTTGCCATATTCAGGAAATCGGCCATGTCGGAATAATATCCCGTGGGCGCAATCACCGTGGATCGCAGATCAGCCGTTTGCAGTTTACGCACAAACGCCGCTTTGGCTGCGACCAGCGGGACATTATCCATACGGTCCGCATTCAAAACATGCACAAAGGCAAAATGCCCCACTTTGCTGTGCTGCGCCTCTTCGAGGAGGTTCACATTGGCCTGATAATCAACGTCCCAATAGCCAACGCCATCCACTTGACGTGTGATCCCCAACGCCGACACAACCAGATCGATGCCCGCCATTGTCCCCTTTAATGTTTCAGGCCACGTGGCTTCTGCTTGGAGGATGGTGTCCGCTGACAAATCGGCGCTGCGGCTATTTTTGCGGACCAGAGCCGTCACGTGCCAACCGCGCCGGTGGTATTGCGCACACAGAAACCGCCCCAGATAGCCCGTGGCCCCCGCAATCAAAACACGTTTCATTCCCCAATCCCCCTTTTGGATGCGCAGCCTGATTGCTGCCGGTTGGGGGCGGTTGTGAATGTGTGTTGCCAGCCTGTGATTGGGTTTGACCAATTGCGTTCAGGCAGGCCGACATCCTTTAACAGGGTGTCGGGCACTTGATGGCGTGTGGGCCGCTCTTGACGAGCTGCTCCTGTTAAAAGGGTATAAAGCGCCTGAAATCGGCGCGCGCGCATGTGAATGATGTCAGGCATGTCGATATCCTTACCCAACCACGCGGTGGCCGCGGCCACGCAAACATTCAACAACGATGGCTTCGCGGCGTTCATTGGCGTTCACACGCCCTGCGGCCCCCCCGGCCAAGGCGCCCGCAACTGCGCCGCCCCATGCGTTGCCGTCATCATCCAGCGCACCCAATGCGGCCCCCGCACCTGCCCCCAATGCAGCAACCCCAAGCGTTTCCTGATCAAGCTGGCTTTGATTATGTGCCAATGCCTGACAAGAGGCCAAATCGGCGCGATAGGCCGCCGTCGGCGCCCCGTCCAGAATGGGTTGGTAATTTGCACCACTTTCGGCACATGCGGCCACGGTTAAACAAACGGGAATAATCATCAGAGATTTCATGTCTCAGGTCCTTTTCAACAAATTGACCGATGCAGGGCGCTGCCGATTTGGGCGGCGACCTGTCGGTATGTGAAAGGGATAAGAGGGGGCGTATTTTTGCGCGACCCAACAGGCTGGACCGGACGTACGGACAAGCTGGATCGGACTGTATTTGAGATTATTGACTATTTATCAATGGGTTGCGATTTTCGAAAATCAGCGATGTTTAGCAAATGCCCAGCGTATCAGCATGCGCAACGGGTGGTTTAAGGTTTGTGGGTCATGCGCCATTGCGATGGCGTTTGATCAGTGACCTTTTTGAAACTGGTGTTGAAAGTCGATTTCGCATTAAAGCCGACGGTCTCGCTAACTTCGAGGATGGTGGCGTCGGTTTGGATCAACAGCGCACAGGCATCCCGGATGCGGCATTGGTTGACATAATCATAAAACGACATGCCCAATTTGGTGTTCAGCACCTCTGACAGATGAATGGGTGGGACCCCAATTGCAGATGCAAGGATGCGCAAATTCAGCCCGTGATTTCGCCAAAGCTGGTTTTCTGACATCCGACGTTCCAGCCGCAGGGCCAGTCGATCGATATCTTCTGATTGCAGGCCAGAACGGGCATAGCGGGATGTCGGGGCATCCGTTATGCGTGGTTCAGCTGCGGGTGCATCATCCAGAACCTGCTGTGACCAGCCGGGCAAAGGTGGGTTGGCCCGCAGCGCAAACACCCCAAACGAAACAGGTAGGGTCACATCGTATAGCAGCGACCAGATGCCATCACGCAACGATTGATACCCCATCAATTGCCGCACTTCGTCGATGATCACGATCAACGCAAGGATCAGAATGGTCGCCACCAGACCATCCAGCCAGCGCAGTGTTTTGCCTTCTAGATCGGAAAACACATCCCGAATGTTGCGTTTGTGTTGGATCAAACGCCGGATACACAGCCCGCCATAGACAACGAGAATGACGATCCAAAGGCTCCAAAATCCGGTTTCGCCGATATCAATGAGGGTCCGGTAGCTATCCGAAACCGCCCCGTCGACCAGACCGCGCCGCACATCGCCATCTAGCAGCAATGCGGGGGCAAGACACAGAAACCCCAGCACAAACGGCAACATATGGATGGCGTCAGAACGCTCCAGACGTGGGGCGGAACTGGTCAATGCGCGGACGTAAAAATACAAAGACACCATAAAGCCGGGAATGATCACGTCGTTCCACCGAAAAAAGGCGTTTGGCGCTGTAAAAACATCTGAATAGGCAAACGAATTCAGGGCATCCAGGACATTCACCAAAAAGAACGCGATCATCGCCCAGATATGCATCCGAGAAGGGGCTTTTTCACGCAAACGCAAAATCAGACCCAACAGGACAAAAATTGAAACGGCCATGGCGCCCGCGACGCCAAGATGTTCCCAATAAAGCTGTTTCTGAATGTCCATCATGGCCCGTTCCTAGCTGTTGTCTTTTTAATGCCAATTCCCAGAAATCATAGTCAAACCGAAATCAACGGATCGCGCCGCCCTCGGGGTGTTTGTGTGTCCAAACCTATAGGGACAGGCGACTTTGGCGTTGTTGGGGGCCAATTTGGGTCGGGTAGGCCCTGATAATTAGCCACCACGATTGGACCCGATTAAAAATGAGTAGATCACCCCATGAACCGACGCACATTTAATAAACTGAGTTTGGCCGCGGCCCTTACATTGGCACCGCGCCTTTCTTTGGCACAACAGGTTTCCCACGACGTTGTTGGTTTTCAGAGCGCTGAGATGAATGACGGCGTGTTGACCGCCACCCCCCAAGGGTTTGCACGCCGCGACATCGCCGTCAGCAATGACACGTTGTTTCAGGTCGCTTCCTGTTCCAAAACCGCCACCAGCCTGGCCGTGCTGACATTGGTTCGGGACGGCCATATCGACCTAGATATGCCGGTGAACCGATACCTGTCGCGGTGGCAATTGCCCGGCCCGCGCAGCGCGACAGTGACCATTGCGGAACTGATGTCACACAGCGCGGGCACCACGGTTCATGGCTTTGGCGGCTATGGTCCAACCGATGATATCCCCGATCTGCTTGAAATTCTGGACGGGCGCGGGGCTGCGAATTCGGGGGCCATACGGACCCGTCACCGGTTGTTCTGCCAATTCAGATATAGCGGGGGCGGCACAACGGTTTTGCAAACCATGATCGAAGACGTCACCGGCGAGGATTTTGCCGCCTATGTGACCCGCGCGGTCCTCAGGCCTATCGGCGCATCCCGCGCCACATTTGCGATCACGCCGCCCAGTGAATTCGCCCATGGATCCTTTGAAAACGGGCAACCGGTCAGCGGTGGTTTCATGCGCCACCCAGAGAGCGCGGCAGCCGGGCTTTGGGCGACGGCCTCTGATCTGGTGCGGCTATTTCAGGCGATCCTTGATTCCGTGAACGGCGCCCAGCACGCCATTTTGCCCCAAACATTGGCGCAACGGATGATCACACCGGTCAAACAGCAGGCTGGTTTGGGGGTGTTCGCATCGCCGGGGCGGACCCTTTGGCACGAAGGCCGCAATTTTGGGTTCGATTCCATTGTGATGGCGGAACTGACAACCGGACGGATCCGCGCCGCGGTCACAAATCGAAATGGCGCTATCGAACGCTACGCTCAGAGCTTGCTCGCTCTTTGAAACGTGCAGGTCATGCAAATGAGTGCTTCGTTCACCCGCGCCTGTTAGAATGTTCAAAGACCATAAGGTGATTTCGTGTGATGGAAGAAATCTTTGTTGAAATGACGGGCCTCGCGACGGTCACAGTTGCGGTGTTTGGCGTCATCTTTTGTCTCATGCAAACGCGGTTTACCCGCGTCAGCAAAAGTTTTGCCGCGCTTCTGGGCGTTATCGCCGTCAACAATTTGCCAGAGGCCTTTTCACAACTGATCGCAACATTGCCACGTGGCTATGCTTTGGCGGCGGACATTATCACTTGGCCCAGCTCATTCTTTCTGGCGCCGCTTTTGTGGATCTATGTGTTCGTTTTGACGTCACAAGATCAGCAATGGCCCGTGAAATTACGCCGCCACCTTGTTCTGCCTAGCGTGGCGGTGGTGATCGGGGTGTTGGTTCTGGCATCCCCCATATCCGCCCAAGAAGAGCTGTTCACCGGCAATCTGGAAACCTTGTCACCTTGGGTGGTCACTTTGGCGGTGTTTTTGGGGCTCTTTCAACTCGCCATTTATCTGCAGATCGCCTTTTACCTTTATTTGATCATCCGCCGGTTGATCAGCTTTCGATCAAAGCTGCGCGATGTCTATGCCAGCACGGAACAACACGAATTGCGCTGGATTTACGTCATTGGCGGTTTGGCGATTGGGTTTTGGCTGGTGCAGGCGCTTCTGTTGATTGTTGCGGTTGATCCATCAAAGACCGACGCGGTGCCGGCATTTATGATCAGTGCAAGCTTGGTTGGGTTTTGTCTGGTTGCGGCAATGACCCTTTGGGGATTGCGCCAGCGCCCCCCGCTGGACCCAGATGGCGCAGATGATCCCAGCCCAAGTTCGCCCAGCCCAGATATTGCCAGCCCAGACACCATCGGCCCAGACATCTCGCAACCGGCGGGCAAATACGAAAAATCAGCGCTCAGCCCCGAAGCCTCTGAACGTCTGACCCGCAAACTGCGCATGGCAATGGAGGTGGACCACCTGCATCGCGACCCTAATTTATCCCTTTGGGCCCTGGCGAAACATACGGGCGCATCGTCCAACTACATTTCACAACCCCTGAACGAAATTATCGGAGAGAACTTCTTTGATTTCGTCAACGGCTACCGGATCGCAGAGGCCAAGACCCTGCTTTCGACCACCAACGAAAGCGTGTTGAACATCACCTATGATGTGGGCTTTAACGCGCGATCCTCATTCTATAACGCTTTTAAGCGCGCGACGGGGCAAACCCCCACGCATTATAGAAAAAATATGTCTCAGCGTGATGGATTGGACGACATGACCACCCCGCTGGGCGACACCTGATCCACCAAGACTGATCAGGAAAGACCGACCAAACCACCACTCACGAACAACCTACCTAATCAAGCTCTTTGGCCCTGCGATGCAAGCGGGGCCAAAGAGCTGTTCAAATCTTGTGCGGTGAGCGCCGCATAGTTCAAGCAAAGAGAAAGACCCCAAATGAAGAGATATTTAATTCTGGCCGCGCTCGTCCTCAGCGCGTGTGACTCGCCTGCTGAAATCTCAGCCAGCCGGCAACTTGATGCGGCCTGTCTGGACGGTGATATCGTGGCATGTGCCGCAGTTCAACAAAGGGTTGATGCGCGCAATCAAACCCTCGCCACGACGGCGGCAGGGTTTTAAACCGTCCCGTCAGTGCATCCATTGCCCCCGTTCCGAGCGGTCATACCGTTTGGAACACACCCCCACAGGGGCAGGGTGTATGGACGGAAATGGGGCCGGTGGTTTGGGACCTAACCTATGCGGTTTCCCTTGCACCACACCCCTTTTAGGGTCGCAACGCCATGTGTGTTGCGCACCCGTAAAACATCACCCCGCAGCCCGGATTTCAGAACGCCGCGATCTGTCAGGCCAGCCGCCTTGGCCGGGTTGGACGTAACGGTCGCAAAGGCACGCGGCAGATCATTCCACAGGTCGGCCAATTGAAACGCAGCCATCAGCAAAGCGGCCGGCACGTAATCTGAGGAAATGATATCCAGAAGATCAGCCTTGGCCAGATCAATGGCAGCCACATTGCCCGAATGCGATCCCCCGCGGATCAAATTGGGTGCCCCCATCATGGCTGCGATACCATGATCGCGACAGGCTTGGGCCGCCTCAAAGGTTGTTGGAAATTCCGCGAACCCAACGCCATTGCGCCCAGACGTCGCCACGTGGTCAACGGTTGTGTCATCGTGGCTGGCCAGCACAGCGCCCAGTCGCTTTGCCTCGGCGACGGCACCGGCTTCGTGGGCCAGCCCATATTGCGCCTGCAGGCGTTTCAGGTTGGACACATGATCCGCAAAATCATCCTCGCTCATGCCGCGTTTTTTGGCCACATATGTGCGCAATGCATTCAGGTCGCGAAACTGCCGCTGGCCGGGCGTGTGATCCATCAGGCTCACGATGCCAACACGGTCATCCGGCGCGAACCGAGCGAGCTCTTCGAGCAGGGTTTCAGAGCAGATTTCAGCGCGCAGATGCAGGAAATGACTGACCTTGAACAGACCATTTGCCTGCGCAGACAGCAATTCATCCGCAACGGCGCGGGCATAGTCGATATAGCGTCCTTTGCCCGAATGGATGGACCCGGCGCGCAATGCGTCAAAAACAGTGGTGATCCCAACCGAAGCCAGCTCTGCGTCATGGGCAATCAAGGCGGGCAGATGGGGCCAGTCCACTTCGGGGCGGGGTTCCAGATGTCGTTCCAGATTGTCGGTATGCAGTTCGATCAATCCCGGCGTCACAAAGTCGCCTTCGCAATTGATCGCCCCATCGGGGATATGATCGCCTTCTGTGATGTCGGTGATCATTCCGTTTTGAAGGGTCACGGACCCCAAAATAATCTGATCAGCCAAAACCAGCTGGCCATTGACAAGGCAAACATCACCCGCCGTGGATGTCCCTGCGGTGTTTGATTTTTCGGCTGGATCAAAAGGGTAGTTCATGACCAATACTCGCGTTGCGATCCCATACATATCACCACATTTCGGTTTTTCGAAATTAGGAATTTGCGACAGGTCTGTAACATTTTGATCGTTTGTCGGATTGGCAAAATAAGGGGCAATATGGGCCCGCCGCAGGTCCAATACTGGGATCGCAAATCAGTCATTGAATAAATGATGGTCATTGCAGAAATTAGCTGTATTCAAAACCTATCAATCGGGTGTGCGTCGGGGCGATCCTGACCGGTCACACGTTTTTTATCGATGCAGCATTGCTGAACAAACAGAGGAATTCCCCAAATGGCAGAGATTAAACGACATCATGTCGGCCCCCGCATGAGCCAGATCGTCACCCATGGTGATACGATTTATCTGGCAGGTCAGGTTGGCACGGCGGGTGCCAGCGTTGCGCAACAAACGCAGGATTGCCTAGACAAAATCGACACTTTGTTGGCCGAAGTTGGTGTCGACAAAACCCGTCTGTTGCAGGTCACCATTTGGTTGGCCGACATGGCTGATTTTGCAGCCATGAACGAAGTTTACGACGCTTGGGTACCGGTTGGTCACGCTGCTGCGCGCGCCTGTGGCGAAGCAAAACTGGCCACGCCAGATTTCAAAGTGGAATTCATCGTCACCGCCGCAAGTGCGTAATTGCGACATATAAACACGCGGCCGTCCAGCATGGTTTGGGCGGTCGATTACCGGGATTTGCGGGCAATGATCCAGGTCGGATTATAGGTCAGCGACACGCCATTTTCATCCGCAAACAGGGATTTATAGGCGTCGCTGAACGCGGCCAGTCGGGATTTGGTCCATGTGGATTGCGCCCGTCCGTTCACCCCGGTTTTGCGCAAATGTTTTAGCACGTCGCGCGGGGTTTCAAACGACAATGTGTTGATGCTTTGGCCAATGGCGATGATGTCTAGCCGGTCTTTGACGGCCTCGGCCATTTGCGTTGGATGCATCAAGCCGGGGGCCATGGCCGTTGATCCGACGCGGTGCAATTCACGATATTGCGCAGGGCCAAACCCCGAAATCGCCAGCCATCCATCCGTCGCAAGCGCAGAGGCCGCCTGTTGTAAAAACGCCGCCGGGTCGGACATCCATTGGATCATCGACGCAGACGCGATCAGGTCCAAATTCTGGGGCCAGCTGATCGACCGCGCATCCCCACACAAAAAATCTGCCCCGGCTTGCTGCGCTGTGGCTTTGGCTTCGGGGGATAGATCATTGACGGTGAACTGCGTGATTTCAAACAGGTTGCACAGCTGTTGCGTCAGGTGCCCCGTGCCTGCCCCCAGTTCAAAGGCGGATTGAAAATGCGTCGGCGCGCCGTGATCGTGCAATTCCTGAACCAGCTTGTTTGCGATCCAGGCCTGTTGGCTGGCCGCATCGTGATAGGTGTCAAAGCTGCGGCTGAAACTGCGTTGCACACGTTTGGAAAGCGGGTCCATCAAACGATCCAATCCGCCCAGTTCTGGCCCGCTTGAAACGGGATATGCGGGGCCTGAAGGCGCTGAACGACGTGTTGTTGGGGTTTCCAAGCGGTTTCTTGGGCGCGGGTGGGAATGATCCGGTCCTGTTGCGGGATCCAGATGCGATCAAAATGCAGGTTTGGCGCAGGTCCGCGGCGGATCACCGCGTGTAATTCGGCCTGTGCGGCGTGGATATCAATCACCGGCGGCCGCGTCACCAGCCCAGCCCGGCGGCAAAATTTCGCAAAGCTGTGTTCCGTCAGTTGATCCGCCGTGGCGCGGATCAGATCCGGCGCAATTCCATGCTGTTCATCTGCGGGTGATAGCGTGCCTGCCACGGCGATTAACCGGGCGGGTTGCACCCCAGATTGCGCCAGCCAATGCACCATCGAGGCCACGCCAAAGGAAAATCCAAGCATGTCGACGCGATCATAATGTGCCAGCATTTCCAAGGGGTTATCAAGCTGCGTGTAATCCTCAACCAGCAACACATCCCCATCACAGATCAGGCTGTTAAACGCATCCTCGCCAAGTGCCCAACCGCCAAACACAACCAGCACATCTGCTGAATCAGATCGGGACAACCAATGATGTTTCATCACATGCCTTTGGCCAAAGAAACCATGGCGGCGGTGACTTGGCTGAGTTGATCGCTGGAAATGACATAGGGGGGCATGCAGTAAATATTATGGGCAAAGGGGCGCAACCAGACCCCGGTTTGTGGGGCCATTTGATGGGCCACCGACGGATCAACCCAGTCGTGCATTTCGATCACGCCAATGGCGCCCAGAACCCGCACATCTTTGACGCGGGGCAATTTGCGGGCAGGGGCCAGTTCCTGTGTCATCTGGTCCGCGATGGCGCTGACTTGGGCGCGCCAATGGCCCGCCGCAATCAGATCCAGACTGGCTGTGGCCGCTGCGCAGGCCAGTGGATTGGCCATATAAGTGGGGCCATGCATCAGAACGCTGGCGTCGCTTTCGCCGATTCCACGCGCGACCGTTTCGGTGGCGACGGTTGTGGCCATGCTGATGTGACCGCCGGTCAGCGCCTTGCCCAGACAGATGATGTCGGGGACGATGTCGGCATGGTCCATCGCAAACAATTTGCCCGTGCGGCCAAACCCGGTGGCGATTTCGTCCAAAATCATCAACACGCCGTGGGCTTTGCACATATCCCGCGCCTGTTTCAGCCAGTTGGGGTGATAGAAATACATCCCGCCCGCGCCCTGAACGACGGGTTCGATGATCAACGCCGCGATCTGCGTACCTTTGGTTGCCAGCAAGTGTTGCAACGCGCCAAGCCCGTTGACCTCCGGATCATCAGACCAGTCCTGCGCAATCGTAATCGGGGGGCGGGGCAGAAAATGCTGGACGGATAGCGCCCCGCGAAACAACCCATGCATGCCATTCACCGGATCGCAGACGCTCATCGCTTTCCATGTGTCGCCATGATAGCCGCCGCGAATGGTGGCAAATTCGACGCGGTTTTCGTGGCCCATCGCCTTTTGGTATTGGACCGCCATTTTCAGCGCAACTTCGATCGAAACCGATCCGCTGTCGCAATAAAATATCCGGTCCAGCCCCTTTGGCAGCAAATCCACCAAACGACGCCCCAATTCAATGGCCGGGTTATGGGTCAGACCGCCAAACATCACATGGGGCATCTGGCCTATTTGGTCCTGCATCGCACCAACGATTGACGGATGGTTATGGCCATGCACCGCACACCACCACGACGACATCGCATCAATCATCTGCCCGCCATCGTCGCGGGTCAGCATCACCCCATCGGCATGTGTGATCAGATGCATCGGACCGGGATCCAGCACATTGGTATAAGGGTGCCACAAATGGCGCGCATCAAAGTCCAGCGGGGTCACAGAAAGCTCCGGATCGTGTCGGTGTCAATGGCGTCAAAGGCGTCCAACAATGTGGTCTGATTCAGGTTGGGTATGTGGGGCAATCGACCCAGATGCTTGACTTTGCTCATTTGAACGATGGTTTGTTCAACATCCGGTTCAGCCTCACCGACAAACACCACGCCAGCGATAGAACAACCCGCCCCGCGCAGCGCCATCAGGGATAATGTCGTGTGATTGATCGTGCCCAGCTGCGTGCGCGCGACCAAAATCACCGGGGCCTGCCATTGCACAAACAGGTCCAGAAAATACTGGTCTCGATTGAGCGGCACCATGATGCCCCCCGCGCCTTCGACCACCAACGGTCCGTCAATCTGGGGCAGGGCCAAATCGGATAGGTTGATCTGCATGCCCATATCTTCGGCGGATAAATGCGGTGAGGCGGGCATGTTCAAACGGTAAGCTTCTGGCAGGACCTCTGCGCCGGACAGGGATTGGACGATTTGTGTATCTGTCGCATCCTCAAGCCCGGATTGCACCGGTTTCCAATAGCGCGCGCCCAAGGCCGCGGTCAGCCCTGCGGCAAAGACGGTTTTGCCAATACCAGTATCGGTTCCGGTCACAATCAAAGCGCTCATGCCGCTTCCTTTTGTAGATCAGACAGGGCCTGAAATAGGGCCGAAATGTCAGGTTTTTGCACATTTCCAGTGATGCAGATCCGCAACCGGGATGTCCCGCGCGCAACGGTCGGGGGGCGAATGCCGCGAATGTCAAACCCTTGGCCCTGTAGCGCAGCGGCCTGTTTCAGGGTGCGCGCATCATCCCCCAGGATCACCGGAATGATCTGCGATTTTAGCGCGGATTGCGGGATGCCATGCGCGGCTGCCTCGGTATGGGCGAATTGGATGCGATCACGGGCCATTTCCACAAGGGATGTATCCGTTTGCAACATGTCCAACACTGCCCGCACCAATGCGGCGTTAAACGGGGACGGGGCTGTGGCAAAAATAAACGGACGGGCGCGGTTGACCAATGTGTCGATCAACACCCGCGATCCGCAGATCAAACCACCCGCCACGCCAAGCCCCTTGCCGCAGGTATGCAGCGTCAGTGTTTCTGCCGCCAAACCATGGGACAACCCGCGCCCATGGGGGCCAAGGATGCCGGTGGCGTGGGCTTCGTCGATCACCAAAATCGCGTCATGAGCCACGGCCAGTTCGGACAATTCCACCAATGGGGCGATGTCGCCTTCCATGGAGTAGACGCTTTCGACGGCGATCCAGATTTGACCTGTGCCGCCATTGCTGCGCCATTCGGTCAAAACACGTCGCGCGTCAGCCACATCATTATGGGCAAAGCTGTGGGTCTGAGCCCGCCCAATCCGCATGCCTTCATGGGCGCTGGCATGGACCAACGTATCATGCAGGATCAAATCCTCAGCCGCGGGCAATGTGGAAAATATCGCCTGATTGGCCTGAAACCCACCGCCCATAAACAGACATGCCTCGGCGTCAAAAAATGCGGCGGCTTCTTGTTCTAATCTTTGGTGTTCGGGGTGATTGCCGCGCAGCAAACGCGACCCGCCTGAACCCAATGGAACATCGCGATCAAGTGCGGCCTGCGCGGCGGCCTTTAGCGCGGGGGAATGGGTTAACCCCAGATAGTCATTGGAGGCGAAATCCAAGCCCTGTGAAGGTGCCAGAACCCGTCGGCGATGTCGGGTTTCCAGCGTTTCGAGCATGGATTTCAGTCGTTCCAATGCCTTCATTCGGCAACTTCGGGGCAGGCGTGATCCTCTGGGGTTTCGGCCTGAATGCCCAATTTGGCGAACAGAACGGCATCTGTGTCTTCTTCTGGGTTTTCTGCGGTCAGCAGGGTTTCCCCAACAAAGATCGAATTTGCACCGGCCAGAAAACACATGGCCTGCAATTCATCGGACATTTCGCTGCGACCAGCGGACAGACGCACATAAGATTTCGGCATCATGATCCGCGCCAATGCAATCACCCGCACAAAGTCGATCGGGTCGATTGGTTTGGCATCCGCCAGCGGTGTGTCCTCTTGGGGCATCAACATGTTGATCGGCACGGAATCCGGCGCAGGCGCCAGATTGGCCAATGTGACCAGCATATCCACGCGGTCTTGGTTTTGCTCGCCCATGCCCAGAATACCACCGGAACAGACCTTGATCCCGGCATTTTGGACCCGGTTCATCGTGTCGATCCGATCCGCAAAGGTGCGGGTGGTGATCACTTCGGAATAATAGCGTTCAGACGTGTCGATATTGTGGTTGTAATAATCCAGACCCGCATCGCGCAGTTTGATCACTTGATTGTCGTCCAACATGCCCAGGGTCATGCAGGTTTCCATGCCCATTTCGCGCACACCTTCGACCATCGCCACCAGCGCATCCATGTCGCGGTCTTTGGGTTCCCGCCATGCAGCCCCCATGCAGAAACGGGTTGCGCCGCCATCTTTGGCTTTGCGGGCTTCTGTCAGAACGCGCTGCACTTCGATCAGTTTGGACGCGGTCAGTTTTGATCCATTGCGGGCGGATTGCGAACAATAGGCGCAATCTTCTGCACAGCCGCCAGTTTTGATCGATAGCAGCTTTGAGGTCTGGACTTTGTTGGGGTCAAAGTTCTGACGATGAACTGTTTGAGCCCGAAAAAGCAGATCCATCAATGGCAGATCATAGATGGCGCGCGCGGACTCTTGGGTCCATTTAGAGGAGGTGTTTTCCATAATATCAATATTATTTCCAAGTGCTGTCCGTTGGACGACTACTTATTGGACCCATCAAAAATAGCAACCGGAATCACGAAAATCACCTTTGGATCAAGGCAAATGTCACTGTTTTTTATAGCAAACTATTATGTCGCAGCGACGGTTATAAAACGGCTGAATTGAACCTTAGCGCTAACATGTCTGTCAGGGTTTTGGGCGTGATTTGACCCGTGGGGGCGGTGTCTGGGACTGGCACCAGACGGCTGGCGGATCATTTTCTATCGAAAGTGTTTGACATCCTGAAATATAATATCCTATATGGATATAACTTAAATGGATATTAGTTATGAGCACCCTGAACAAATACGACAAACCCAGCGTTGCGGTTGACCTCGCGATTATGACCGTTGTCCAAGGCCAGCTGAAAGTGCTGATGGTCGAGCGGGATCTAAACGGCGTGTCTGGCTGGGCCATGCCCGGCGGGTTTGTGCATGTCGATCAATCACTGGAAACCACGGTTGATCGGGTTCTGCGCGACAAAGTTGGGCTGGAAAACGTTCATTTTGAACAGCTTGCCACCTATGGCGCGGTGGATCGCGATCCAAGGGGGCGTGTCATTTCCATCGTTTATCTGGCGCTGTGTCCTGCACATTTATTGCAAGAGGCGGATTTGGCAGATGTGATCGTCAACGACCCGCATGTCGCAGGTCAGGACGCGGTTGTGCAACGCAACGGGGTGTCCATGTCGCTGGCCTTTGATCACGCAAACATCTTGGGGGATGTGGTTCAGCGATTGCGCGGAAAACTCGATTATTCCCGCATTGGATTTGCCTTGCTTGATACGCTTTTTACCCTGCGCGACGTCCAAGAGGTCCACGAAGCCATCCTCGGTCGCCCCCTCAAAAAACCTCCATTTCGCCGGAAATTGCTGGATCGCGGATTTATCCGTCCAACCGGCGTATTCGAAACAGGCGGTGCCTATCGCCCCGCTGAATTTTACCAAGTTAAGCCAGAGGAGTAGAACCATGGCACAGGTCAAACGTTACATCCTTGCAAATCAATTGCGGGCAGAATCTTCGCAATACATCCGGTATTTCCGCAAAGGGAAACTGGCCAAATCCGGGCGTGGGTTGTCATTCTGGTATGCCCCCAACGGGGCCTCACTTAGCGAAATCCCAATGAATGATCGGGAACTGATTTTCATGATCAAAGGTCAATCTTCGGATTATCAGGATCTGGCCATCCAAGGGTCGGTGATCTGGCGTGTAGGCGATGCGGATCGGCTGGGCGAACGGGTCGATTTTGGCATAGATGTCAACAAAGGCGTGCGATTGGGCAAGCCAGAGGAACAGATCAAATCTGTCCTGACCGGATTGGTGCGTGAATTTGGCGACGGCTACCTAAAGGACAAAGGTGTCCGGGATCTGCTAGAGGCCGGATTATCGCCGGTTCAGACTGCGCTTGCGGCGGGGTTTGCGGCGGATCCGACCGTGGACGCCATGGGCCTAGAGGTGGTGAGCATTCGTGTTTCTGCCCTGTCGCCCAGTTCCGAATTGTCCCGCGCATTGCAGGCGCCAACCTTTGAAAGTTTGCAGCAAAAGGCCGACGAAGCGACCTTTTCGCGGCGGGCTTTGGCGGTCGACAAAGAACGCGCCATTGCTGAAAATGAGCTGCAAAACCAGATTGAGCTGGCGACACAGCGCAAGGAACTGATTGCGCGCGAAGACGATAACGCCCGGTCCGAAGCCGAAGCCAAAGTGGCCGCCAAACGCATCATGGTCGAAGCCGAAAGCGACGCCAAGATCATCGGCGCCGAGGCGGAAGCCAGACGCATTCGGGCGGTTGAACAGGCCGCAGCGGATATGGAAAAGGCACGTATGGCCGCCATCTCAGATGTTCCTCCTGCGGTTATGTTTGCCCTTGCGGCTCAGGAATTTGCTGGCAAGTTGCAGAAAATTGACAGTTTGAATGTCAGCCCCGACATGCTAGCAGGTCTGGTTCAGCAGGCCAAATTGTTCATGAACCCACAGCCCCAGGAGAAGTGAGGTGAGCCTGAACCCGCGTGTCGTTCTGATCAGCCGAGAGACTGAATATGCGTCGCTATTGGCCAAACACGGCACGCGGGGCCAAGCCGAGTTTTTTCTACAATCTCGTCAGCAAAGTCTGGCGGAATTGGAAATGCGCGATGCGCTGCAAACCTCTGCTTTGAACGCCGCCAAACAGGCGGTCCCGGCCGAGTGGTCCTTTGCGCATGTCAGCCGGGCGGACCTGAACAGGTTCTTGTTTGGACCTCAGGATATCATCGTGCCGATTGGTCAGGATGGTTTGGTTGCGAACCTTGCCAAATATCTGGATGGGCAGCCCGTGATTGGGGTATCCCCTGACCTGACCGCATCAGAGGGTGTGTTAACCCGCCACAATACCGCGCAATTGCCGCAACTTTTGAAACGGGCCGCGCATCAGGATGTTGATATCCAACACCGCACGATGGTGCAGGCGCAGGTTGGGGCCGGGCAATCGCTGTTGGCGCTGAATGAACTGTTTATCGGTCACAGATCCCACCAATCGGCGCGATACGTCGTTCAGTTTGATCAACAAGAAGAGTTCCAATCGTCCAGCGGCATGATCGTTGCAACAGGCACGGGCCTGACTGGATGGGCCAAATCCATCATGACATCGACCCACCGCGCGATCGATATCAAACCCGAAACCGACCGCGCCGCGTTTTTTGCACGGGAACCCTGGCCCAGTAAAACATCGGGATGCGCCATATCGGCGGGCGAAATTGGCGTGGATCACGACCTGAGGATCACATCCCGGATCAACGAAGGCGGGGTGATATTTGCGGACGGGATCGAACAGGATTTTTTGCCTTTTGACTGGGGCACATTGGCGGATATCAAAGTGTCGGACAAACATCTGTCGCTGGTGGTGTAACCTGTGACCTCATTTTTCGGGCTCGGGTGATCTAGGCATTCTTTACACCGATCTCAGGATATGGCTGGGTGGGTGAGTTGCATGAAAGGATGCGTGATGGATTTTCAAATTTGGCTGGCTTTTGTTGCGGCATCGACCGCATTGCTTTTGATTCCGGGACCAACAGTTCTGTTGGTTCTGAGCTATGCGCTGAGCCAAGGAAAACGGGTCGCATTGGCCACGGTTGCCGGAGTTGCGCTGGGTGATTTGATCGCCATGTCCGCGTCGCTTGCTGGGCTTGGTGCGCTGGTGCTTGCCTCTGCGACGTTGTTTATGCTGCTGAAATGGGTCGGCGCGGTTTATTTGATATATCTGGGCATCAAACTGTTTCGCTCTGCGTCGACAGCGACGCTGGGCGATCTGACACAGACGCCCAAAACCAGCGCCACCAATGTGTTTGGCCATGCCGCCGCTGTAACGGCGCTAAACCCTAAATCCATTGTGTTCTTTATCGCCTTTGTTCCGCAATTTGTTGTGGTGGGCCAGCCTTTGCTGCCTCAGTTTTCGATCCTGATTGCCACCTTTGTCGCATTGGCCGCGGTCAATGCGCTGGTCTATGCGGTTTTGGCTGACAAAATGCGTCGAAAAATATCCCAGCCTGCTGTTTTAGCGTGGTTTTCGCGGTTTGGCGGCGGGGCATTGGTGGCGATGGGGGTTGCCACAGCCGCCTATAAAAGGGCGCAATAAACGCCCTTAAAATGGGCCAAAGCTCACTCTGATTGCGAGGGCAGACCGCGATTGGCCAGCCCCCAAATCGTGTCGCGAAGACGTGCAAGACGCCCGGGCGATTGGTGGTGATATGTCTCGGGCAAATGACCCGTCCGCAAAACAAATAACACTTCCCAAACGCCAGTCAGACGTTGTGATTGACGGCATCCCAGCGATTTCTGGGGTATTTCGGTCCAATATGCCATTTCTATTCCAATTCCAAAGGCGTGAACATGTGCCGGATCTATAACCGACCGTCGGTCCGTTATAAGCAGACCGTCGGTTGGTTTGCAAGGGGGCGAATGAAATTTTCCACCCAATACGCAATCGCCCAACGCGACTGCCAGCTTGAGTCACGCGCCGTCTGCGTTTAGGTTTTGCAAAATGCCCTGACCGGGGCACACGACTTTAATCCTGACAAAGGACATCACGGTGCAGCAATATTTGCAGGCTTTGAAAACAGTGCTGGATCACGGCGTTGTTTCGACGGATCGCACGGGAACCGGAACCATTTCTCACTTTGGGATGCAATGCCGCTATCCTCTGGCGGATGGGTTTCCATTGGTCACCACCAAAAAGCTACACCTCAGGTCGATCATCCACGAATTGCTGTGGTTTCTATCCGGCGATACCAACATCAAATACCTAAAGGAAAATGGGGTTTCGATTTGGGATGAATGGGCCGATGAAAACGGGGATCTGGGGCCGGTTTATGGGCATCAATGGCGGCATTTCCCGCAAGTGACGCAATCCACCACCGATGATGGGACCGCTAAGGTCCTGTTGGGCGAAGTAGACCAGATCAGCCAGTTGGTTGAGATGATCAAGACCAGCCCAGACAGTCGCCGCCTGATCGTTTCCGCTTGGAATCCGGGGGAAATTCAGGATATGGCGCTGCCGCCATGTCATACGTTGTGGCAGGTACGGATTGCGGGCGGTAAATTGCATTTGCAATTGTATCAACGCAGCGCGGACATGTTTCTGGGCGTGCCATTTAACATCGCGTCTTATGCGTTGTTGCAGGAAATGCTGGCGCATGTGACCGGCTATGAGCCGGGGGATTTTGTGCATACATTTGGCGATGCGCATATCTATAGCAACCATATGGATCAGGTTCAGACTCAATTGGCCCGTGAACCACGCCCATTGCCAAAGCTACGGATCAAGCGTCAGGTCAGCTCGATCTTTGATTTCAAATACGAGGACTTTGAGTTCGAAGGATATGACCCATTGCCGGGCATCAAAGCGCCGGTGGCCGTCTGATGATTACATTGATTGTGGCACGCGCCCGCAACGGGGCGATTGGGCGGGATGGCGATATCCCTTGGTTCGCACCTGCCGATTTGCAGATGTTCAAGCGCGAAACCTTGGGGGGCGCTGTGATCATGGGGCGCAACACTTGGGATAGTCTGCCGTTTAAGCCGCTCAAAAATCGGTTTAACTGCGTGGTTACGCGGGGCGACATGCCCGCAGATCACATCGCGCGGAGCGTGCCGGATGCAATCGCGGCCTGTTATGAACAGGGCTATCACCGGGTTTACGGGATTGGCGGCGCGACGATCTATGGTGAAATGCTGGCTGTTGCGGATCGGTTGTTGATCACCGAGGTGGACATGGACGTGCCCGATGCGGATACGTTTTTTCCGGATTTTGACGATCAGCAATGGGGGCTGGCGCGCACGGCACGTATTCAGGATGAAGGTCCCAAATGCACGTTGCATGAATATCTGCGCAAACGGTAAACGCGGCTGCGGGTTTTAGCCGCGTTTTTGGGTCAGAATGGGCCAATACAGGACAACAAAGCCTGCAAATCCCGCGATCCAGCAGATTGCAGATACCCAAAGCGCCCAATCGGATGTGACCCCCATCGCCGCCAGATACCGCATCACAATCGCGATCAGGATGAGGCCATAAACCCGCGCAACGCCCGGTGTTGCCTCTAATGGTCGCCCGGCGTGACCCAGACTGGCACGGGTCATCATCGCCAATGTCATGACCCCAATTGCCCCAGCCATCCACAAATGTTCGGCCCCAATCATCGGGCTAAAGGGCAGTTCAAAAATCGCCGCGGCAAGAGACAGAAACCCAAGTGGCACAAACGCATAGCCCACGTGCAAAATCCACAGCAGCGGTTCGGCGAGGGTGCGCAATCCGCACCACCGGCCAAGCCGGATCACATTTAGCACTCCGGCCAATGCGGCCAGACCGCCCACCGCTTGGGAATAGGGCCAAACCGACCACCCCAACAATGTTGCGCCGGAAATCAGCAGCACCGCCTTGTCGAATTGGTTCATGGGGACGGGCAGGGC
This sequence comes from Aestuariibius sp. HNIBRBA575, assembly GCF_040932005.1. Taxonomy (NCBI): domain Bacteria; kingdom Pseudomonadati; phylum Pseudomonadota; class Alphaproteobacteria; order Rhodobacterales; family Paracoccaceae; genus Aestuariibius; species Aestuariibius sp. HNIBRBA575. The sequence continues at coordinate 471,691 of NZ_CP162414.1, forward strand.
GGTTTCGCCGCGTTTGACCATCCAATTGCGGGTAAAGCTGGGGACAATGCGCCCGCCGATGATGATGATCAACATGATCGTGCTGCCCAGCCCCAACCGAAACCCAAAACTGCCCGCCCCATAGCCGGATTGGGCCTGCGTGATGTGAAACAGTAGGTTGGACAGGATGAACAATACCAACATGGCCAATACGACCAGATTGCGCCAGTTTTTCCCGGCCAGAATTTCGCGAGCGATCAGCACGGCCAAGACCACCGGAAACATCAAATCGGCCAGTGCAACACCCCAAGCCGGCAAAGCTGCGCCAACAAAAATGGCCAACCGCCCGATGCACCAGATCAGCGACAACGCCGCCAGCGGCCATCCGATGATCGGCAATCTTCCGGTCCAATTGGGCACGGCTGTTAGCAAAAACCCTGCCAGAACGGCGCCGACAAACCCAAACAGCATTTCGTGGGCATGCCAGGATATCGGATCAAAGCCGATGGTCCCCGGCGTCCAACCGATCAGCATGGCCACCCAAGCCACCATCGACAGCGACGCCCAGATCCCAGCCAACAGGAAAAAAGGGCGATACCCATAGGTGAACACCCCCGGCCCGGTCCAGTCCCGGACGCGTTGGGATGCGTTTTTACCGTCTTTGGAACCCGCGTTGGCCATGATGTATCCGATCTACTGTTACCGCTGTCAGATCGAGTTTCGCATCCAAGGGCAAGCGCCATGGCGTCGCAGGTCAGTGGATCACGATGGGGCGTTTTGGGCCTGTTGCATATGTTTTTGCCAACGCGGATCATCTTGCGGATCACGATCTGCGTTTTTACACAAAGCCGCGACATAATCTGCACAGCATAAATGATGCAGGCGCTGGATCCCGGGCAGGGCCATGGCCTGTTCATAGATGGGATCGAACCGGGCCGCATGTTGCAGGGCTGATTCCTCTTTGCAATCATTGCGATTATGCCAGCGATAATATTGATCCGTATACCGATCCGTGCCAGCTGTTGGGCTTGGGGTGCCCTTTTTTAGGGCGTAACTTTCGGTGGAACGCAGGATGTAATGATTGATCTGCGCATTGCGATGGGTGACCTGACGGGCTTCCATGTACCGAATGGGATGCGCATCAGGATCGCTGAACTGCTCTAGCACATTGCCCGATGAATCGATCACAGCGTTTTTGGGATCCCGCCAATCGCCTGAAAATTGTCTGGGTGAATGATCTGACCACGACCGAAATTCATGGGGCCGATGAAAGAGCATTTTGAAAAACGTGTTGGCTTGTTTTGATTTGGGCCCGGCGCGGCGAAACTGGCGATGAACCAAGCCATCATTATACCGTTTCCAGCCCCCCGTGCCAAAACAGCGCCAATTGATCGCCATCCCAACAAAGTCGCGTTCCCCATCCCCAATGAAATCCTGAATGGTGTGGATGTCTTCGCCATGCAGGACCAGAAATTCATCCACATCACAGACCAGCACCCAATCGGCGGATTTGGCCAAAGGGTGATTGTGCCCTGCACGATAGGCTGACCGTTTGGGCGACTGGCCATTTGGATTGTGTCTGACATGCGACACCCAGCCTTCTTCGGCCAGTCGATCCAGCAATTCCGGGGAATGGTCGGTGCAGTCATTGGTCGCAATCAGGACCTTAAACCCCAGTGATCGATACCAAGACACCCATTCGACAATGAACGGCCCCTCGTTTCGCATTCCGGCAAACACAACAAATGATTCATCTTCTGCACGCATTTGTTCAAAATACGGGCCCAAGCCGCTGGCGTCCATGGTTTTGTGGTGCAACAACATGCAAATGAACAGTTCTGAAAACATACGTGGCGCGGTGTTTATGGTGGTTGCGATGGCCGCCTTTACCGCCAATGACGCCGCCCTAAAGCTGCTGGGCGATGCCGTGCCGCTGTTTCAGATCATTTTGCTGCGCGGTGTGATGACATCCATGTTGATCGCGGGCATGGCGTGGCAGATGGGCGCGCTGACCTTTCGTATCCCAAAGGCAGATCGCGGTTTGATCGCATTGCGGTGTCTGGCCGAAGCCGCGGCTGCGTGGTTTTTCCTGACGGCCTTGTTTCACATGCCTATCGCCGATCTGACGGCGATTTTGCAGGCGCTGCCATTGTCTGTGACGCTGGCTGGGGCGGTGTTTTTGCGCGAACCGGTTGGATGGCGTCGTTTCATAGCGATTGGCATCGGTTTTTATGGGGTGCTGTTGATCATCCAGCCCGGTGCTGATGGGATCAGCCTGTATGCATTGTTGGGGCTGGCCACAGTGGCGGCGGCCACCATGCGCGATATCGTAACCCGCAAACTAAGCCGCGATGTCCCGTCTTTGACGGTTACGTTTTTTACCGCTTTGTCGGTTGGGGCCTTTGGCGGTGTGATGGGGCTGGGTCAGGACTGGGTGGTGATGACAACATGGGATATGGGTGTGATCGTATTTGCGTCGCTGATGATCATGCTGGCCTATTTCGCCATCATTGTCGCCATGCGCACCGGTGAAATCGGGTTTGTTGCACCGTTTCGCTATTCGGGCCTGTTGGTTGCATTGGTGTTGGGGTGGGTCCTGTTTCGCGAATGGCCGGACCTGTTGACATTGGTGGGGGCGGGTGTCCTGATTGCGACGGGGATTTATACCTTATACCGCGAAGCCAAAGTCAAAGCGGCATCACAAAAGCGATGATGCCGCCAAAATGATCACTGTGAGACGGCGTAAAAATCGGCGTCCACAACCCCGATATAAAAATCACCATCCGCTGAACCTGTGATCGTCCCATACATGGCATCAGCCGTGCCGGTGTCATCCACAAATCCCCCGTTCAGTTCAAAATCCACGTCCGAACTGCCGCGAAAACCGTCATCATCAACCGCAGTGACCGATCCTTGGGCGGTCATGGTGATATCCGCCCCGGTATGCGCCCCCGTCACATCCAGCGATCCCCCAAGCAGCTGATCCGGATTGCCGTCTTCGTCGATCAGATTGATGTTGGTCACATCCCCGGTGATGGCATTGGTGCCAAAATCGGCGGTTACAGTCAGATCGCCAACGAATCCCCCCGTGACGTCGCCATCAATTTCGCCACCGACATGACCGCTATAATCGACAGCGCCACTGGTGGGGATGCTGGCCGGGGCGCTGGCTGACAGAGCCGAAACACGGCTGGATTCGTTTTGGATATCTGTCAGCTGATCGGCGGTGATTGTTGGCGGGGTGGGGTTTGCACAAGCGCCAAGGGTGGCCAGAACAGGGATTGCGATCACTGATTTACGGATAGGTAACATTAAATTTGGTCCTGATGCTGTTAAAACACCTATTTCATGTCATAAACACTGGGTCTGCTCATCATTCGTACGGGTGACGCGCCGACAATATTTTGTGCCCGTTCAGCGCTGCGGATTTCTTTGGCGTTGTGATGGCCACAAACATCCTTTGTAGCATGGCCTAAGCGCCCGGCGCTGTTGACACCCCATGCGACTCCCCATATAGAGCGCCCACTTGGCTTATCAGACTGTCCTGAGCTTGCCATGCTATCAGAGTTGAAGTGGTCATGATCCGGTTGCAAAACATCCCGATCCTCTGAATGCCCTCCGCGTTGTTTCTGACTGGAAACGTCGCGGGTTTTTTGCGTCGTTTGACAGAAACGTCGCTGTTATCGTTTGCCTCGTGGACGCGCGGGGTGAGAAATTTGAACCGCGATCCTACGGGGTCGCAGCACATGTGTAGGAACGGGGAACAAAGCCCAATGCCAACGATCCAGCAGCTGATCCGCAAACCGCGGCAGCCAAAAGTGAAACGCTCTAAGTCTCAGCACCTTGAACAGTGCCCGCAAAAACGCGGCGTCTGTACTCGGGTGTACACAACGACACCAAAGAAACCGAACTCCGCGATGCGGAAAGTTGCCAAGGTTCGCTTGGTGAACGGTTACGAAGTGATTTCGTACATTCCCGGTGAAAGCCACAACCTTCAAGAACACTCTGTTGTTCTGATCCGCGGCGGTCGTGTAAAAGATCTTCCCGGCGTTCGCTATCACATCCTTCGCGGTGTTCTGGATACGCAGGGCGTCAAAGATCGTAAACAACGTCGTTCGAAATACGGCGCGAAGCGTCCGAAGTAAGAGGATACAGATATGTCTCGTCGTCACGCTGCTGAAAAGCGCCAAGTTCTGCCCGACGCCAAATTTGGCGATGTAGTTCTTACAAAATTCATGAACAACCTGATGATCGATGGTAAAAAATCGGTTGCAGAAAAAATCGTTTATAACGCGTTTGATCGCGTTGAAGACAAACTGAAAAAGGCCCCCGTGGAAGTGTTCCACGAAGCCCTGGACAACGTGAAGCCCGCCGTTGAGGTTCGGTCACGTCGTGTAGGTGGTGCCACATATCAGGTTCCAGTCGAAGTTCGCACAGAGCGCCGTGAAGCTCTGGCAATTCGCTGGTTGATCACTGCTGCGAAAAGCCGCAACGAAAACACGATGGAAGAACGTCTGGCCGGCGAACTGCTTGATGCAGTAAACGGTCGCGGCGCCGCCGTGAAAAAACGTGAAGACACCCACAAGATGGCCGATGCGAACAAAGCATTCAGCCATTACCGCTGGTAACTTAAGCGTAGGACTTAGCCAATGGCACGCGAATATCCACTCGACCGATACCGTAACTTTGGGATTATGGCGCACATCGATGCAGGTAAAACCACCTGTTCCGAGCGTATCCTGTTTTACACTGGTAAATCCCACAACATTGGCGAAGTTCACGACGGCGCTGCAACCATGGATCACATGGAGCAGGAGCAAGAACGTGGCATCACCATTACGTCGGCTGCGACCACCACATTCTGGGAACGCACCGAAGATGGGCAAACTGCGGATTCTGAAAAGCATCGCATGAACATCATCGACACCCCCGGCCACGTTGACTTCACCATTGAAGTTGAACGTTCGCTGGCGGTTCTTGATGGTGCTGTTTGTGTTCTTGACGCCAACGCTGGTGTTGAACCACAAACCGAAACTGTTTGGCGTCAGGCCGACCGTTACAAAGTTCCACGTATGGTTTTTGTCAACAAAATGGACAAAATCGGCGCGGACTTCTTCAACTGTGTTGAAATGATCGAAGACCGTACAGGCGCACGTGCTGTTCCTGTTGGTATTCCAATCGGTGCCGAAACCGAGCTGGAAGGTCTGCTGGATCTGGTCACCATGGAAGAATGGTTGTGGCAGGGTGAAGATTTGGGCGCGTCCTGGATCAAAGCTCCGATCCGTGACGAATTGAAAGACATGGCTGACGAATGGCGTGGCAAAATGGTCGAAGCGGCCGTTGAGCAAGACGACGACGCCATGATGGAATACCTCGAAGGCAATGAGCCCGACGTTCCAACATTGCGCGCTCTGCTGCGCAAAGGGACACTGGCCATGGACTTCGTTCCTGTTCTGGGTGGTTCCGCGTTCAAAAACAAAGGCGTTCAGCCTCTGTTGAATGCTGTGATCGACTATCTGCCATCCCCTCTGGATGTTGTTGATTACATGGGCTTTGCTCCCGGCGATGAAGAAGAAGTTCGTAACATCGCGCGTCGTGCGGATGATGACATGGCGTTCTCTGCGCTGGCGTTCAAAATCTGGAATGACCCCTTTGTTGGTTCCTTGACCTTTACCCGGATTTACTCTGGTAAATTGGAAAAGGGCGACACGTTCCTGAACTCGACCAAAGGCAAAAAAGAGCGCGTTGGCCGCATGATGATCATGCACTCCAACGACCGTGATGAAATCTCCGAAGCATTCGCAGGTGACATCATTGCGCTGGGCGGCCTGAAAGACACCACAACAGGTGACACCCTGTGTGACGTCAAGGAACCAGTGGTTCTGGAAACAATGAACTTCCCCGATCCTGTGATCGAGATTGCCGTTGAGCCAAAAACCAAAGGCGACCAAGAGAAAATGTCGACCGGTCTTCAGCGTCTTGCTGCCGAAGATCCGTCCTTCCGTGTTGAGACTGACATCGAAAGCGGTCAGACCATCATGAAAGGCATGGGCGAACTTCACTTGGACATTCTGGTGGACCGTCTGCGTCGCGAATTCAAAGTTGAGGCCAACATTGGTGCGCCTCAGGTTGCGTATCGCGAAACCATTGGTCACGAAGTTGAGCACACCTATACCCACAAGAAACAATCTGGTGGTTCAGGTCAGTTCGCTGAGGTGAAAATGGTCATCACTCCGACAGAAGCGGGCGAAGGTTTCTCCTTTGAGTCCAAAATTGTTGGTGGTGCGGTTCCTAAGGAATACATCCCCGGCGTTGAAAAAGGCATCAAATCGGTTATGGATAGCGGCCCCTTGGCTGGCTTCCCCGTGATCGACTTCAAAGTTGCCCTGATCGACGGTAAGTTCCACGACGTTGACTCCAGCGTTCTGGCCTTTGAAATCGCAGGTCGTATGGCCATGCGTGAAGGCATGCGCAAAGCGGGCGCGAAACTGTTGGAACCGATCATGAAAGTCGAAGTGATCACACCAGAAGAATACACTGGTGGTATCATTGGCGATCTGACATCCCGTCGCGGCCAGGTTTCTGGTCAGGACAACCGCGGTAACGCCATCGCAATTGCGGCATTTGTGCCGCTGGCCAACATGTTCGGCTACATCAACAACTTGCGCTCCATGTCTTCGGGCCGCGCGCAGTTTACAATGCAGTTTGACCACTATGATCCCGTTCCGAACAATATTTCGGAAGAGATCCAGGCCAAATACGCTTAATCGCAGAAATTTTGGGTGGGGCACCGAAGCCCCACCTGATCCAGTTTAAAGGAGGCCATCATGGCTAAGGAAAAGTTTGAACGTAGCAAACCGCACGTAAACATCGGCACAATCGGTCACGTTGACCACGGTAAGACAACGCTGACAGCTGCGATCACCAAGCAGTTTGGCGACTTCAAAGCGTATGACGAAATTGACGGCGCGCCCGAAGAGAAAGCCCGCGGCATCACCATCTCAACAGCCCACGTTGAGTATGAGACAGAAAACCGTCACTACGCCCACGTTGACTGCCCCGGCCACGCCGACTACGTCAAAAACATGATCACCGGTGCGGCGCAAATGGACGGCGCGATCCTGGTTGTGAACGCGGCTGACGGCCCAATGCCACAAACCCGTGAGCACATCCTGCTGGGTCGCCAGGTTGGCATCCCCTACATGGTTGTTTACATGAACAAAGTTGACCAGGTTGACGACGAAGAGTTGTTGGAACTGGTTGAAATGGAAATCCGTGAGCTGTTGGATTCATACGAATATCCTGGCGACGACATCCCAGTGATCCCTGGTTCGGCTCTGGCCGCTCTGGAAGACCGCGACGATGCGATCGGCAAAGATTCCATCAACAAACTGATGGCCGCTGTTGACGAATATATCCCAACACCTGCTCGTGCTGTTGACCAGCCGTTCCTGATGCCAATCGAGGACGTGTTCTCGATCTCTGGCCGTGGTACAGTTGTAACTGGCCGTGTTGAGCGTGGCGTGATCAACGTTGGCGACGAAATCGAAATCGTTGGCATCAAAGACACATCCAAAACCACATGTACGGGTGTTGAAATGTTCCGCAAGCTGCTGGATTCCGGCGAAGCTGGCGACAACATCGGCGCATTGCTGCGCGGCGTTGACCGTGAAGGCGTTGAGCGTGGTCAGATCCTGTGTAAGCCGGGTTCTGTAACACCGCACACCAAGTTCGAAGCAGAAGCCTATATCCTGACCAAGGATGAAGGCGGTCGTCACACACCTTTCTTCGCGAACTACCGTCCACAGTTCTACTTCCGGACCACAGACGTGACCGGCACAGTTGAACTGCCAGCGGGCACAGAAATGGTGATGCCCGGCGATAACCTGAAGTTCAACGTTGAACTGATCGCCCCAATCGCCATGGAAAACGGCCTGCGCTTCGCCATCCGCGAAGGCGGCCGCACCGTCGGCGCCGGCGTCGTGTCAAAAATCATCGAGTAATCAAACTAACGTTTGACACTTGGTCCCGGCGGGTCTACCCCGCCGGGAATTCGTTTAAGAGTTCGATGAGGGGTGTCGGTGGTCGGCATTCCTCCTCTCAACTTCCACGCCCTCGAAAGGCTGAATTACATGGCAGCTCAAAGCCAAAACATTCGCATCCGCCTCAAGGCTTTCGACTATCGCGTACTGGATTCCAGCACGCAAGAGATCGTCGCAACAGCCAAACGGACCGGTGCATCGGTACGCGGTCCTATCCCGCTTCCAAACAAGATCGAGAAATTCACTGTTCTGCGCTCACCGCACGTGAACAAGAAATCTCGCGACCAGTTTGAGATCCGTACGCACAAGCGTCTTCTCGATATCGTCGACCCAACACCCCAGACTGTGGACGCGCTGATGAAGCTCGACCTGGCCGCCGGTGTTGACGTCGAGATCAAGGTATAAGGAGGGTAACCTGATATGTTGCGCTCTGGTGTAATCGCGAAGAAAGTCGGCATGACCCGGCTCTTCATGGAAGACGGCAAACAGATTCCTGTAACCGTTCTTCAACTCGAAAACTTGCAGGTTGTTGCTCAACGCACAGCCGAAACGGACGGCTACACAGCTGTTCAGCTCGGTGCGGGAACAGCAAAAGCCAAACGGACATCTGCCCCTATGCGTGGCCACTTTGCGAAAGCAAACGTCGCCCCTAAGCGTAAGGTTGCTGAATTCCGTGTAGCTCCTGAAAACATGATCGAGGTTGGCGCAGAAATTTCTGCCAGCCACTACTTCGAAGGTCAGTTTGTAGACGTCGCTGGGACATCGATTGGTAAAGGCTTTGCCGGCGCCATGAAACGTCACAACTTTGGCGGTCTGCGTGCGACACACGGTGTATCTATTTCACACCGTTCGCATGGTTCGACTGGTCAGTGTCAGGATCCTGGTCGCGTTTTCAAAGGCAAGAAAATGGCCGGTCACATGGGTGCTGCCCGTGTAACCACTCAAAACCTTCAGGTTGTCCGCACAGACGCCGACCGTGGCTTGATCATGGTCAAAGGCGCTGTTCCCGGCTCCAAAGGTGGTTGGGTCACAGTCAAAGACGCTGTGAAAAAGCCATTGTCGGAAAACGTTGTTTATCCTGCTGGTCTGAAATCCGACGCTGCTGCTGAGGCACCTGCCGCAGAAGCAAACGCTGAAGGAGGCGAAGCATAATGAAAGCTGATGCCATCAAACTGGACGGCGCCAAAGCCGGTTCCGTCGAACTGAACGACGAAATCTATGGCCTGGAGCCACGTGTTGACATCCTGCACCGTGTTGTGCGCTGGCAGCGTAACAACGCTATGGCCGGTACTCACAAGGTTAAGACACGTTCCGAAACCAGCTACTCTACCAAGAAAATCTATCGCCAAAAAGGCACCGGCGGCGCACGTCACGGTGACCGGAATGCTCCGATTTTCCGCGGTGGTGGTATTTACAAGGGTCCAACACCCCGGAGCCACGGTCACGATCTGACCAAAAAGTTCCGCAAGTTGGGTCTGCGTCACGCGCTGTCCGCTAAGCTGAAAGCTGGCGAATTGGTTGTGATTGAAAACGCCGACACAGAAGCCAAAACCGCCGCTCTGGCCAAACAGGTTGCAAACCTGGGTTGGAAACGCGCTTTGGTCATCGACGGCGCTTCTGTCAGCGAAAGCTTCGCAACTGCAGCACGCAACATCGATGGTCTGGATATCCTGCCAACGATGGGCGCCAACGTTTATGACATCCTGCGCAGCGACACGCTTGTGTTGACCAAAGCAGGTGTTGAAGCACTGGAGGCTCGACTGAAATGAGCGCGAAGGCAGAACATTACGATGTGATCCGCAAGCCGATCATCACTGAAAAATCCACAATGGCATCCGAAAATGGCGCCGTGGTTTTCGAAGTGGCAATCGACAGCAACAAACCTCAGATCAAAGAGGCCGTTGAGGCTCTGTTTGGTGTAAAAGTGAAAGCGGTCAACACCACGATCACCAAAGGTAAAGTCAAACGTTTCAAGGGCCAACTTGGGACCCGTAAAGACGTTAAAAAGGCTTATGTGACGCTCGAAGAGGGCAACACAATCGACGTGTCCACCGGACTCTGAGATTAACACCTTTCGACATTAAAAGCCCCTCGGGAAACCGGGGGGCTTTTTGCGTGAATTGGACATGCGTTCAGTCAGGCCGCGAGGCGGGCCAAAACGCCTATCTGCGTTAGGGCCGGGAATGGGGCTGATGACAAAATATCTGTCAGGGGTGCATGATGCTGACATAAGGGTGTCAGGAGCGGTCTGCTAGGGTGTTGGAAATCGAAAAGGAAATTCCAAATGACTAAAATCCAACGTTCACTGACCATGCCCGCCACGTCTGATGCGATATGGGCGGTTTTGGGCCGCTATATGCATATCGATGACTTTGCGCCCGAAGTCAGCAGCGTCGAGGCCCTGACACATGGCGAAAACGGGGTCGGGTCCAAACGACGATGTGTGTTTAAAAACGGATCGTCCCTGGTTGAAGAAGTGACTGCATGGACCCCCGGCAAAGGCTATCGGGTTCGCGCGTCAGAGTTTGGGACAATGCCTCTGCATCACATGAATGCCGAACTAGAGGTGATCCCCATGGGCGCACAAGGCGCGCGCGTGGTGTGGTCGGTCGATTACCGGGTAAAATACGGCCCGTTAGGCTGGCTGCTGGGGCAAACCATGATGAAAGGCATGATGGGCAAAGTGCTGGACGGCAACCTAAAGGGATTGGCCGATCAGGTTCAGTAGGTTTAGCTAACAAAGTCGTTTGACGTTTAGTAACAGCCCTTCGGCAAACCGAGGGGCTTTGATTTTGGCGCTTGTGATTTCGCCCTGTTTAGGTGTCTATGATTGTGTTGTTTAACGTATTCACTAGGAACGCTCACGTGAAACTATTATTGGCCGTTATCAGTTTCTTTATCGCCGGCACATCGGTTCAAGCCGCAACACTGGAAGAGTTTGCAGCTATCCTGGAAGCCAATTCATGGGGGTGGAGTGTTGTGGAAAACGGGTGCGTCGAACAGTACCGCGTTTTTTCTTTTAATCGCGACTTTACCAAGATGCAGAGCTTCATTTCTGAGGGAAATGTGACGATTGATTATCGGGTTCTGGGGCATAGCCACAATTCGATTACAATGCAGATCATTGGAGAAGATCGACTGGATGACGATGGCGCGCCTGTGGTGTGGCAATTGCGGTTCGCCGGTGAAGGCATGATTTGCTGGCGTCGAACCGATTGGTTGCTCTTTGATTGCACACGACCTTTGTTGCGCTGTGACACGACGCCTCCAGCTTCCTAAATCTACACCGGGTCAGGGAAAGTGTGCCCATATACAGGGCCGGTCTAAGTCTGAGCAGATCATTTTTACTAGTTGGCGTGAACGGATATCATCAGACCGATTTCGCCAGATCAAACTTTCCAACAAAAGGGCTTTGAAATAAGGCCCAAACGCTAGACACCCCCCCACATCCCCGTTATACGCACGCAATCGGCTGGCCTCAGATTCGTTCTGGGGCCTGTTGATATTTACGACCGGGGACCTTCGGGGCCCTATAACAGAAGGGGTTTTACGACCCCTCAAAGCAACGGAAGACAGATAACATGGCACTAAAGTCGTATAAGCCGACGACGCCAGGCCAGCGTGGACTGGTACTGATCGACCGTTCGGAGCTTTGGAAAGGACGCCCAGTCAAGAGCCTTACACAGGGTCTGACAAAATCGGGTGGCCGGAACAATACCGGACGGATTACATCGCGTCGTCGTGGTGGTGGTGCAAAGCGCCTCTACCGGATCGTGGATTTCAAGCGGAACAAATTTGACGTATCCGCCTCCGTCCTACGGATCGAATATGACCCTAACCGGACTGCGTTTATCGCTCTGGTACAGTACGAAGACGGCGAGCAGGCCTATATCCTTGCTCCGCAGCGTCTGGCTGTAGGGGACAAAGTGATTGCATCTGCCAAGGCTGACGTTAAGCCCGGCAATGCCATGCCTTTCTCAGGCATGCCAATTGGTACAATCATTCACAACATCGAAATGAAACCCGGCAAGGGTGGTCAGATCGCACGTGCAGCCGGTACTTACGCCCAGTTTGTTGGTCGTGATGGTGGCTATGCTCAGATCCGCCTGTCGTCTGGTGAATTGCGCTTGGTACGTCAGGAATGCATGGCCACAATCGGTGCCGTGTCCAACCCTGACAACAGCAACCAAAACTTCGGTAAAGCCGGTCGTATCCGCCACAAAGGTGTGCGTCCGTCGGTCCGTGGTGTGGTTATGAACCCTGTTGATCACCCACATGGTGGTGGTGAAGGCCGGACTTCGGGTGGTCGTCACCCAGTTACGCCTTGGGGTAAACCGACCAAGGGTGCACGTACCCGCAACAAGAACAAGGCGTCGCAGAAGCTTATTATCCGCTCGCGTCACGCCAAGAAAAAGGGCCGTTAAGACATGGCACGTTCTGTTTGGAAAGGTCCCTTCGTTGACGCCTATGTGCTCAAGAAGGCCGAAGCGGTTCGCGAAGGCGGCCGTAATGAAGTCATCAAGATCTGGTCTCGCCGGTCCACCATTCTGCCTCAATTCGTTGGGCTGACGTTTGGTGTGTATAATGGTCACAAACATGTGCCCGTTAACGTCACCGAAGAGATGATCGGTCAGAAGTTCGGTGAATATTCACCGACCCGTACCTATTACGGGCATGCTGCTGACAAAAAAGCGAAGCGGAAGTAAGTCATGGGCAAGGCAAAGAACCCCCGCCGCGTGGCAGATAACGAAGCAATGGCCAAAGTGCGCATGCTCCGTACCTCCCCGCAGAAATTGAACCTGGTAGCCGGTTTGATCCGTGGCAAGAAAGTTGAGAAGGCTCTGACCGACTTGACATTTTCTAACAAGCGGATCGCAGCAGACGTGAAGAAATGCCTTCAGTCCGCAATCGCAAACGCCGAAAACAACCACAACCTGGACGTCGATGAATTGGTCGTTGCAGAAGCTTATGTGGGCAAAAACCTGACGATGAAACGCGGTCGCCCGCGGGCACGTGGTCGGTTTGGTCGTATCATTAAGCCGTTCGCAGAATTGACCATCAAAGTGCGTCAAGTTGAGGAGCAAGCGTAATGGGTAATAAAGTAAATCCAGTAGGCATGCGTCTTCAGGTCAACCGTACCTGGGACAGCCGTTGGTACGCCGACACCAAAGACTTTGGCGATCTCCTTCTTGAAGACATCAAGATCCGGGATTTCATCAAAGCCGATTGTAAACAAGCCGGTGTGTCCCGTGTGATCATCGAACGTCCGCACAAAAAGTGCCGCGTAACGGTTCACACTGCACGTCCTGGTGTCATCATTGGTAAGAAAGGTGCAGACATTGAAACTCTGCGCAAAAAGCTTGCCAACCTGACAGACAGCGAACTGCACCTCAACATCGTTGAAGTGCGCAAGCCAGAGCTGGACGCCGCATTGGTTGGTGAATCCATCGCTCAGCAGCTGGAACGTCGTGTTTCTTTCCGTCGCGCTATGAAGCGTGCGGTTCAGAACGCCATGCGCATGGGGGCCCTGGGCATCCGTGTGAACGTTGCAGGCCGCCTCGGTGGTGCTGAAATCGCCCGGACTGAATGGTATCGTGAAGGCCGTGTGCCGCTGCACACTCTGCGTGCTGACATCGATTACGCCCATTCCGAAGCCACGACACCTTATGGTATCATTGGCATCAAGGTCTGGATCTTCAAAGGCGAGATCATGGAACATGATCCCCAAGCCCGCGATCGCAAAGCCCAAGAGGCGCAGGACGGTCCTGCACCCCGTGGTGCTGGCGGCAATCGCCGCGACCGCTAAGGAGTGATTTGAGATGCTGCAACCAAAGCGCACTAAATTCCGCAAGATGCACAAAGGCCGGATTCGGGGCGAAGCCAAAGGTGGCTCCGATCTGAACTTTGGGACTTTTGGTCTGAAAGCTCTTCAGCCTGAGCGTATCACTGCCCGTCAAATTGAGGCCGCTCGTCGTGCCATGACGCGTCAGATGAAACGCCAAGGCCGTGTCTGGATCCGGATCTTCCCTGATCTGCCCGTCACGTCCAAACCCGTCGAAGTTCGTATGGGTAAAGGTAAGGGTTCCGTTGATTTCTGGGCCGCCAAGGTAAAACCTGGCCGCGTTATGTTTGAAATCGATGGCGTCAGCGAAGACGTCGCCCGTGAGGCCCTGCGCCTTGCTGCGATGAAGCTGCCGATCAAGACACGTGTTGTACAACGCGAAGATTGGTAAACGTTAAACCCTTTTGGGTTTAACGACGGTATAGCGGGTTTTCCCAGAAAACCCGCGGGCCGTACCTAAGATAAAAAAGCCCCCGTCGAGAATTCGGCGGGGGCTTTTGTTTTTCAGTTTATCTTCGCTTGTGGCTTAAAAAGGTATTTCGCGCCACAGCTCGACCGCCCAATCATCAAAGTATATGGTTTGCGGATAGTCGACTTTGTCGCGATAGGGGCCGATACGCGCTGCGAGTTCGGCCCCGTCGGGGTCGCTGTCATGTCCAGACATCGAAACGATAATCTGATTGTCTACGGTTACGCGGCAAAATCCATCAGTATCAGACAGCACATATTCCATCACAACGTTGTGCCAGTTGCCATCAATCAGATTGATGCCATGTGACCTGATCGACTGAATGTTTTGATCTTGCTGATCACCCGTGTAGTCGATGCATTTGGCTTGTCCGCCTTCGCTTAGATAGACAGCGATTGCCGGCGAAAACGTAGTGTTCCGCCCCTGTTTGATCTGCGCGATCATAAGGCGTCTTTCGACCGTAAAACCAGGATCAACGCGCACTCGGAAACTCTGCCGCACAAAGCCAGCGCCATCGGCGATCTGCCCCATTTCGGCCCGTTCGGTGCCGTTGGGTATATCCGAGCTGGAAGGCGTCATGCCGGGCTGGATGGTGAAAGCTGCAACGCCGGCATCAAAGCTCGCGGCTTGGCGGGCCGTATCTGGGCCATGAGGTGGAAAATAACGTGGGCGATCATCGAAACTGGTGGCAAATGTGCGGTACGGCCCAAATTCCGTATCTGCGTCGTTTAATGCTGTGTCGGTCGGCTGGCATCCTGCAATGACAAACGCTCCCAAAACGATTGCTGCGTATTTCATTTGATTACTCCCACTTATAATTAAAGCTCACCGAAATGCGTTCTTCGTCGGACATGTTCATCGGGACTTCGTGGCGCAGCCAGCTTTCCCATAGCAAGACATCCCCGACCTCGGGTTTGACATAGATAAAGGTGCGCAATTCTTCGCGGGCGTCTTTTAGGCGGGCAGGGGCGGCCATCAGGCGGCCGGATCGCGGGTCTTCCAGCTTTAGGGCAGACGCGCCTTCGGGCATGTTGACATAAGTGGTGCCAGAAATCACCGAATGGGGATGGATATGGGACCCATGGGTGCCGCCTTCGGGCAGGATGTTGATCCACAGATCCTCTAGCACCAAATTGCGCCCATCCAGATCAAATTCCAGATCTTTGGCAAAGGCCGCGACGTGCTGGTCCAGCGTTTTGACCAGATCGGCAAAGATCGGGAACCGCCAAGGCAGATCGGTCAGCGACGCATAAGACGTGTAGCCCGGATAGCCGTTGGCTTCGGACCAGTCTTGGCCGGCTTCGTCATCATTGGCGATGACAACGCAGGAATTGTCCAACTCGGCCGGATCGATTTTGGGTTCGAATTCGGACAAAGCGGCGTGATAAAGGCGGGTGACGAACAGGGATTTTATATGTGACATAGGGTGGTGATAGCGCAGCTGATCAGAACTGACGAGAGGCGGTTTGACGCGATCTGACTTCACTGGGATTTTCTGTGCTTTGGAAAGAGCCCACAGTTTGTGACCTTTTGGAAAGAATGCGCGTACAGTTCATGATGCGTATGGCGTTAGTGATGACATTCAGCCTGGCCCTGCCGGTCGCCGCGCAGGATGTTCAGTGGAATTTGGTAGATACTGGTGTGGCAATGCATTCGGTGCATGGGCGCGGGGCGGAAATGCGGATCCAACCCATCCCAGTCCCTGAAGGGTTGTTTCAGGATGAACGTTTAGACGGTTTAATGCATGGGCTGTGTAACCATTTTGCGCCCCTCGTCATTCCACACCTGAAAAAAAATATGGATATCGAAACATTTGACTTTATTTCGGTTCGCATCGTCTCGGGCGGTGTGTTTGGCCGATTTGTTCTCACGGCTTACGAGATCACAGAGGACGGCTGTGGCGACCCGCTTTTGGCGTATGATCCGCAATAAACCCTGCGTGGTTTTGCCGCTTGTGTTTGAATTGAACTTGGCGATCTTTGACCCCGGCTTGGAACGAGCAACCACAAGGATCGTTAGATGCCCAAAGTGACTGAAACGGAGTTGCCTGCAACCAGCCAGCTGCATGGCTACGTCAACGCAAATGACTTTATGGATTGTTTTGTTGTGAACGCGGACATGCCTGCGCGCCGGGCGGCAGAAATCATCACGGATTTCCCCGGTTGGGCGCGGTTTTTGTTGGTGATCCGGCGGATTGTCACGGCGCCGTTTGGATTGTCCAATGACGGACCGGTTGCGGATGACAAATTGGGGCCGTTTCCGGTGGATCAGGAAACTGACGAAGAAATCATCGCCGGGTTCAACGACAGGCACCTGAATTTTCGGGTTTGTGTGCGATCCGTAGAAGGGCAGATATTCTTGGCGACGTGGGTGCATCCGCACAATTGGGGTGGTAAATTGTATCTGAACGTCATCTTGCCGGCACATATAATGATTGCCCGGAATGCGCTGGCACGAGTTGCGGCGGCTTAGGCATATTTCGTTGGGGTACCAGCCGTCGGCATCCCCATTACCGGATTAGGCAAACTTTTCCTTGCCCCCCGTGTCTGCCGCCCTTATAGAGCGTCATCTGCGCGGATTCTCCGTTTGCGGGGGATTCGGGTATTTCACGAACTCCACCAGTTGCGCGGTGACCCTTTGGGGGGCCGTCTGGTGATGTTGAATAAAGGAAAAGGCGCATGAACGCCCAGGAACTACGTGACAAGACACCGGATCAGCTCCGGGAAGAGCTTGCTTCGCTGAAAAAGGAAGCCTTTAACCTGCGCTTCCAGCAGGCGACTGGCCAACTCGAAAACACTGCACGCATGCGCGACGTTAAGCGCGGCGCCGCACGTGTAAAAACAATCCTGAATGAAAAGGCCGCAGCGGCCGCATCGGAGGCTTAATCCTATGCCCAAACGTATCCTTTCAGGTGTTGTAACCAGCAACCAGAACGAACAGACCGTAACCGTGTCTGTTGAGCGTCGCTTTAAGCATCCTCAGATGCACAAAATCGTTCGTAAGTCCAAAAAATACCGGGCCCACGACGAAAACAACCAGTTCAGCGTAGGTGATACAGTTCGCATCCAAGAATGTGCGCCTAAGTCGAAAACCAAGCGTTGGGAAGTCATCGCGTAAGCGAAGGCAGAACAGCTTAATCGAAACCCTGGGGACTTGGGCAGGTCATAAGCCCCCCCACAGGTCGGGAGAAACCAAATGATCCAGATGCAGACCAATCTGGATGTTGCTGATAACTCAGGCGCTCGCCGAGTTCAGTGCATCAAGGTCCTCGGCGGTTCACACCGTCGTTATGCGTCGGTTGGTGACATCATCGTAGTATCGGTGAAAGAAGCCATCCCACGTGGGCGTGTTAAGAAAGGTGACGTGCGCAAAGCCGTCGTCGTTCGTACCGCCAAAGAAGTACGTCGCGAAGATGGGACAGCCATCCGGTTTGATGGCAATGCCGCCGTCATCCTGAACAACAACAACGAGCCAGTTGGCACCCGTATCTTTGGGCCAGTTGTTCGTGAGTTGCGTGCGAAAAACTTCATGAAAATCATCTCACTTGCGCCGGAGGTGCTGTAATGGCTGCTAAACTCCGCAAAGGTGATAAGGTTGTTGTGCTTGCCGGTAAGGACAAGGGCAAAACCGGTGAGATTTCATCTGTGAACCCATCCGCAGGCAAGGCCGTTGTCGAAGGCGTGAACATCGCTGTTCGTCACGTAAAGCCAAGCCAGACCGACCAAGGTGGCCGTCAGCCAAAGGCAATGCCGATTGAGCTGTCCAACCTGTCGATCGTAGACGCAAATGGCAAAGCAACCCGTGTTGGCTTCCGTATGGATGGCGACAAAAAGGTTCGTTTTGCGAAAACCACGGGGGACGTAATCTAATGTTGGATAACGCAACTTATACCCCGCGTCTGAAAACAGAGTTTCGCGAAAAGATCCGCGCAGCGATGAAAGAAGAGTTCGGCTATAAGAACGACATGCAGATCCCGCGTCTGGATAAAATCGTTCTGAACATCGGGTGTGGCGCTGCTGCTGTTAAAGACAGCAAAAAAGCCAAATCCGCTCAGGCTGATCTGACAACCATTGCTGGTCAAAACGCTGTTATGACCAAAGCTAAAAAATCCATCGCTGGTTTCCGCGTTCGCGAAGACATGCCATTGGGCACCAAGGTGACCCTGCGCGGCGACCGGATGTATGAATTCCTTGATCGTTTGATCACTGTTGCTCTGCCACGCGTTCGTGACTTCCGCGGCGTTTCCGGCACCAGCTTTGATGGTCGTGGCAACTATGCCATGGGTATCAAGGAACACATCGTCTTCCCAGAAATCGACTTCGATAAGATCGACGAAGCCTGGGGCATGGATATTGTCATCGCAACAACCGCTGACAATGACGCTGAAGCAAAGAGCCTGTTGACGCATTTCAACATGCCCTTCAACAGCTAAAGGATCTGATCAATGGCTAAAAAAGCAATGATCGAACGCGAAAAGAAACGCGAAAAGCTGGTGAAGCAATATGCTGCCAAGCGCGCTGCTCTGAAAGAAATCGCGAACGACGACTCCAAATCGATGGAAGAGCGTTTTAAGGCTCGTTTGGACCTTGCCAAACTGCCCCGGAACTCTGCTCCGACCCGTCTTCACAACCGCTGCCAGCTTACTGGGCGTCCACACGCCTATTACCGTAAGCTGAAAGTCAGCCGTATCATGCTGCGCGAACTGGGCTCGAATGGCCAGATTCCGGGCATGGTTAAATCCAGCTGGTAAGGAGATCAGATTATGAACGATCCTATCGGTGATATGCTGACCCGTATTCGTAACGGCCAAATGCGTGGGAAATCTGTTGTTTCGACACCAGCTTCCAAATTGCGCGGCTGGGTTCTGGATGTGCTGGCCGACGAAGGCTACATCCGCGGTTACGAAAAAACCGAAGTTGAAGGCCACCCCGCTTTCGACATCAGCCTGAAATATTACGAAGGCACTCCTGTTATTCGCGAAGTGAAGCGGGTTTCTAAACCTGGCCGCCGCGTTTACGTGAATGTCAAAGACATCCCAGCGGTCCGTCAGGGCTTGGGTGTGTCGATTGTCTCCACCTCTCGGGGTGTGATGTCGGATGCAAATGCTCGTTCCAACAATGTTGGCGGCGAAGTACTTTGCACGGTCTTCTAAGGAGCGATCGATGTCTCGTATTGGTAAGAAAGCGGTCGAACTGCCCAGCGGTGTAACAGCCTCTGTGTCAGGTCAGACCATCGAAGTGAAAGGCCCCAAGGGGACCCATTCCTTCAACGCAACCGACGATGTGACGCTGGTTGTTGCGGATAACTCTGTTTCGGTAGAGCCCCGCGGCAAATCCAAGCGCGCCCGTCAACAGTGGGGCATGTCCCGCACTATGGTTCAGAACCTCGTGACTGGCGTCACCGACGGTTTCAAGAAAGAGCTTGAAATCAACGGTGTTGGTTATCGGGCAGCTATGCAGGGCAACATCCTGAAGCTGAACCTGGGCTATTCCCACGAAGTAAACTTTGAAGTGCCCCAAGGCGTGACGGTGACGGCTCCTAAGCCAACCCAGATCGTTGTGGAAGGTACCGATTCACAGCTTGTTGGTCAGGTCGCGGCGAATATCCGCGCTTGGCGTAAGCCAGAGCCATACAAAGGCAAAGGCATCAAGTATGTGGACGAGTACATCTTCCGCAAAGAAGGCAAGAAGAAGTAAGGACGCAAAAAATGGCAAACAGCAAAAGAACCCTGTTTCTGAAGCGCCGCCTGCGCGTTCGGAACAAACTTCGCAAAGTCAACGCTGGCCGGGCACGTCTGTCCGTTCACCGCTCGAGCAAGAACATCAGCGTTCAGCTGATCGACGATGTTCAGGGCGTAACACTGGCATCTGCTTCCACTCTGGAAAAAGATCTGGGTTATGTTGGCAAAAACAACGTCGAAGCCGCCACCAAGGTGGGTGCAACGATCGCCGAGCGCGCAAAAGCGGCTGGTGTGACCGAAGCATATTTCGACCGCGGTGGTTTCCTCTTCCACGGCAAAGTGAAGGCTCTGGCCGACGCTGCGCGTGAAGGTGGTCTGAAAATCTAATCGTGTGGGCGGCGTTCGCGCCGCCCCGATGATCCAGGGGCGCCATTTCGGTGGGGTCCACTAGGATTGACCTATTTTGACGCGCAGGCGTCAGCAGAAAAGGAATGCCTCATGGCAGAACGTGAAAATCGCCGTGGCAATCGCCGCGACCGTGACGAAACTCCTGAGTTTCAGGATCGCCTTGTCGCGATCAACCGTGTTTCCAAAACCGTAAAGGGTGGTAAGCGTTTCGGCTTCGCAGCTCTTGTTGTTGTTGGCGACCAAAAAGGCCGCGTCGGCTTTGGCAAAGGTAAAGCGAAAGAGGTCCCTGAGGCCATTCGTAAAGCCACTGAGCAAGCCAAGCGTCAAATGATGCGCGTGCAGCTGAAAGAAGGCCGTACATTGCACCACGACGTAGAAGGTCGCCACGGTGCCGGTAAAGTTGTGATGCGCACTGCACCACAAGGTACTGGTATCATTGCTGGTGGTCCAATGCGTGCTGTGTTCGAAATGTTGGGTGTTCAGGATGTTGTGTCGAAATCGATCGGCTCTCAGAACCCATACAACATGATCCGTGCAACTTTGAACGGCCTGACCAAAGAGCAGAGCCCACGCTCTGTTGCTCAACGTCGCGGCAAAAAAGTTGCTGACATTCTGCCAAAGCGTGACGAAGCACCTGCTGCTGCGCCCGCAGACGCAGACGCGTAAGGAGACTGACAAATGGCTAAAACCATCGTTGTTAAACAGATCGGTTCTCCGATCCGTCGCCCCGCCGACCAGCGCGCTACGCTTGTTGGCCTTGGCCTCAACAAAATGAACCGCACCCGTGAACTAGAAGACACACCTTCTGTACGCGGCATGGTCAACAAAATCCCTCACCTCGTCGAGATCATCGAAGAGAAGGGCTAAATCACCGGGAAATCCCATGATTTAGACAGTTTTAGACGCCCCGGTGGAAACGCCGGGGCGTTTTTCGTTTGTGCATATGTCGGGGATCATGGCCATGCTGTTTCCGCATAGCGGGTTGACCTTATCTGACGTTGTTAGCGCCACCAATCGCCCCTAAATCAAGCCTGTCAACAAGACAGAGATTAAGCAAGCCGGGCAATACGGCCCCGCAGATTTAGGAAATACCATGACACTTACAACAACACACACCGCGCCCACTTTTGGTTTCACCCTGGCCCATTTCTTTGGGTCCATTGCCGAAAACATGCGCGCAGCGGCCCATCGGCGGTCTGAATATAACCGGATCATTTCAGAGCTGTCTCAGATGAATGATCGCGGTTTGGCTGATATCGGCATCGCCCGTTTTCAAATCGAAGACATCGCGCGGGCACACATCCAAGGGATGTAATCGCCATCATATTGTTTCGCTGACGCCTCGGATTCTCCGGGGCGTTTTGCGTTTTAATCAATGATCAGAAAGTCGGGTTTTCCTCAACTTGCGCATTGGTTAACCAAGCGTTAATGCTCTCTGTAGTTGTTAATGAATTGGAATATCAAATGAAAACTGCGTCTATAATTGTTTTGTCATTTTTTGTGCTAGCTGGGGCTGTATTCGCAGAAATACCAACCAATTTGAACGGAGTTTCAACTCAAGAGCACGTGGCGCATGGTGGCGGGTGCCGAAAAAGTTCCCCTGCTGGTCAATGTTGCCATCTGAGGACTGCTACGAATACTGTGCATTGCCACTAACTGAGGCGAATTCTTCAAAACACTTGTGCCGATAAAGCGGGACGTTTATACGCGCCCGGTGGCCATGCGAGGCTATAGAATCAATTGCAAACGCCGTGTTGGCCCGTTCCCGTCGCTGGGTGGGCCGTTCCGGCAAAGGAGATAGCGACATGAAATTGAATGAACTGCACGACAATCCGGGCGCAACGAAGAAACGTATGCGTGTTGGCCGTGGTCCCGGCTCTGGCAAGGGTAAAATGGGTGGCCGTGGTATCAAGGGTCAAAAGTCCCGCTCGGGTGTTGCGATCAAAGGCTACGAAGGCGGTCAAATGCCATTGTACCAACGTTTGCCAAAACGTGGTTTCAACAAGCCAAACCAGAAATCTTTTGCTGTTGTGAACCTGGGCCTGATCCAGAAATTCATCGACGAAAAGAAAATCGACGCCAAAGACATCACCGAAGACACATTGGTTTCTTCTGGTCTGGTGCGCCGCAAACTGGACGGTATCCGCGTTCTGGGCAAAGGCGAACTGACCGCGAAAGTCACGATCACAGTGACCGGTGCGTCCAAAGGCGCCATCGAAGCGGTCGAAAAAGCCGGCGGTTCGTTGACTGTAGCAGCAGCTGCTGCCGAATAAGGTATTGTGAGCAGCGCCAACGCTGCTTACATGTCTATTAGAGTTTCCAGCGCCGCCGACCGGGGACACCGGTTTGGCGGCGCGTTCATGAGATAGAGAGCCCAATCACATGGCATCAGCAGCAGAGCAAATGGCCTCCAACCTGAGCTGGAGCGCTCTGGGTAAGGCGACCGAGCTTCGCCAACGTATTCTGTTCACCCTCGGTCTGTTGATCGTTTACCGTCTGGGGACCTTTGTCCCCGTGCCCGGTATCGACCCGGACGCGTTGCGCAACTTTATGGAGGATGCCGCAGCGGGTATCGGCGGTATTCTGTCGATGTTCACCGGTGGCGCGCTGAGCCGGATGGGTATTTTTGCCCTCGGCATCATGCCCTACATTTCGGCGTCCATTATCATGCAGCTGCTTGGCTCGATGTGGGAACCACTGAAACAGCTGAAAAAAGAAGGCGAACAGGGGCGTAAAAAGCTGAACCAATACACCCGTTACGCCACTGTGGTTCTGGCCACGGGGCAGGCGGTTGCGATGGCCAGTTCTTTGCAGGCGGGGGGACTTGTGTCCAATCCCGGCAGCTTCTTTATGGCGTCGTGCATTATTACGCTGGTCGGGGGCACCATGTTCCTGATGTGGCTGGGTGAACAAATCACCGCACGCGGCATCGGCAATGGCATTTCGTTGATCATCTTTGTGGGCATCATCGCCGAAGTTCCCGCCGCCATGGCCCAGTTCCTGAGCCAAGGCCAGTCCGGAGCGATCAGCCCTGCGGCCACAATCGGTGTGATCCTGATGGTGATCGGCACGCTGGCCTTTGTGGTGTTCATGGAACGCTCTTTGCGCAAAATCCACATTCAATATCCACGCCGTCAGGTGGGCATGAAGGTATATGATGGCGGTTCAAGCCATCTGCCGATCAAAGTGAACCCCGCCGGTGTGATCCCCGCGATCTTTGCATCTGCTTTGTTGTTGTTGCCTACCACCTTGGCGACGTTCAGCAGCGGATCGACCAGCCCAATCATGTCGACCATTCTGGCGTATTTTGGCCCCGGTCAGCCGCTTTATCTGATCTTCTTCTCGGCGATGATCATCTTTTTCACCTATTTCTACACCAAGGAAGTGGCGTTTAAGACTGACGAAGTTGCCGATAACCTGAAAAACCAAAACGGGTTTGTCCCCGGTATTCGTCCGGGCAAACGCACGGCGGAATATCTGGATTACGTTGTGACACGTATCTTGGTTTTGGGGTCATCCTATCTGGCACTAGTTGCGTTGTTGCCTGAAATCATGCGCGCGCAATTGTCCATTCCGTTCTATTTCGGCGGGACATCGATCCTGATTATCGTGTCGGTTGGTATGGATACAATTCAGCAAATTCAGTCGCATCTGTTGGCGCATCAGTACGAAGGTCTGATCGAGAAAAGCCAGCTGAGCGGCAAACGCGGTAAAAAGAAACGGTCAAGGGGGCCAGCTCGTCGATGAATATCATTCTGCTAGGACCACCGGGTGCCGGTAAAGGAACGCAAGCGCGGATCCTTGTTGAAGAACGTGACATGGTGCAGCTGTCCACCGGGGATATGCTGCGCGACGCACAGGCCAGTGGCTCTGAGATGGGCAAATTGGTTGCGGATGTTATTGCGCGTGGTGACCTGGTTACGGATGAAATCGTCATCGGCCTGATCCGCGAGAAACTGAATGCTGGCGGTGCCGCTGGGGGATACATCTTTGATGGGTTCCCACGCACATTGGCGCAGGCGGATGCATTGGGTGAATTGCTGATCGAAATGGGTCAAAGCTTGGATCACGTGGTGGAAATGTCCGTGGATGATCAGGCGCTGGTCGCCCGGATCACGGCCCGGTCCACCTGTGGTGATTGCGGTGAGGTCTATAACGACAACACCAAACCGATCCCCGCAGATGAGAAATGCACAAATTGCGGCGGGTCCAACTTCAAACGTCGTGCAGACGACAACGAAGACAGCCTGAAAACCCGTCTGTTGGCCTATTACAAACAGACCTCGCCGTTGATTGGCTACTATTATGCCAAAGGCCAGCTGCAATCTGTGGATGGTTTGGGTGAGATCGAAGATGTGAAAGCATCCATCGCCTCAATTTTGGGTTGAGACACAATATCCTTGACAGGGGGTTGACGGTCACCCGTCAGCCCAATAAATAGCCCCATCCCCCTAGGGATAAGTCTGAGAGAATCGGGTCGCACCTGATGGTTTCAGAAACACCTCGAATTATGATATCGGCCCGCGGTTCGCCTCGGGCTTATGTTGTGAAAAAAGGGCCCGGCATGACGGGCTCGCAACGAAAAGGAAGATCAAACGTGGCACGTATTGCCGGCGTGAACATCCCAGCTGCAAAGCGGGTTCCAATCGCCCTCACTTATATCACCGGTATCGGCCCGACTTCGGCTGCCGCTATCTGCGAAGCTGTTAAAATCGACGTCACACGTCGTGTTAACGAGCTGTCCGATTCCGAAGTTCTGGCCATCCGCGAGCACATCGATGCTAACTTCACCGTTGAAGGTGACCTGCGTCGTGAAGTTCAGATGAACATCAAACGCCTGATGGATCTGGGTTGCTACCGCGGCCTGCGTCACCGTCGTAACCTGCCCGTTCGCGGCCAGCGTACACACACTAACGCTCGTACTCGCAAAGGTCCTGCAAAGGCCATTGCTGGTAAGAAGAAATAAGGGAATCTGATCAATGGCTCGTGATACCCGTCGTGGGGGCAAGAAAAAGGTCTCCAAGAACATCGCTGCTGGCGTTGCACACGTAAATTCCAGCTTCAACAACACCAAAATCCTGATTTCCGACGTACAGGGCAACGCGATCGCATGGTCGTCCGCCGGTACTATGGGCTTCAAAGGCTCGCGGAAATCCACACCTTATGCGGCGCAAATGGCTGCTGAGGATGCTGGCAAAAAAGCGCAGGAACATGGCGTTAAAACACTAGAAGTCGAAGTTCAGGGCCCCGGCTCTGGCCGTGAATCGGCTCTGCGTGCTTTGGCTGCTGCTGGTTTCAACATCACATCGATCCGTGACGTGACACCAATGGCCCATAACGGCTGCCGCCCACCAAAGCGTCGCCGCGTATAATCCTAATAAACTGCTTTGGGGCCCCGTATTGCGCGGCCCCAATCCGTCATTTTGAAACCTCGGGCGTTTGCCTTTTAGGACATGGAAAGGCAGACAAGAATGGAGGGACGCATGATCCACAAGAATTGGGCTGAATTGATCAAGCCTACGCAGCTGGAAATCAAACCCGGCAACGATCCCGCGCGTCAGGCAACTGTTGTTGCTGAACCGCTTGAGCGTGGCTTTGGCCTCACTCTGGGGAACGCGCTGCGCCGCGTTTTGCTGAGCTCGCTTCAGGGCGCAGCGATCACCAGCGTTCAAATCGACAATGTTCTGCACGAATTTTCATCCGTTGCAGGCGTTCGTGAAGACGTCACAGACATCGTTCTGAACCTCAAAGGTGTTTCCATCCGCATGGAAGCCGAAGGTCCAAAGCGTTTGTCGGTTCAGGCAAAAGGCCCCGGTGTTGTCACCGCTGCTGACATTTCTGAATCCGCTGGCATCGAGGTTCTGAACAAAGACCACGTGATCTGTCACTTGGATGACGGCGCTGACCTGTACATGGAATTGACCGTGAACACAGGCAAAGGCTATGTGGCCGCCGATAAAAACAAACCAGAAGACGCGCCGATTGGCATGATTTCCATCGATGCGATCTATTCACCGGTTAAGAAAGTCAGCTATGACGTTCAGCCAACCCGTGAAGGTCAGGTTCTGGATTATGACAAACTGACCATGAAGGTCGAAACAGACGGATCCATCACGCCGGACGACGCTGTGGCTTATGCTGCACGTATCCTGCAGGACCAGCTGTCGATTTTCGTGAACTTCGACGAACCAGAGGCTGCGCAAGCATCTCAGGACGACGATGGTCTGGAATTCAACCCATTGCTGCTGAAGAAGGTAGACGAGCTGGAACTGTCTGTCCGTTCCGCAAACTGCCTGAAAAACGACAACATCGTTTACATCGGCGATCTGATCCAGAAAACCGAAGCAGAAATGCTGCGCACACCAAACTTTGGCCGGAAATCTTTGAACGAAATCAAAGAGGTCCTGTCAGGCATGGGTCTGCATCTGGGCATGGATGTCGAGGATTGGCCACCGGACAATATCGAAGATCTGGCGAAGAAATTCGAAGACCAGTTCTAAATCTTTCGAGGGGCGCCGCTGGCGCCTCTCATACGACTGGGCATTCAGCCCCAAGGAGAGGGTCGGACACGCATCCCACCCCAGACAAAGCAAAACAAACGTTAGGAATTTAAAATGCGCCACGCACGAGGCTACCGCCGCCTGAACCGGACCCACGAACACCGCAAAGCAATGTTCGCAAACATGGCCGGTTCTTTGATTGAACACGAACAGATCAAAACCACATTGCCAAAAGCCAAAGAGCTGAAGCCGATCATCGAAAAACTGATCACGCTGGGCAAACGTGGCGATCTGCACGCCCGCCGTCAGGCCGGTGCACGTCTGAAGCAAGACCAGTATGTCGCAAAATTGTTCGACATCTTGGGCCCACGTTACAAAGACCGCCAAGGTGGTTATGTGCGTGTGATGAAAGCTGGCTTCCGTTATGGCGACATGGCACCAATGGCGATTATCGAATTCGTTGACCGTGACGTTGACGCCAAAGGCGCAAACGATCGTGCTCGCGTAGAAGCTGAAATGGCTGCCGAAGACTAATAACGTTTGGGTTACAACCTAAACACGAAAGCCCCGTCATGTGACGGGGCTTTTTGCGTTTGTGACGTTAGGTTATGTGAACTATTCGTGACCCGCAGAATCTGTTGAACGGGGAATCGCCCGATCCCCTGTAGAAACGCCGTCCTCATTATCTTTGTCAGCGCCAAATGTGCCAACAAAATCAAAGATTAACGACAGGTCCATGTCGCTCAGCCCACTGAATCGGTCAACGACATCGTAGTCGGTGTGCTGCATTTGAATACCTCTTATGTACTAGTGATGTGTACAATTTAAGGTTGACCTCAGACAAAGCAACTTGTCTAAAAAGACATGTCTATGAGGTCGGGAATTGAGCTGCACACAAAACAACTTGGCGCGATGGCGCCGAGTGGTTTCTTTTTCGCCCTTCATATTCGTTTTGCATTGCCATTGTTACACCATCAGTCCTTTCCGCAGGAATGGGCCGACAAATATACAGAGGAGGTCTATGCGCTTCGAGATCCGATCATTGCCTGGGGGTTTAGTGAGGTTGGATCAAAACGATGGAGCGAAATTACGATTCCTGACCCGTTCGATATATTCGGACAGGCTGCGGAACACGGTATGATTTATGGTCTTGCTGTATCTTGTGGGCATATGAAATCACGCACGATTGCATCTGCTGCACGTGCGGATCGCGAATTCACCGATGATGAAATCACCGAATTCGCCCGACTTATACAAATGCTGCATGACATCACCGAGCCCCCGAAGTCCTTGACGGACGCCCAAATCGAGGCCCTGCGATTAATCGCCGAGGGGGACCGTCACGCAGCTGCCGCCGCGAAACTGAATATTTCAGAAAGTGCGTTAAAGGCACGTCTTACCTCTGCTCGGAATTCGCTCTTGGCCCGTACAACGGCCGAAGCAATTCAGCGGGCGCGGGATTACAGGCTGCTCTGACGCCCATCGGGGATCTTCAGCAGGGTTGTGTATCCCTAACCCTGCCTGGAGGAGAAACCCCATGCAATCCACGACCCTTTCTTTTGCCAACATGCACAACCATGGCGAACTTTTCGCGAATATTTTTCGCGCACGACGCGAATCATTCATTGTTCAGCGTCAATGGAACCTGCCCGAAACCATGGGCATGGAATATGACCAATACGACACGCCCGTGTCCCGTTGGTTGGCTGTCCACAGCGATTGTGGTCAGGTTCTGGCCGGCCTGCGGCTGACGCCCACAACGGCCAAATGCGGCATGTATTCCTATATGATCCGCGATGCGCAAAACGGGCTATTGGATTCGATCCCGTCGGATCTGTTGTATCAATCAGCACCAATTGATCCCCAAACATGGGAGGTAACGCGCGGGTTTATCACCGCTGATCTGCCCGCAGCCCAACGTCAAAAGGTGCGGATGAAGCTGGTTTTGGAAATGCTGCGCACCAGTCGCACCGAAGGCATTAGCCGTATGATCGCGCTGCTGCCGTCCAATTGGGGCCGGTGGGCGTCGCGGTGCCGTCTAGAAATGCAGCCCGCTGGGCGCAACATGAATATGGGCGGCATTGATTATCAGGCCGTTTGGATCGATTTCTCGACTCAACTGCATTAATTGCCCCTTTTTGTCCGGGGGGATATGGCGCAGATCGGGCAGGACGCATAGGTTGCGACTATGCCCGATCTATTCAATCAATCCGCATCTGAACCTGTCGTTACTGGACCCCGTCCTTTGGCGGATCGGTTGCGTCCGCAAAAACTGTCAGATGTGATTGGCCAGAGCCAAGTATTGGGCCCTGATGCTCCTTTGGGGGTGATGTTGTCATCCGGGTCATTGTCGTCTTTGGTGTTCTGGGGGCCACCGGGCGTGGGCAAAACCACCATCGCGCGTTTGCTGGCCGATGAAACCGATCTGCATTTCGTTCAGATATCGGCGATTTTCACCGGGATGCCGGACCTGCGCAAAGTGTTCGAAGGCGCGAAAATTCGGCGTCAGAACGGGCAGGGGACGTTGCTGTTTGTGGATGAAATCCACCGGTTCAACAAAGCCCAACAAGACGGGTTTTTACCCCATATGGAAGACGGCACCATCCTGTTGGTGGGCGCTACGACCGAAAACCCATCCTTTGAATTAAACGCCGCGGTCCTAAGCCGGTCGCAAGTGTTGGTTCTGGAACGGCTGGACAATGATGACCTTGAAAAACTGGCCAAACGCGCCGAAGCCGAGCTGGACCGCAGGTTGCCGCTGGACGCACGTGCGCGCGGGCAATTGCTGGATATGGCGGATGGGGACGGGCGCGCGCTGCTTAACCTGATCGAACAGGTCGCCGCATGGAAAGTTGACACAGACCTGACCCCCGAACAATTGGCCAAACGGCTGATGAAACGGGCGGCGAAATACGACAAAGACGGCGACGAACATTACAATTTGATTTCGGCCTTGCATAAATCGGTGCGGGGATCTGACCCGGATGCGGCCCTATATTGGTATGCGCGCATGTTAGAAGGCGGCGAAGACCCACGTTATCTGGCCCGCCGTCTAACCCGGATGGCCGTCGAAGATATCGCATTGGCGGACCCGCAGGCGCAGGGCATTTGCCTGCAAGCGTGGGAAACCTATGAACGTTTAGGCAGCCCCGAAGGCGAATTGGCATTGGCGCAGGCGGTGATCTATCTGGCGCTGGCCCCAAAAACCAACGCCGGTTACGCCGCCTACAAAGCGGCGCGTGTTGCGGCCAAATCCACCGGGTCCGAACCACCGCCCAAACATATCCTGAACGCGGCTACATCCTTGATGGAGGATCAGGGATATGGCGCTGGCTATGCCTATGATCACGACGCCGAAGACGGGTTTTCAGGTCAGAACTATTTCCCCGACACGATGGAGCGCCCTAAATTCTACGATCCCGTGGATCGCGGCTTTGAACGGGACCTGAAAAAACGGGTCGACTATTTCGCCAAGCTGCGGGCCAAGCGCAACGGTTGACTCTTGGCGCGGGCAGGGTCACTAGCAGCCCATGTTTTTAACGCTGCTTCAAGTTGCCCTTGGCGGGGCCATCGGTGCATCCGCTCGGTATCTGACCTCGGTTGGGGTTGGACGGCTGTTTGGGACGGGGTTCCCATGGGCCACGATTGGGGTGAACGTGATCGGATCGTTTTTGATGGGCGTTCTGATCGTCGCGTTGGCGCATTTTTCACAGACCCGTTTGGGGCCGTTTTTGATGACGGGCATCCTGGGCGGGTTCACGACGTTTTCAGCGTTTTCATTGGATGCGGTCGCGCTCTATGAACGCGGACAGATCGGCGCGGCCGGTCTTTATGTAATTGCTTCGGTTGTGGTGTCGCTTGCGGCGCTGGCATTGGGGCTTTGGATCACAAGAGGGGCCCTGCAATGAGTGGCGTTCAACAAATCACAGTGGCCCCGGACGAAGACGATCAGCGCATTGATCGCTGGCTGCGCAAGCGGTTTCCAAACGTCACGCAGGGCCGTATTGAAAAAATGTGCCGCAAAGGCGAATTGCGTCTGGATGGCGGTCGGGTGAAATCCAACACGCGGGTAGCAGCGGGTCAAACGGTGCGTATTCCACCGATTGCAGATGTGGACAAACCCGCGCCGTTGCCGTTCAAACAACGGATCAGCGATGCGGATACCAAACTGATCCAATCCTGCGTCATCTACAAAGATGACCATATCATCGCGCTGAACAAACCCCCCGGTTTGCCCAGCCAAGGCGGCAGCAAACAGACCCGACATGTGGATGGTTTGGCTGAAATGCTGAAATTCGGCTACGAAGACAAACCCCGTCTGGTGCATCGGTTGGACAAAGACACATCCGGTGTTTTGCTGTTGGCGCGCACGCGGTTGGTGGCCAAATCCCTGACGGATGCCTTCCGGTCCCGAGAAACCCGCAAAATTTACTGGGCTGCGGTCGCTGGGGTGCCTTATCCCCGACTGGGCAAGATCAAATATGGTCTGGTCAAAGCCCCCGGTCACGGACGCGGCGGTGAAAACGAAAAAATGCGCTGCATTCACCCGGCCGAAGTGCAGACTACGCCCGATGCCAAACGTGCCGAAACCGATTATGCGGTGATGACCACGTTGGGGCCGCGGGCGTCTTGGGTGGCGTTGATCCCGATCACGGGCCGCACGCACCAGTTGCGCGCGCATATGGCCGAAATGGGTCATCCGATCGCAGGCGATGGCAAATATGGCGGCACTGGTCAGGAAAACCTTGGTGATGGCTGGGGCGCGGGGCTGGGCGGTGAACTGACCAAGAAACTGCAACTGCATGCGCGGTCGATCACCATCACCCATCCTGTGACCCGCAAAGAGCTGACGATCACCGCCGGTCTGCCCGAACATATGAAACGCACATGGGATTACGTCGGTTGGAGCGAAGGCGACGTGCCGGCCGACCCGTTTGAGGACATGATGTAATGAGTGATCTGCGTCTGGTGATTTTTGATGTCGATGGCACGTTGGTCGACAGCCAAGCGGATATTGCAGGGGCGATGCGGCTCAGCTTTGCGGCGGCGGGTCTGCCTGCGCCGACCCATGACGATGTCCTGTCGATTGTCGGTTTGTCCCTGCCCGAAGCGATGCGGTTGCTGCATCCCAGCGGCGCGGATGCCGATATTGATCGATTGGTCGTGGGCTACAAAGACGCCTATATGACGCTGCGCGCGGAAATCGGGGCAGATCAAAGCAGCCCGCTTTATCCCGGTGTGCGTCAGGTTCTGGATGATCTGAAGGCCCGCGATGATGTGCTGTTGGCACTGGCCACAGGCAAATCGAAACGGGGGCTGGATAAATTGATCGAGGGCCACCAGCTGCATGGATATTTCCAAAGCCAGCAAGTGTCGGATTTTCACCCATCCAAGCCCAACCCGTCGATGATTTTCACCGCCATGTCCGAGTGTGGCGTCGACGCGGCCCAAACCGTGATGGTTGGGGATACGACGTTTGACATGGATATGGCCCGCGCGGCCAAGGTGCCGGGAATCGGGGTCGATTGGGGATATCATCCTGCTGAAATGCTGGGCACGCCGCACATAATTTCACACATGTCCCAATTGCCGGGATTGCTGCCAAAAATCTGGGGATAAAAATGAGCGAATGGAAAGCCAAGCGGTTTTGGAAGACCGCGAATGCGCAATCTATAGAGGGTGGGTTCGGTATTTTTCTGGATGACCGTCCCGTGAAAACCCCGGCCAAGGCGTCACTGGTGGTGCCAACCCATGCATTGGCCACTGAAATCGCCCGCGAATGGGACGCCCAGGACGAAAAAATCGATCCGACCACGATGCCCGTCACCCGTGCGGCCAATGCGGCCATCGACAAAGTCACCAAAGACTTTGTTGCGGTGGTCGAAATGATCGCGGAATACGGCGGGTCTGATTTGTTGTGCTACCGCGCCTCTGACCCGTCAGAACTGATCGCCCGCCAAGCCGCAGCCTGGGATCCCCTATTGGATTGGGCCGCAGAGGAATTCGGCGGCCGTTTGGCGATTGGCCATGGTGTCATGCATGTGACCCAAGACCCCGCCTTGTTGTCGACTTTGCGCGAAGGGGTGGCTGACTTGTCTGCCTTTTCGCTCACGGGATTCTACGATCTGGTGCAAATTTCGGGCTCACTGATTCTCGCTTTTGCGGTAATTCGCGGCAGAATCGACCCAGTTGACGCTTGGTTAACTTCTCGAATTGATGAAGACTGGCAGATCGAACAATGGGGCCATGATGACGAAGCAGACGCGATGTCAGCGGTAAAACAGAGCGCATTTTTGGACGCTGCACGCTTTTATCAGCTTACAAACGACTGATCGGTTTCCGCTCACAGTTAAAACTCCTGCGAACTGAAGGTTTTTTAGGAAAAACGGTTATCGTAATTTGTGATACACCACTTGACCTTTTTCAATGAATTCGCCCAATCTGGCGACGTCGAGGAAAAATTCCCCGAACAACACTGTCCCAAATCGGGAGAGTAGAAAAATAATCACCTCCGGGGATGGGGGTGAAACTCAGGAAGAGGTATCTATGATGAAATCCGTATTCTACGGCGCTTTGGCTGTTGCTGGGCTTGCTGCTGGCGCATCCGCTGCTGCAACGCTTGATGATGTTAAAGCGCGTGGTAGCTTGAACTGTGGCGTGACCACCGGTCTCGTTGGGTTTGCTGCCCCTGACGCAAACGGTGTTTGGAATGGTTTTGACGTTGGCGTTTGTCGCGCTGTTGCGGCCGCTGTTTTTGGCGATCCAACTGCTGTTGAGTTTGTACCAACCACGGGTCAAACACGTTTCACAGCTTTGGCGTCCAACCAGATCGACATGCTGGCACGTAACACCACGTGGACATTCTCCCGTGATGTCGACTTGAAATTCGAATTTGTTGGCGTGAACTACTATGACGGCCAAGGCTTCATGGTTCCACGTGAACTGGGCGTAACGTCCGCTAAGGAACTGGACGGCGCGACCGTTTGTATTCAGACCGGGACCACCACCGAGCTGAACCTTGCTGACTTCTTCCGCACAAATAACATCAGCTACGAGCCTGTGCCGATTGAAACAAACGCAGAAGCACAGCAGCAGTATCTGGCTGGTGCTTGTGACGTGTACACAACGGACGCTTCTGGTCTGGCCGCGACTCGTGCCACATTCGAAGATCCAGCAGCACATGTTCTGCTGCCAGAAATCATCTCCAAAGAGCCACTGGGCCCGCTTGTTCGTCACGGCGACAGCGAATGGGGTGATATCGTTCGTTGGACATTGAACGCGCTGATCTCTGCAGAAGAGCTGGGTATCACATCCGCAAACATCGAAGAGTTGACTGCTGGTACAGACAACCCAGAAATCAACCGTCTGCTGGGCACCGAAGGTGAACTGGGCGCGATGCTGGGTCTGGACGCTGACTGGGCGAAAAATGCTGTAATGGCAGGCGGCAACTACGGTGAGCTGTTTGAAAAGAACATTGGTGAGAATTCGCCAATTGGTCTGGCCCGTGGTCTGAACGCACCATGGACCGAAGGTGGTCTGATCTACTCCCCACCTTTCCGCTAAAATCTAAGGAAGGGGCGCGGATTTCACTCCGCGCCCTTTTTCCTTCTTCTCCAAGATTATTGAGTCTCCGAGGACGTGAAGCCGAAACAATCGGCACATGATCCCCGTGAACGGAGACCTAGGGAGTTACACAATGTCCATTACAACGGACCTGCCGAAAGAAAGCTTTCGGCTCAGTCAGCTTATCTATGATACACGTTACCGGTCGATGACGATCCAGTTCGTGGTTCTGGTTATGCTGGTTCTTTGCTTTGCTTGGCTTGGCAACAACACGGTTCAAAACTTGTCCGCGCAGGGCAAAGATTTTGACTTTGGGTTTTTGACCCAATCCGCCGGTTACGACATCAACCAAAAACTGATCGAATACGATAACCAGATGTCGCATGGACGTGCGGCGATGGTTGGTATTCTGAACACTATTCTGGTGGCGGTGCTCGGCTGTATTTCGGCGACAATCATCGGTGTGGTCGCAGGGGTTCTGCGTCTGTCCAACAACTGGCTCGTTGGTCGGTTGATGACCGTCTACGTCGAAGGTTTCCGCAACGTGCCTTTGCTGCTGTGGATCATGCTGATCTTTGCAATCGTCAACGAAAGCCTGCCACACCCACGGGAATTCAAAGAAGGCGGAAGCGCCTCGATGTTGTGGGAAAGCGTCGCATTCACCCGCCAGGGCACATTCTTGCCGGCTCCGGTTTGGGGGTCTGGATCGGGCGTATTGCTGACAATTTTGGCGCTGTCGATTGTCGGGATCATCGTATTCCGCCGCTATGCACGGACCCGTCAGGAACAAACCGGTGACATTTTGCCCGTGACTTGGGTCACATTGGGGCTGTTGATCGTACCAACCTTGTTGGCGTTCTTTGTTCTGGGCCGTCCTGTTTCACTGGATTACCCAGAAATCTCACGCTTTAACTTTACGGGTGGCGCAAAGATCCTGAACTCTTTGATCGCGCTTTGGTTGGCGCTGACATTGTACACGGGTGCCTTTATTGCTGAAATCGTGCGTGCCGGGATCATGGCCGTTTCCAAAGGCCAGACCGAAGCGGCAAGCGCGCTGGGTTTGCGTCCAAAACGGACAATGAACCTGGTTGTTTTGCCACAGGCCATGCGGGTGATTATCCCGCCGCTGATTTCGCAATTCCTGAACCTGACCAAAAACTCATCGCTGGCGATTGCGGTTGGTTACATGGATGTGCGCGCCACATTGGGCGGCATTACCATCAACCAAACCGGTCGCGAACTTGAGGGAATGTTGCTGATGGGACTGTTCTATCTGGTTCTCAGCATCGTGATTTCGACGGCGATGAATATGTACAACAACAGCGTTAAGCTGAAGGAGCGGTAAAGATGAGCAATAGTGATCTTTCTTTTGTCCGCACCGAAATGCTGGACGAAAAGGCCCCCCCATCGACACAAGTTGGGGCGGTCAAATGGATCCGTGAGAATCTGTTTTCGAACGCGATCAATTCTATCCTGACCTTGTTGGCGATCTTTGTTCTGTACAAAGTGATCGTCACGCTGACGCCGTGGATCTTTGGCGGTGTTTGGAATGCTGGTTCGCTGACCGAATGCCGCGAAGCATTGGCCGCGGTTGGCAAAACCGGGCATCAGGCCGCCTGCTGGGCCGTGATCGAAGATCGCTGGCATCAATTGGCGTTTGGGTTCTACCCGCGCCACATGTACTGGCGTCCAATTTTGGCCGTCACTTTGTTTGCGGTTGCTTTGGCTCCGGTTCTGTTTTCGGACCGCGTTCCGGCCAAAATGATGATCTTTACCCTGCTTTATCCATTCCTTGCGGTTTGGCTTTTGTGGGGGGGATCGTTCTGGACACCAATTCTGGTTCTTGCTGGATTTGGGGCCGGTTATGTTGGGTTCCACGTCGCTGCCAAATATGGCGGTGCTTTGCTTGGATCCATCATTGCGGTTTTGGCGGCTGTGATTTGGTGGCTGTTTATGTCGTCAGCGATTGATAGCAGCCTGCATCGCATGGTTGCCAATGGCCGTTTGGATTCAGAAACCATTCGTCTGGAAACCCGTTTGGCTGAATTGCCCGCCGAAATCGAAGCAGCAGAAGCTGTGCGCGATGAAAAGCAGGCTGAAATTGCCGCGATGGTCGCGGACAAAGATGCTTTGGTGGATCAAATCGAAGCCGCACGCGGTGACGATCATCACGCTGTTGCATCGGATGAACATCAAGCGGCTCTGTCGACGTTCCTTGCGGATCTGGCTGTGTTGCGGGATGAAGAATCTGCATTGTCGCGGGTTGTTTTGAACCTGAATTCGGAACGGTCAGATTCACGTGCGCTGAACAACAACATCCTTGCCTTGGATGAACGCGAAGCGCGTCTGCCCGAAGCAAAGGCGTTGGTGTCAGAACTGGCCTCAACATTGCCAAGCTCGGTTCAGGGGCTTCGGTCGCTGGGTCAAATCGAAAGCGGAACGTCACCCGAAGACGAAGCTGCTCTGCGTGCCTATCTGGCTGCCAAAGGCGATCTTCTGACGGTTCAAACAGCCATCGACACCACCTATACAGAATTGGGTCGTGTGGGGCTGGAACCTGTTGCATCTGACAAAATCGGGGGCTTCTTGCTGGCGATTGTGATTGGTGTGGCTGGGATCGTACTGTCCATGCCTTTGGGTGTTGTGCTTGCGCTGGGTCGCCAGTCTGACTTGATGATTGTGAATAAATCTTCGGTGGCCTTCATCGAAATTATTCGCGGCATCCCGTTGATTGTGTGGTTGTTTACCGCGTCGCTTTTGTTGAACTACTTCTTGCCTCCGGGCACGCAGTTCGACCTGATGTTGCGCGTGATCATCATGGTGACGCTGTTCTCAGCGGCCTATATCGCCGAAGTGGTACGTGGGGGTCTGGCTGCATTGCCAACCGGCCAATACGAAGCCGCGGACGCGTTGGGATTGGATTATTGGAAATCAATGCGGTTGATCATTCTGCCGCAAGCGTTGAAAATTTCGATCCCCGGCATCGTGTCGTCGTTCATCGGCCTGTTCAAAGATACCACGCTGGTGGTGTTCATTGGCCTGTCTGACCCGATTGATTTTTCAAACAAAATCCGGGCCGACACCGCATGGAACGGCATCTACTGGGAACTCTTCATCTTTATTGGTGCATGCTTCTTTATCTTCTGTTTCGGCATGTCCCGCTACTCACAATGGTTGGAGCGCAAGCTTCACACTGGCCACCGCTAAGGAGACGAATAAATGTCTGACGCTCAAATCGTGACTGAACGCGAAATCGATCGCTCAAAAATGGCCGTCTCTGATGAGGTTGCTATTGAAATCCAAGGGATGAACAAGTGGTACGGCACATTCCATGTGCTGCGCGACATCAACCTGACGGTTTACGAAGGGGAACGGATCGTGATTGCAGGGCCTTCTGGGTCCGGTAAATCCACGCTGATCCGGTGCATCAACCGCCTAGAGGAACATCAGGCGGGCAAAATCATTGTTGATGGAACCGAATTGTCTTCGGATCTGAAAAACATCGACAAGGTGCGCTCTGAGGTTGGGATGTGTTTCCAGCACTTTAACCTGTTCCCGCATCTGACCATTCTGGAAAACTGTACGCTGGCTCCGATCTGGGTGCGTAAAACACCCAAGAAAGAAGCCGAGGAAATTGCGATGCATTTCCTTGAAAAGGTGAAAATCCCTGATCAGGCGCACAAATATCCCGGCATGTTGTCGGGTGGTCAGCAACAGCGTGTGGCGATTGCGCGTTCATTGTGCATGAAGCCACGGATCATGCTGTTTGATGAACCGACATCTGCGCTTGACCCTGAAATGATCAAAGAGGTTCTCGATACAATGATCGAGCTGGCCGAAGAAGGCATGACCATGCTGTGTGTGACCCACGAAATGGGGTTTGCACGTCAGGTGGCCAACCGGGTGATCTTTATGGATCAGGGCCAGATTGTAGAGCAAAACGAACCAGAAGAGTTCTTTAACAACCCTCAAAGTGACCGGACCAAGCTGTTCCTCAGCCAGATTCTGGGCCACTAAACGGTCAATACAGTTCAAGAAGGCCTCGGATTTTTCCGGGGCCTTTTTTTTATGCGCCGATCAGATCGCGCGGCACGGTAAAATCAACGATCTGACCACGCCCCGGTGCCACGGCCGCCCAGTCGGTCACATCAAATTCGTAAATTGTGGTGGCACAGGTCGGATAAAGCGCGAATTTAGGATGGGCAGGGCGCGTCGCGGCCAAACCAACGGCCAGATCACCTATGCCCGGATTATGCCCAATCATCGTGACCGTATCCCCGTCAGTTACATCGCCCGCGCCGCGCAGAATCGTCAACATGGCCATCTGTGATGCCAGATACAGGTCCGGCAAAAACGTAACGGGTGTTGCGCCGTCAAAGGCCGCAGAAATCAGCCCATAGGTTTCCCGTGTGCGGCTGGCATCAGAACAGAACACATGACCAAGCGGCTGATTTCGCTGCTCTAACCACGCACCCACCGCCTTGGCTGAGGCGATGCCACGTGTGTTCAGCACCCGTTCGTGGTCTGACAATTCAAGGTTAGTCCAGCTGGATTTAGCGTGACGGATCAGGATCAGTTTCAAAGGCATCTGGATGAAAAGCTTTCATATGAAAGGCGGATTGCGCCGGATGTCGTTTGCCTTGGCCAATGGGGCAGGCCCGCCGCGCAAGGCACCCTTTTGTGCGACAGGTGTGTCCGGCGTTGGTTTCCAAATGGGCCTTGCAGGTGGCAACATCGTATTGCCCATTGGCAAAGGCATCCACCGGACAGGACGTCACACAGGGCTGCTGGCAGGTGTCACAAGGCGATGCGCGCTGTCCCTGCTGCGGGGCTGGTTTCGACAGCGCAATCGCCCCGCGATAGGAAATGAACAATCCTGATTGTTCATGCACCAACGGCCCGATCGGCGCAGAAAACGCCCGCCCAGATCGTTTGGCCCAGCCGATAAACGGCATAAAGGGCGGCCCGTCAGATGGAAAAAACGGCATCCCGTTCAATTCCGTCGCGATGCCCCCCAGCACCCGTTTTGACCAGCGATCCAACGGATGGGGCTGGCCATCCTGCGCCTCTGACGAGGCTCGAAACAGGGGCCAAAAATCGGGTTCATCCGGGGAAAACAGCACAATCGATTGCACCCATTCGGGCAGCGGATCATCGGCGTGACGGTGAACAATGCCAGAAACAAAGAGGCCGACAGATTTGGCCTGTGCGTGGATATCCACGCCTTGGGTCATGCAGAGGTTGGGGTGATCTGCGGATCCGTGTCACGGATGATGGACCCGGCGCCGTGGTCGGTAAACAGCTCTAGCAGGGACGCATTCGGCAGGCGACCATCCAGGATCACCACAGCGCGCACCCCGGCATCGAGCGCAGTCAACGCGGTTTCCGTTTTCGGGATCATCCCGCCCGCAATGGTGCCATCAGCAGTCATGTCACGGACCTGTTTTGGCGTCAGCTGCGTGACGATTTCGCCAGTCGCATCTTTGACGCCGGCCACATCCGTCAACAACAGCAAACGATCCGCAGCCAAGGCCCCGGCAATTGCGCCCGCTGCCGTATCACCGTTCACGTTGAAGGTTTCGCCATGTTCCCGACCCGTGCCCAAAGGCGCCACCACCGGAATGATGCCAGCGTCAAACATATCGCGCAGGACCTGAACGTTCATTTCAACGGGTTTGCCGACGAAGCCCAGTTCCGGATCATCAGCTTCGCAGACCATCAAACGGTCGTCTTTGCCAGAAATCCCCGCCGCGCGGCCGCCTTGTTCGGTGATTGCCTGCACGATGCGTTTGTTCACCATGCCCGATAGGACCATTTCGACCACTTCGACCGTGGCCTGATCGGTTACACGCTTGCCGCGCACAAACCGGCTTTCGATGTTGAGTTTATCCAGCATCGCGTTGATCATCGGACCGCCGCCATGCACCACAACCGGGTTCAAACCAACCTGACGCATCAACACAATATCGCGCGCAAAATCGGACATCGCATTGGCGTCGCCCATGGCGTTGCCGCCAAATTTGATCACCACAATCGCGTTGGAATAGCGTTGCAAATAGGGCAGGGCCTCGGACAGGGTGCGTGCGGTTGCGATCCAATCTCGGTTCATATTCTGCCTCTGCATGTTATTAGTCCAAACCCGCGATGATCGACCGAAGTGTTGGAATACCATCGCCTTTTTCTGACGATGTCAGAACAATTTCGGGATAGGCTGCGGGGTGTTTCGCCAGCGCGCCACGCACTTGGGTCAGGATCTTTTCGCGTTCATGGGCTTTGACTTTGTCGGCCTTGGTCATCACGCATTGAAACGTGACCGCCGCGCTGTCGAGCAGCGACATGATTTCTTCGTCGACGGGTTTTACCCCGTGGCGCGTGTCCACCAACACAAAAGCACGGCGCAAATTTTGCCGCCCTTGCAGATATTGTTTCAACAATGCCTGCCATTTGGCCACCACGGCGACAGGTGCATTGGCAAAGCCATAGCCCGGCAGATCGACCAGATAGGGGCCTTCTGTGGTGGTGAAAAAGTTGATTTCCTGCGTGCGCCCCGGCGTGTTTGAGGCCCGCGCCAGTTTCACCCGCCCGGTCAAGGCATTGATCAACGTGGATTTCCCAACATTGGACCGCCCGGCAAAGCAGACTTCGATCCGGTCCGCTTCTGGCAGGCCAGACATCGCAACCACGCCTTTTAGGAAATCGGTGTTTCCGGCGAACAATTTGCGGCCCTTTTCGCGGGTAATGTCATCTGGTTCTTCGGCCAGTGGAAAGGAAAGTTGCATCAAAGCACCTCAATCTTGTCACCCAGACGGATATCGCCGTCTTGGGTTACGGCGCCAAATACGCCAAAGTTTTTATGACCCCATTGGGATTGCAGAACGGTCAATGTGTTGCCGTCGCGCGCACCCGTTTCGGGGTTGTCATGTGTGTGCAGGCAGCGTTCGATCGGTTCGCGAATGTCGAACGTGACGTTGCCAATGCGGATCGTTTTGCCGATCCAGTCGAATTCCTGCCAAGGCGCCAACCCATCCAGCCAGATATTGCCCCGGAACCGGCGCATATCCAGCGTCATGCCGGCCTTGTTGGACAGGTCCCGCAAAGAGGCCAAGTTCAGGATCGAAACCGATGGCCATTTGCTGTCGGTCATGGCTTGGGATGCGGCGCGTACCAAACGGGCGGGCTGGACACGGCCGTCGGGCACCAATGGTTTGGACCAAGCAACAGCCGCATCCGGTGTGTCATCGGGCCAAAACACCAAATCATCCAGATCAGGATGGGTCAGGGTCAATTGCCGCGCATCCACATCCAGCGTTGCGTGGATCGCGGCCAATTGCGGCGCCCGCGCCCCCCGAGAAAAGTTCAGGCACCGAGCCCATCCGGACCCGTCGGCATCACTGTCTTCGTGGGCGATGGCCCAATGGCGATCCCATGGCATCGCCTGTCCCGCGCGCAAGACCACCTCTTCAAGCGCCTCGCGTCCGTGGCTCTTGATCGGGTGCCGCCATATGTTGGCGACAATCCCCATCACTTCTTCTCGGCTTCGGAACGATTGCCGAGGATGTTGCCGATCAGATCGGGACGATAGCCCTGACTGCGCATGATCAGATATTGCTGAATAAACGTGATCGTGTTGTTGGCAATCCAGTACAGCACCAGACCAGACGCAAAGTTGCCCAGCATGAACATGAACACCCATGGCATCCAAGCAAAGATCATTTTCTGCGTTGGATCGGTTGGGGCTGGGTTCAGTTTTTGCTGCAAGAACATCGAGATACCCAACAGGATCGGCAGAATGCCAAGGCTGATATAGGCCAGCATGGTTCCCGGCTCTGGTGGGGTAAACGCCAGCAGGCCAAACAGATTCAGGATCGAAGATGGATCCGGGGCGGACAGATCGTGAATCCAGCCGATCCATTCTGCGTGACGCAATTCGATGGTCACAAAGATCACTTTATACAGCGAAAAGAAGATCGGAATCTGCAGCAGAATGGGCAAACAACCCGAGGCAGGGTTCACTTTGTTCTTCTTATAAAGCTCCATCATGCCCTTTTGCATCTTCTCGCGGTTGTCGCCAGCTTCTGCTTTCAGGGCTTCCATTTCGGGCTGCAATTCCTTCATTTTCGCCATGGAAACGTAGGATTTATAGGCCAATGGCAGCAGCACGGCTTTGATGATCAGCGTCAACAGAATGATCGACCACCCCATATTGCCAATCAGACCATCGATGAAGTGCAACAAGGCAAAGATCGGTTTCGTCAGGAAAAAGAACCAACCCCAGTCAATCGCATCCAAGAATCGCTCAAACCCGTTTTTGTTCTGGTATTCGCGAATGGTTTCCCATTTCTGCGCCCCGGCAAACACATTGGATTCGGCAGAGGATGTTGCGCCGGGTTCAATGGTGCGGGTCGGATAGATGGTTTCGGTTTGGTAGATGGCGGTGGCTTCGGTGTAACGCGCCGCCGACCGGAATGCAGTGCCGGGCGATGGCAGCAGCGCCGTCATCCAATATTGGTCAGTAAAGCCGATCCAGCCGTTTTCCGTGACTTCGACGATTTCAGACACGCCTTGACCACGGGGGTCGGCATCCAGATCCTGCATATCGTCATATTTGATTTCTTCGCGCACGCCATCGGCCATGCGCACCACACCTTCGTGTTGGATAAAGAACCCAACGCCATCTGGGTCACCGTGGCGGGCAATGATGCCATAGGGGGCCATGGTCACCGCGGCGCCAGATGCGTTTTCGATGCTTTGTTCGATTGAGAACATGAAATTCTCATCAACCGAGATCGCACGGCGGAATGTCAGGCCCGCGCCATTATCCCAGACCAAGGTCACAGGCGTTTCGGGTGTCAGCGTTTCACCGGCTTCGACGTTCCAGATCGTGTTGGGACCGGGAACCGCATCGGGGGCAACGCCCGCGCCGGGGGCCCAGCCGAACAACGCGTAATAGGGGGCATCGGCGCTAAGCGGGGACAACATCCGCACCAGATCAGAATCTTCGTCCAGTGTTTCGCGATAATTCACCAACGATAAGTCATCGATCCGGCCACCTTGTAGGGAAATGGTCCCTGTCAGGCTGGGTGTTTCGACGGTCAGGCGCGGCGCTTCTGGCGCGTCTTCTACTTCGGCGGTCGCTGGGGTGCCATTGGTGGTTTCCACAGTTGGTAGGACCGCGCCATCAGGTACAACCTGTTCGATGATATCGGTCGCAGGTTCAACTGTTGCAACTTCTTCTGGTGGGAAAAGTACAAACCACACCAGAATAACGATGCCGCTGAGTACAGTTGCAAGAATGAGGTTCTTGTTTTGGTCGTCCATGTGTGCCGCCAATTGCCATGTTCTAGATCAGGCTGGTTCAACAGGCCGGGGGCTCAAAGGTCAAGCGATTTCCCCCATTTGCGAGGGGATAGGTGTGGTTTTTAAGGTGTTTTGATTGGAAAGCGCGGCGTTCAGCCGCTCTTGCGGTGGAATGGCGCGACATTACTGGACTGCTGCTGCGCCAACCATGTTGTGGCGTTGTCAAACGGCATCGGTCGTGCAATCCCGTATCCCTGCATATGGTGGCAACCGAGTTTGGCCAGCATGTCTAATTCTTGATCCGTTTCAACACCTTCGGCCAATGTTTCCAGCCCCAGACGTTCCGCCATCGTCAAAATGGCGGACACCATCATCTGTTGATCA
Organism: Aestuariibius sp. HNIBRBA575; assembly: GCF_040932005.1. Taxonomy (NCBI): domain Bacteria; kingdom Pseudomonadati; phylum Pseudomonadota; class Alphaproteobacteria; order Rhodobacterales; family Paracoccaceae; genus Aestuariibius; species Aestuariibius sp. HNIBRBA575. The sequence goes on from NZ_CP162414.1 coordinate 515,855, forward strand.
GAATCGGTATCGATTCGGGTGATAAAGGACCGATCGATTTTGATCCGTTCGATGGAAAATCGTCGGATATTGGTGATCGACGCATGCCCCGTGCCAAAATCGTCCAGATCTAGACAGCAGCCTTGGCGGGCCAAACCCGCCAAATTGCGGATCACCACATCTTCGGAGCGATTTGCAACCACAGTTTCCAACACCTCGATGGATAGGCGTTCTGGGGTCAAATTATGCCGATCCAATTCCCATCCGATGCGGTCAACCAATTTGGGATTGCGCAGTTCCTCGTTTGAGAAGTTTACCGCCGCGCGGGGCACCTCAAACCCCATATCGTCCCATTTTCTGAGCGCTGACAGGGCCTGATTGACCATCAATTCCCCAAGGTTTTCCATCAACCCGGCCTGTTCCAAGGCTGGTAAAAATTCGATTGGCGGGATAAGCCCGCGGTCGGGATGGGTCCATCGCGCCAGCGTTTCAAATCCGGTGACTTTGCGATTGGCGGCATCGACCTGCGGTTGGTAATAGGCTTCGATTTGACCATTTTCCAAGGCACGCGCGACTTCTTCGCTCAGTGAATTTCGGGATGTGATCCGGGATTGCATGGCCTCGGAATAACTGCGAATGGCCGAAGGTGCGTTGCGCTGCGCTTCGATCAGGGCAGATGTCGCGGCCTTCATGATCTGTTCGCCGTTTGGGTTGTCCAACCGCGCAGCAAGGCTGAATCCAACAGACACCGAAACATAGACCTTGGCATGGCCAATGGGAATCGGGTCGGCGATGGCCTGTTGGATGCGGGTCGACATCTGGATCGCACTTTCCAGATCCAGCCGCATAGCGGGGGACAGGGCAATGGCAAATGTCGCGCCTTCTAGGCGTGCGGCGACGTCAGAATCGCGCAGCGTCTTTTCCAACCGGGTTGAGACCACACGCAAAATTTGTTCAATCGTTTCATGATCAAAGCGTTCTTCGAGCAACTTGAAATTGTCGATTTCCAGCAGGATCGCCCCCGTCGTGCGACCGTTTCGGGCGGAGGCGGACAATGCTTTGTCTAGGAACAACACGATATCGTCGCGCTGCGCCAACCCGGTTACGCGGTCGCGGCTGACCAATTGACGTAAATAATTCGTTTCGTCTGGCAGCAATGCCAGTGCCAGCGGAAAACACAGCGCCGCAATTGCCATCGCGGTTTCACCACCCAACAGATAGGCCGGCCCCGTGACAATCGGTATCAGCATAAGCCCGGCCGGACGCCGCAACACGGAAACGGCGCGTTCTATTCTGGTTTCGTTCTCGCGATAAGAACCGTGTGGCATTTCGTTTTCCCCTCAGCATATTTGACGGCAATGCAGCCAAATAGTGCAATCGGTGCCAAATTACCGACACAGTCCTGATGAGGGGGTTAACGCAGTTGCGGAATCTCGTTCGATTTTTCGCTATCTTGTTTAGAGATTTGCAAGCCTTTGAAATCGAACAGGTTTGGGTCCAGCAAATGGGACGGGCGCGAATTCATCAAGGCGCGAAACATTTTCTGGCGACGTCCAGGGGCGTTGGATTCCCAACCATCCAGCATCATTTTAACCTGTTGGCGTTGTAATCCGTCCTGCGATCCACATAGATCACAGGGGATGATCGGATAATCCAACGCGCGGGCAAATTTTTCGCAATCCACTTCGGCCACATGGGCAAGGGGGCGATAGACAAACAGGTCGCCTTCTTCGTTGACCAATTTGGGCGGCATCGTCGCCAATCGCGACCCGTGGAACAGGTTCATAAAAAACGTTTCAAGGATGTCATCGCGGTGATGGCCCAGTACAACGGCACTGCAGCCTTCTTCGCGGGCGATCCGATAGAGGTTCCCCCGGCGCAGGCGGGAACAAAGCGCACAAAACGTGCGGCCTGCGGGCACTTTGTCCATCACAATCGAATAGGTATCCTGATATTCGATCCGGTGCGGGACGCCCATTTTTTCCAGGAATTCCGGCAGAACCGTCGCCGGAAATCCGGGTTGGCCTTGATCCAGATTGCAGGCCAGCAAATCCACAGGCAACAGGCCGCGCCATTTCAATTCCTGCAAAACGGCCAGCAACGTGTAGCTGTCTTTGCCGCCCGACAGACAGACCAGCCAGCGCGCGCCGGGCTCGATCATGCCATATTGTTCAATCGCTTCTCGCGTATAACGCACGATCCGCTTGCGGAGCTTTTTAAACTCCGTTGTTTGCGGGGCGCCGTGAAACAGCGGGTGGATTTCTTCGTTTTCGTCCAACATAGCCTTGCCATAGGGGGAACCCGCCAAGGCGTCAATTGGTTGCTGCATCGTCCAATGGATCAGAGGCAATCAATGCGGCAACAATCGCGCGCGCGCTGTCGCTGTGCCAATCGGCGTCCCCTTGCAAGCGGGCGATTTCCTGTCCGTCACGATCCAGAATGATCGTCACAGGCAGGCCCAAAACCCCCATCGACCGCGCAAACCCCTGACGGGGATCGCGGTGATATGGCAGATTTGAAACCTCAATTTCGTCAAAGAACCGTTCGATGGCAGCAGGTGGATTGCGCCCCGTCGCGACGGTCAACACGTTGAAATCCGGCCCGCCAAATTCGGTCTGCAACGCGGATAGCGATGGCATTTCCTTGCGACAAGGCGCACACCAAGTGGCCCAGAAATTCAGCACCAGAAATTGACCCTCGTAATCGCCCAGCCCAATGGGCATGCCTTCGGAGCTTTCGAATGTTGCATCCGTGCTGGCCACGGGTTCAGAATGAAACGTCAATTTACGCATATCGCCGACGCGCAGCGCGTCCAATTCAGCCATATCCGCCAGCGCAGTATTTGCACTAAACCCAACCGCCGTATAAAGCAGCGCTGATCCAATAATTTTTCTGACCACTTTCATGGGGCCTCCTGACATGACCAAATCCTCAAACGCGATGTGGGGCGGCCGGTTCGCCGCTGGACCGGACGCAATCATGGAGGCCATCAATGCCTCGATTGGTTTCGATCAACGACTAGCGGCCCAAGACATCGCAGGTTCGCGCGCCCACGCCGCCATGTTGGCTGCGACAGGTATCCTGACTGATAAAGACGCCGACGCCATTCGGGAAGGCCTGCTCACTGTTTTGTCAGAGATTGAGGGCGGAACCTTCGAATTTTCCACTGCTTTGGAAGATATTCACATGAATGTCGAAGCGCGACTGAAACAATTGATCGGCGAACCGGCGGGGCGTTTGCACACGGGGCGCAGCCGGAACGATCAGGTTGCCACCGATTTCCGCCTGTGGGTGCGGGATCAATGTGATGCAGCAGAATCAGCGATTGTGGCTGTGATGCAGGCTTTGCTGGCTCAGGCCGAGGCGGGTGCGGATTGGGTGATGCCGGGCTTTACCCATCTGCAAACTGCGCAGCCGGTGACATGGGGCCATCATATGCTGGCCTATGTGGAAATGCTGGGCCGGGATCTGTCGCGCATTCGCGATGCCCGCAAACGGATGAACGAATCGCCTTTAGGGGCTGCGGCTCTGGCGGGCACTGGCTTTCCGATTGATCGGCACATGACGGCGCAGGCGCTGGGCTTTGATCGACCCATGGCCAATTCACTGGACGCGGTTGCGGATCGCGATTTCGCGCTTGAATTCATGTCCTGCGCGTCGATCAATGCCATGCATCTGTCCCGTCTGGCCGAGGAATTGGTGATCTGGTCATCGGCCCAATTCCGGTTTGTTGATATGGGCGATCAATGGTCCACCGGATCATCCATCATGCCCCAGAAACGCAACCCGGATGCGGCCGAATTGCTGCGTGCCAAAATTGGCCGGATCATGGGCGCCAATGTGGGTCTGATGATGGTCATGAAAGGCCTGCCATTGACCTATTCCAAGGACATGCAGGAAGACAAAGAACAAGTGTTCGATGCCGCCGACAACTGGCTGCTGGCCTTGGCCGCGATGGCAGGCATGGTCACGGATATGACCGCCAATCAGGACAATCTGCGCGCCGCCGCCGCCAGCGGATTTTCGACCGCAACCGATTTGGCGGATTGGCTTGTGCGCGAAGCCGGGCTACCGTTCCGGGATGCGCACCATGTGACCGGCGCGCTTGTGGCCAAAGCCGAAGAGAAGGGCTGTGATCTGCCTGATCTGACGCTCGAAGATATGCAAGCCGAACACGGCGACATCACCGCATCTGTGTTTGATGTGCTGACGGTTGAGGCCTCTGTGGCGTCGCGCATGTCCTATGGGGGCACTGCACCGGCACAAGTTCGCACGCAAATTGCACGTTGGAAGGACATTTTAAAATGAAGAAAATTGTATTTTTAATCAGCATGGTCGCCCTTGCATCCTGTGGCGCGGATGGCGCGCCATTTGAACCCACAGCCAATGCGGGTATCAGCATCGGAACCGGAGGGATCAGCACCAATTGTTCCGTGGGCACCAGCAATGGCACCGTTTCGGTCAATGTGGGCTGCTAATTGACACCATAATAAAACGTCGGGCGCGGGTTTTGCTGATCCGCACCTGACATTGCTGATCAAAATGGTCGTGATCAAAACGGCCCAGATCAAAACAGGGTTGGGCTTGGTTCTGTTTCTGCTAAGAAGCGTGAAACAGGCGAAGGGAACCCACATGGATCATTTTCTGTATCGTGACGGCGAATTATGGGCCGAAGATGTGCGGGTGGCCGACATCGCAGCCAAGGTTGGTACGCCTTTTTACGCCTATTCCACGGCCACATTGCTGCGCCATTTTCAGCTGTTTGATGAGGCACTGAACTGGGCCGACCATCTGGTCTGTTTTGCCGTGAAATCCCTGTCAAATCAGGCGGTTTTGACCACATTGGCCCGCGCAGGTGCGGGGATGGATGTGGTGTCGGGCGGGGAATATGCCCGTGCAATCGCCGCCGGCGTGCCCGGCGACAAAATCGTGTTTTCCGGCGTTGGCAAAACCCGTGATGAAATGCGCGCTGCCCTGACCGGTGGCATCCGTCAATTCAACGTCGAATCTGAGCCGGAATTGCTGGTTCTCAGCGACGTTGCGACCCAATTGGGCGTGATCGCCCCGATCGCGATCCGGGTTAACCCAGATGTGGACGCAAAAACCCACGCCAAAATCGCGACGGGTAAATCTGAAAACAAATTTGGCATCCCCATTGCCCGCGCCCGCGATGTCTATGCGATGGCGGCTGACTTGCCGGGGCTGAACCCGCTGGCCATCGATGTGCATATCGGCAGCCAATTGACCGATCTGGAACCGTTTCGGCTGGCCTATCAAAAGGTCGCTGAGCTGACCGAACAATTGCGCGCTGACGGTTTGGACATTCAACGCCTTGATCTGGGCGGCGGGCTTGGCATTCCATATGAGCGGTCAAATTCCGCGCCGCCATTGCCCATCGAATATGGGCAGATGATCCAGGAAACGGTTGGTCATCTGGGCTGTGAAATCGAAATTGAACCGGGTCGGTTGATCGCGGGCAATTCGGGCATCTTGGTCACCGACACGATCTATGTGAAATCCGGCGAAGGGCGGGATTTTCTGATTGTGGATGCGGCGATGAACGATCTGATCCGCCCCGCCATGTACGAAGCCCACCATGACATCATCCCGGTCAAAGAACCCGTCGCCGGGGCCGAACAGACAGCCTATGACATTGTGGGTCCGATCTGTGAAACGGGCGATACCTTTGCCAAGGCGCGCAATATGCCCCCCATCAAGGCGGGCGAACTGGTCGCATTTCGATCTGCGGGCGCATATGGCGCGGTGATGGCCAGCGAATACAATTCGCGCCCTTTGATTCCAGAAGTGCTGGTGGATGGGGATCAATTTGCGGTTATCCGCGCACGTCCCACCTATGAAGATATGATTTCGCGCGATACCATTCCATCCTGGCTGCAAGACACCTAAGCTTGGGGTCAGTGATTTAGGAGAAACCCCCTGACCCGGTCCAGACCTGTGCCCGACTCGGAATTGACCCACCTGAAACGACCCGTTGCATTGACGCATCTTGGGATCGTGGCAGAACGTGTTGTGCGGGCGTTTTGGCCCGTTTGGACGGTTGTGTTTGCAGGAATTGCCCCAGCGATGATGGGCTGGCAGGATGTTTTGCCCGTTGAAATCGTTTGGTTTTTCGCAGTGCTGGTGGTTTTGGCCGCAATCATTACCTTGGTCTATGGTCTGCGCCGTTTCAAATGGCCCGCACGATCCGAAGCCGTTGCACGTGTGGATGCCGCATTGCCCGGGCGCCCCATCGCGGCCATCGCGGATGAACAGGCCATTGGCGCCAGCGATCCCGCATCCCAAGCCGTCTGGAACGCCCATTTGGCCCGCATGGCCCGCCGGACCGAGGGGGCAAAACCGGTCGAACCTGATTTGCGTGTGGCGTCGCGCGACCCCTATGGGCTGCGGTATTTGGCGCTTTTGTGCTTTGTTGCGGCAACATTGTTTGGGTCACTATGGCGGGTCAGCACCCTGACGGACACGATCACCAGCGACACTGACATCGCCGTTTTGTCCGGCCCCACATGGGAAGGCTGGGTGCAACCGCCCGCCTATACAGGCAAACCGACGCTGTATCTGGCCGATATCACGCCGGGCACATTGCGCATCCCCGTCGGCAGCCGCATCATCCTGCGGCTTTATGGCGAAGTGGGCGCGCTGACCATTTCTGAAACCGTATCGGGCCGCGTGGACGACATCCCCCCCGCCAGCGCCGAAGAGCAAAGCTTTGAGGTGGTACAAGCCGGCACCCTGTCGATTGACGGCGAAAATGGCGCGGCTTGGGATGTGGTGCTGATCGCGGATGCGCCCCCCACTGTGTCCCTATCTGGCCCGATGGAAATTGAGGCGCTGGGCGAAATGGCCCAGCCCTTTGCGGCGCAGGACGATTATGCCATCATCGGCGGCACCGCCACAATTGCGCTGAACCTGCCCGCTGTGGACCGCCGGTTTGGCCTGCTGGTGGACCCCGATCCGATCGACCCGTTGGTTCTGGATTTGCCGCTGCCGATTTCCGGGGATCGCGATGATTTCCAAGAGCAACTGATCGACGATTTTTCACAGCATCCATGGGCCAATCTGCCGGTGACGATGACGTTGCAGGTCACAGACGCACCGGGGCAGGTTGGTCAATCTGAGGTCGCGGAACTGATCCTGCCGGGACGGCGGTTTTTTCAACCGGTTGCCAAAGCGGTGATCGAACAGCGCCGCGATCTGCTTTGGTCAAAATCCAATACGCCGCGGGTGGTCGATGTGCTGCGCGCCGTGTCGCATAGACCGGACGATATTTTCCGCCGCGAAACCACCTATTTACGGCTGCGGTTCACGCTGCGGCGCCTGTCCAACATGGCGGATCTGGGCCTGTCGGATGAAAATCGGGCTGAAATTGCGCAGGCTTTGTGGGATTTGGCGATCCAACTAGAAGAAGGCACATTGGCCGATGCCCGCGAACGTCTGGAACGCGCGCAGGAACGTCTGGCCGAAGCGATGCGCAACGGGGCCAGCGACGAAGAAATCGCCGAGCTGATGCAGGAATTGCGCGAAGCAACCGACGATTACATGAACATGCTGGCGCAAAATGCGCAGCCCCGTGACGATGGCACAGACCAGCCGGATCAGGCCGAAAGCGACCGGATGGAATTCACCATGGATGAATTGCAGGCCTTGATGGATCGGATCGAAGAGCTGATGCAAGAGGGTCGCATGGCCGAAGCCCAAGAGTTGATGGAACAGCTCAATGAGCTGATGCAAAACTTGGAAGTGGTGCAGGACCCCAATGCCCAAGGCGGCCCAGGCCAGCAAAGCATGCAGGACCTAGCTGAAACCCTGCGTGATCAGCAGGGCCTGTCGGATGACGCATTCCGCGAGCTGCAGGAACAGTTCAATCCCGGCAACCCGCAATCCCAGCCCCAACAGGGCGGCGATGGCGAGGGTGAGCAGGGCGAACAAGAAGGGCAGGGGCTTGGCCAAGGGGACAATCCTGAGGGTGGCCAGCAAAATGACCAAGGTGCAGGCGGCGAAGGTGACCCGCAACAAAGTCTGGCTGACCGTCAACGGGCGCTACGAGGCGAGTTGGACCGCCAGCGTGACGCATTGCCCAATTTAGGCGGTGAGGCCGCGGATGAGGCACGCGATGCGCTGGACCGCGCTGACGGGGCGATGGATCGCGCCGAAGAAGCCCTGCGCCAAGGCGATTTGGCCGAAGCGATTGACCGTCAGGCCGAGGCACTCAACGCCTTGCGTGATGGGATGCGCAGTCTGGGCGACGCGATCGCTGAAAATTCAGAGGATCAACCGGGCCAAGGCGGCGAAGATGGCGAACGCACCACACGCGCCCCCGGACAACGCGATCCGCTGGGACGTGAGCTGGGCGAAAATGGGCAATTGGGCAGCGAAGACAATATGCTGCAACAAGACGTGCAACGCCGCGCCGAAGAACTGCTGGATGAAATTCGCCGCCGGTCATCGGAACAAGACCGCCCCGAAGGCGAACGTAACTACCTGAAACGGCTGCTGGACCGGTTTTAGGGATTGCTAGGAAAGGCTAAACCCCGCCGTTTCTTTTTTCCTCGTTCTTAGATTGCAAAGTTTGGACCAGAAACAAGGCCATAGCCCCAGCTAGATTGACCGCCAGAGCGCTGTGACTCGGTTTGAAAGGAACGCGTGTGCGGCCCCCTGCATGTGCGTCGCCACCTTTATTCCGCCATACCCCGATATTTTGAACGACTTGATTACAGTTTCCTAAAATCTTTTTGATGACTTGTTCCTGATGCTGCGATGGTGCGAGCTGCAATAAACTTGAAGCTTCCCCGTATAGTTTCGGTACATCCCAGTTAGTCCCCCACGTTTCACCGCAATCTTCGATAATGTGTTTGCAGACTTCTTCAAGAAGTGTGCTGGCGGCCGTCACAGCGCCTTCCGGGTCATTAGTCCGTCGCTCCAACGCTTTGGCCCAGGCGGCTTGGACGGCAGGAGCATCATAAGCATTTAAACCATCCGTAATCGTGGGGTCTGCTGCGCCTCCGCCCTCTTCTAAGAAAGTTAAAAGTGGAATGAAGGCTTCTTGAACGTGACTTCGGCGTTTTGCCCATGAGCCCGGGCCACTTGCTACAGTGGACAATGCCGACCGAACTGAAGCTGCATCTTGTGAAGAACGCACAAAAGTCGGTAGAAGTTTCTTGCTTGCCGTATCTTCTATAAGTTTAAGTCTAACACTTTTATATTCAGCTTCGGAGCCACCTTCGGTCGTTAGACCAATGATATTGTTTTTAAGCAGCAACGCGCATTCCAAAAGGTCGTCAGGAATTTCTTGCGGGCTAAAACCATCGTAAGTCATTTTCAATCCGATAAAAGCTTTTAGAAATTGGTCATGGTATCAAAATAAGGGCAAGATCACCAATGCGTGACCTAGCTATATACCTGAAAACTTAAACAGAACAACATCGGTCGTTTTAGACTGCAAAGATGAATTGGGCGACACTTTCTGCCAGTGGCGATGAGGTCACAATGGAAAGCTGAGCATAAGGGCTTGGAGTTCCGCCTGAACCGTCAGCTTTCCGTTCAATGCCTGACAAATAAATGCTGCAGGTTAAACTGCGTCCACTTTGGGCGCAGTTTTTTACTCTGTCACCTCAGCCGCAGGCTCCGCTTCTGATGGGGTGGCTTCTTCGACGCTGCTCATCAAGGATTGCATTTTCAGATCAAGCCATAGCCGGGCGGCGTCCACTTTTTCCACATAGGTGGTCAGGGCTGGGTCCAGCGCAGGGACCATTTCGGCGATTTTCGGCTTTAACACATACAGCGCAAAGCCGATGATCGCGATCAGCACAATCAGGCTAAAGCCCCGGCGGAACCCGGATTTTTGCGCGACGGCTTCGGCTTGGACCGCGTCCATAGCAGTGCCTTCGGATCGGTCAGCCGTGTTGCGTAGGGTCGAGTTGATTTCTTCGATATCGGGCAACAGATCGCGACGCGATTCTGACAAATCCTCTGGGATGTCGGATTGTGCATCGACCATGTCCTGAACGCGGGATTTGTTGCGACTTGCGTCATCGCTGCGGGGGCGTTTGACCGGGCTTGGCTCTTGGATGCCCAAATCGGGTTGGCTTTCTAGCCCACCGGATTTTTCAGCAGCGCGCACTTGTTCTTCATGGGCGGCTTCTTCGCGCAGAATATCTGTGACCTCGGGCGTCAGGTTGCGCCGCCGCGCCATGGCGGCCGCAGGAACAACCGGATCGGCGATGTCTTCTTGTTCGGGCTCTTCTGCTGGCGGGTCTGTTTCTGCTTTGGGTTCGGGGTCTGGTTCCGGTGCCGTGACAGGATCGTCACCCCCGTCTTGGGGCGTTTCGGCAGTGGTCGCATCAGGCGCGTCGACCTGTCCGATCTCTTCTGCCAGCACAGATGCGCCCGGCTGTTCAAACCAAGTGTGTCCGCAATTTGAACATTGAACGTCCCGCCCCGCTTCTGGGACGACATCATCGGCGACTTCGTATTGAGCCCCGCAATTTGGACAAATTAGCCTCATTACCCTGTCCTTTCTGCACGGTTCAGCGCAGAATACCCTGTGTTGTTTCCTATTGTGTAACAATCAAAATCGAAATCTCCAAGCGATTGCATGCAATTGGCCGCTTTACTGTGGCATGTGTGATTGAAACTACGCGCGCAAACGGGCAGAACAAAACAAAGCAGGAAGGGTATCCGCGTGATTGAGTTGGACAATGTCGCCTATTCTTATGGCGGAGGAGAGTTGTTTTCCAATCTCTCGTTGACGTTAGCGCCGGGGTCATTTCATTTCCTGACCGGACCGTCTGGGGCGGGCAAAACCACGTTGCTGAAACTGTGTTACGGCGAATTGACCGCCACATCTGGCCAGGTGCGCCTGTTTGGCACCGACACCCGCGCCATGGATCGCGATCACGTGGCGCTGTTGAGGCGCAAGATTGGCGTGGTGCATCAGGATTGCCAATTTCTGGACCATTTGCCGATTTCTGAAAATATCGCATTGCCGCTGACCGTTGCCGGGCGCGGTGGTCAGGGGCTGGGCGATCTGCAGGATTTGATTGGCTGGGTCGGATTGTCTGCGCAGGCCAATCAATTGCCTCCGGAATTGTCGGGTGGGGAACGCCAGCGTGCCGCTTTGGCGCGCGCAGTGATCATGTCGCCGGACGTGATTTTGGCGGATGAGCCCACGGGCAATGTCGATTGGGACATGTCACAACGGTTGCTGACATTGCTGGTGGAACTGAACCGGATGGGGAAAACCGTGCTGATCGCGACCCATGACATGGCATTGATCCGCGCGGCCAAAGCGCAGGTTCAGTCGCGCGTATTGCGCCTGCAAAACCGGAAAATCACCATGGCGGGGGCGGATCTATGAAACTGAACCCAGCGCGATTACTGGATGTGATGGCGGGTGATCCTCAGGCGGATCGCGCCGTGCCCCCCACCGGGTTCACCGCCCGATTGACGCTGTTTTCCGCAGGCGCAATGGCGTTTTTGGCGGTGTTTGCGCTGGCCTTGTCGATGGCAACGGGCCGGTTGGCGGATCGCTGGGCATCTGAACTGGCGCGGACATCGACGTTGCGCATTTCAGCCCCCGCAGATCAGGTCGACGCACAATTGCGCGCCGCAATTGCGGTGTTGGAAACCACCCCGGGGGTCGAAGTGGCCCGCCCGCTAAGCCCGGATGAACAAAAGGCATTGCTAGAGCCGTGGTTTGGCCCGGACCTGCCGCTGGACACGTTGCCGATCCCGCGATTGATCGAAATCATCGAAACGGGGGACGGCTATGATGCAACCGGCCTGCGGGCGCGATTGCAGGCCGAAGTGCCCGGCGCCGTGTTGGACGATCACACCCGTTGGCGCGAACCTCTGGTTCATGCGGCTAACCGGCTGCGCAGTTTGGGGCTGATCGCGATTGTTCTGATCGCGGCGACCACAGCGGCGATGATCACATTGGCCGCACAGGCCGCATTGGCGGCAAATGCCCAAGTGATCCGTGTGATGCGACTGGTCGGCGCCCAAGATAGCTATATCGCCAAAGCGTTTATTCGGCGGTTCACATTGCGCGCAGCCCTTGGGGCGTTTGTGGGCATGATCTTAGGCTGCATCGCCATTCTGTTTCTTCCCAGCGCGGATGTGGCGGGTGGGTTTTTAACCGGCCTTGGCTTTCAGGGCGCACAATGGTTGTGGCCCCTTATCATTCCGATCCTCGCGGCGATCGTGGCGTTTTTTTCCACCCGTCATGCGGCGCTTAGAACCTTGAAAGAGCAATCATGAAATATGCAATTCAATGGCTTCGGTCCCTGATCTTTGTCGGGCAGATGTATTTTGTTCTGGCTGTGGTTGGCATTGTGTTTTTCCCTTGGGCGCTGGTGTCGCGCCATGGGGCGTTCGCGGCGGCGCATTTCTATTGTGCATGGGTCATGTGGACGGCGCGCTGGATGGTGGGCCTGAAAACCGAAGTGCGCGGCACCCCCCCGACAGATGAATGTATGATTGCCGCCAAACATCAAAGTTTTCTGGACATTATCATGATTTTCCACGCCGTGCCGCGCGGGAAATTCATCATGAAGCGATCCCTGCTATGGACGCCGGTGATTGGGCAATATGGCCTACGGATGGGCTGTGTGCCGGTCAATCGCGGCAAACGCGCCCAGGCGATCAAAAAAATGGTTGCTGATGTGAATGCTGGCACTGCGCATCCGGGCCAGTTGATTATCTATTCCCAAGGCACCCGTGTCGCCCCCGGCGTCAAACGCCCCTACAAGGTGGGGACCGGTGTTTTGTACGAACAATTACAGCAGGATTGCGTGCCTGTGGCGTGTAATGTTGGCGTGTTTTGGCCCCGCACCGGGATTTACCGCAAACCCGGAACGGCCGTTGTCGAATTCCTGCCGCGGGTGCCAGCGGGACAGGAACACCGTCAAATGCTTAAATCGCTGGAAAAGCTGGTTGAGGCCAAATCAAATACGTTGATGCGCGAAGCTGGGTTTACCGATATCGAGGAGTAAGTGGTGAAAAAGATTGAGACAATCGAAGCGCTAGAGGCGCTGTATGAACCTGCCGTCCCGGGATCCCTAAAGAAGGTCGCGCGACACATTACGCCGCTTTATCGCCAATGGATTGCTGCATCCAAGTTTTGCGTTCTGTCGACAATTGGCCCCGAAGGCACAGATGCAAGCCCGCGTGGCGACGATGGCCCTGTGGTGCTGGAACTGGACGAAAAAACCCTGGCCCTGCCGGATTGGCGGGGCAATAACCGCATGGACAGCCTGCGCAATATCGTGCGCGATGGGCGCACCAGCCTGATGTTCATGGTGCCGGGGTGCAATAACGTGGTGCGCATCAATGGCACGGCGATTTTGACCGATGATCCTGCGATGACCAACCGGTTTGAACAGGCGGGCAAACATCCCAAAACGGTGATCCTGTTCAGCGTGGATGAAATCTATTTCCAATGCGCCAAGGCGATATTGCGATCACGACTTTGGACGGAAACGGACCGCCCAGTTGTGCCCACAGCAGGCCAATTCCTAAAAGAATTGGACGCGTTGTTTGATGGGGACAGCTACGATGCGGGATATGCCGAATATGCCAAGGGTCGGATGTGGTGAAACGGATTGGTGCATTTTTGACCGGTGCGGCACTGTGTGGGGCGGTTCTGTTTGGGTATGACCGACTAACCACGCCTTCGGATTATGATGTCCTGCAGGCGGCGCTGTTTGGAAATTGCCTGCCTTATGTTGTTGAAAACAAACCCGCTTTTACGCAGTTTGGGAATGACATTGACGCGGATCAATTGATTGTCATGTCCCCCGAAAACGCAGCACGGTTTCAGCATTATGCGGAATTTGCAGATCAACGATTTGAAGCAGTCTGGGGGCGTTCCCAAACCAATGAAACAACGCTTCGTGTGTGCCAGATAACAACGCGATATTTGCAGGGGCAGCCGGGCGGTTTTGACGTGCCTTCGGATATTTGGTTACCCCAAACCATCGAGCAACTAGCCGATTATGGTTTGGTTCCAGAAGAAACAGTTCTCACCGATGGCCGGCGCACTCTGGCGTTTACCAAATCGGGTGTCGCGGATTTAGCCGGGTTGCGCATGGTGTTTGTGGCGCAACCCGATTTGATTACCAATGTGGTGGTGGCTCAGGGCGTCGACTGATTACGCCGCCAGCCCTTTGGACCCGATATCCAGAAACTTCTTGCGGCGTTCGTCGCGGATTTTAGCGCCGGATTTTTCGGACATTTCCGCGATCAAAGCGCTGATTGTTTCACCCACAGATGCCATCGTCGCAGCCGGATCGCGATGTGCGCCACCTTTGGGTTCTGGGATGATCTGATCACACACACCCAGTTCCGTCAGATGCTGAGCGGTCAGGCGCAACGCTTCGGCGGCTTCGCGCATCTTTGCGGCGTCTTTCCACAGGATCGATGCGCAGCCTTCGGGGGAAATCACCGAATAAACCGAATGTTCCAGCATCGCGACTTTGTTGGCGGTGGCAAAGGCAACCGCGCCGCCGGATCCGCCTTCGCCGATCACAACACTGACCAATGGCACCTGAATTTGCAGACATTTTTCGGTGCAGCGGGCAATCGCTTCGGATTGGCCGCGTTCTTCGGCACCTTTGCCGGGATAGGCACCCTGCGTGTCGATCAGGGTCACAACCGGAATGCCAAACCGATCGGCGAGGTCCATCAAACGGATCGCTTTGCGATAGCCCTCGGGGCGGGCCATGCCGAAATTGCGCTGGATGCGGCTTTTGGTGTCGTGGCCCTTTTCGTGGCCGATTACCATCACCGGTGCGCCGTTCAAACGGGCCAGACCGCCCATGACGGCGTGATCATCCGCAAAGTTCCGATCCCCGGCCAGCGGCGTATATTCGGTGAACAACGCATCAATGTAATCTTTGCAATGGGGGCGGTCAGGGTGACGCGCCACCAGACATTTGCGCCACGCGGTCAGGTCACTATACATCGTGTCCAACATTTCAGCCGCTTTGGCATCCAGTGCCGCGGCCTCTTCTTCGATATCCATTTCTTCGTTAGATCTGGCCATGGCGCGCAGCTCGGCGGCTTTGCCTTCGATTTCGGCCAATGGTTTTTCAAAGTCGAGATAATTGGTCATCAACGCGTTCCTTACGATATCGGGTGATATATGACGTTGTGGCAACCTGTTTGCAACTCAGCTTGTGTTCCCAACGGGTGCTGTGCCTCACAAAGTCTGGAATTCCGTCCTTGATCGCGGTCCAGCGACCGGTCACTTTGGCGTCATCAATCTTAGGGAGACCCAAAATGAATTTCAAACCACTTGCTTTTAGTTTGTTATGTGCCGTCGCACCGATGGCCACACCTGCCTTTGCCCAAGATGTCAATTTCGGCAATGATGACGGCGAGTGGGCCCGGGATGGGGAATGTGATGACCGCCGTTTTGTCGGCCCCGGCATGGCCTCTGGTCTGAGCTGGGTTTATGTGGGCATGGATGCCACCGATTGTCGGGCGGCCTATGATGCGGGGGAGGTGCGGTTGTGGAACAGCGCCGATTCCCATGCGGCCACGACCTGTGCGGCGATTGATTTTGGCAATGATTTGGGCGCTTATCCCCAAGATGGCGAATGTGATGACATCCGGTTTGAGGGCCCGTCGACGGCTTCATCTCTGGATCCTGCGAACTTGGGGGGGGACGCCACGGATTGCACGCGGCTATGTGCGTTCGGGGTTATTTCCCTGCGCGATTACTGATCCGATCATTTCAGCAAGACATGTTAATTGGGCTTACGTCACAACGGCCTCATCAAACAGGAGAATGTGATGAGCGCCAGTTATGAAAAACGTCTGTTGCGTGTGCTGGACTATATCCACGCCAACCCAACAGGCGACCTTTCGCTGGATAATCTGGCCGAAGTCGCGGCGATGTCGCGGTTTCATTGGCATCGTGTGTTTCATGCGATGACCGGCGAAACCTGCGCCGAGGTGGTGCGCCGCATGCGGTTGCACCGCGCGGCGTGTTGGTTGGTGCAGACCGATTGGCCCGTGGCCGATGTGGCCGCCAAGGTGGGCTATCCCAGCCCTCAAAGCTTTAGCCGGACGTTCAAGGCGGCGTTTGGGCTTTCTCCTGTTTCGTATCGCGCCCGTGGTGACCTGACTGCGGCGCAAATTATGAAAAGCAAAGGAGATTTTGCAATGTTTGACGTTAAAATCGAAAACCGCGCGGCCCTGACATTGGCGGGCATGGCGCACAAAGGTCCGTATCTGGAAATTGGGTCGAAATTTGAACAGGTCGCGGCCGTGGCCACATCGCGCAACCTGTGGCCCAGCACGCGCGGCATGGCCGGGGTCTATTATGACGATCCAAATGCCGTCGCGCAGGCGGATTTGCGCAGCCATGCCGGGCTGATTTTGGCCGAAGGTGTCGCAGTGCCGGATGGGTTGGAACAGATCACAACCCATGGCGGAAAAACCGCCATCCTAACCTACAAAGGCCCGTATTCAGGGCTAAAGGCGGCCTATGATTATCTATACGGATCGTGGCTGCCGCAATCGGGGCAGGAACCGGCCGAAGCCGCCTGTTATGAGGTATACCTGAACGATCCAAGTCAGGTTCCCGAGGATGAGTTGCTGACTGAAATCAACCTGCCTTTGGTGGCCTGATCCAATTGCCCACCCATAAAAAAGCCCCGCAGAATGATGCGGGGCTTTGATATTTTGGGCTGTTGGATGTGTCAGGAACTGGCGATCAGTTCGGATTGACGCACGATCACCTCGGCTTGTTTGATGCTGGCGATATCGACCAAACGGCCTTTGTAAACGGTGGCCCCTTCGCCGCGGGCTTTGGCATCTTCCATCGCTTGCAGGATGTCGCGGGCTTCGGCGACGGCTTCTTCTGAAGGGGTGAACACTTCGTTGGCCAGCGCGATCTGTTTGGGGTGGATCGCCCATTTGCCAACCATGCCCAATGTGGCGGACCGGCGCGCTTGGGCGCGGTAACCTTCGTCGTCGCTGAAATCGCCAAACGGGCCATCCACAGGCAAAACCCCATGCGTCCGACACGCCGCCACAATCGCGGCCTGTGCCCAATGCCATGGATCGGACCAATGTTGCACGCCATCGCGCAACATATAATAGTTTTCCTGTGTGCCGCCGATCCCGGTGGTCTGCATGCCCATCGAGGCCGCGAAATCTGCCGCGCCCAGGCTCATCGCTTCCAAACGGGGGGAGGCCGCAGCGATTTCTTCCACATGGGCGATGCCCGCAGCGCTTTCGATGATCACTTCGAAACTGATGCGTTTCTTGCGGCCTTTGGCGGCCTCAATCGCGGTGACGAGGGCATCAACGGCATAAATATCCGCCGCACAGCCCACTTTGGGGATCATGATCTGATCCAAACGGTCGCCAGCCTGTTCCAACAGGTCGACCACATCACGATACCAATAAGGCGTGTCCAATCCGTTGATCCGCACGGCCAGCGTTTTGGTGCCCCAATCGATGTCGTTGATCGCCTGAATGATATTGGCGCGGGCCTCGTCTTTGTCCGAAGGCGCAACAGAATCTTCGAGATCCAGATTGATCACATCAGCCGCAGAAGCGGCCATTTTGGGGAACAATTTGATGTTGGAGCCCGGCCCAAACAGCTGACAGCGGTTCGGACGGGCGGGTGCAGCGGGTTGCAGACGAAATGACATGGCGGCTCCTGCTAAGGAAATTGCGTGGAATTTACGTAATGCGATATTAAATTGCGCAGTCATTCGCAAGGGATTTCTGCACGTGCGAACTCATGCCGCAATGCAGCGGTTTGTTTGAGCGCGCGCAAATATAAATGCAGGTGCTGCCAAATTTGACAACACATGGCTGTATTGCCACTGTTTTGGTCATCCGTGATGATGTCAGGCAGCTGGCCAGTTCTACGCAATATCTGACCATGAAAGGGGCCAGTATGAATTCCGCCCCGATCAGCAGGCGCCCCATTTTAATCGGCAGTGACATTTTTGAACGCACTGGAAAAACCGCTAACCATCCAATGGCTTGGCCTAAAACGGCCCCAACGCTGGCGTTGATCCGGCAATTGGCTTGGCATGATCCAGACACATATGTTGAGGGGGTAAAACCCCTGCCGCAGCGTCTGCGCATGTTTCACGATCCCGATTACGTGGATGCGGCTCTGGATGCGGAAACGCAGCAATCGGTTTCTGCGTCGGTTCGCCAGAAATATGGGTTGGGTCATCGGGATACGCCTTTGTTTAAGGGGGTGATCGATCGGGCCGCAATGGCATGTGGGGTGGCGATCAAGGCGGCGCATTTGCTAACTGATCGTGAGGCAAGTGGGGGCATTGTGCATAGCCCATTGGGCGGCGCGCATCATGTGCACCGGGCCTATGCCGCTGGATTTGGCTATTTTAATGATCTGGTGATTGGCATTTTGGCGCTGCGGGATCGGGGTATCGGCAAAATCGCCTATGTTGATCTGGATGCGCATCACGGGGACGGGGTAGAAACGGCCTTTGCCTTTGATAAATCGGTGCTGACCCTATCGGTTCATCAGCAGCATTGTTGGCCCCATACCGGGCTTGAATGCGATCCGGCCTATGGGGTCTATAATTTTCCTGTCCCACCGGATTTTAATGACACGGAAATGGCAGCGTTGATGCACAAAGCCATTTGCCCGATTCTGAATGATTTCGCCCCAGAGGTCATCGTCGTCCAAGCCGGAGCTGATTCCCTGGCGCAGGACGCGATGATGGACCTGAGCCTGTCCAATCAGGCGTATTTCGACGCGATCCGGGCGTTGATACCAATCGCACCACGTTTATGGGTCACCGGGGGCGGAGGGTATAATCCATGGGCTGTCGCGCGCTGCTGGGCCGGAATATGGTGCGTTTTGAACGATCAAAACCCTGCGGACCAGCCGCCATTTCCTGATACTGCCCGCATTATCAACCAGATACGGCAATGGGGCGATTTACCTGATGTCGAACCAGACTGGGGCGCGTATCTGGCCGACAAACCCAATCCGGGGCCGGTGCGCGATGCCATAACCCAGCTATTGCGGGGGGTAAGCAGCCCGTAATTTCGGATTTTGCCAAGGGCGAACACACATTTTTCCCGCAATGGTGGATTCGATGGTCTAACCGGACAGCGGCGGGAAAAAATTGCGTGAAATCCGGTGATTTGACGATTTTCTTCGTTAAATTGTGAAATCTGACGACGCTTTTCGGCGCATTGCCCGGTGTTTGGGCTGCATTTTGTCCTTCGATATTGAATGGGGATAATCATGATCAAGACGCCGTATCTTTTGTTTCTGGGTGACGCACCTGATCAATTGGCTGCCAAAGTGGCCCAAGGGATCAAAGACTGGCGTCCTGACAACGCCGTGGGCCAATTCCGCATGGAAGGCTGCAATGCCGATGTGGGCCTGACCGATATGACCTTGGAAGAGGCCAAAGCCGCTGGCGCCAAAACGCTGGTGATTGGCGTGGCCAACCGGGGCGGGATGATTTCGCAAGCGTGGAAAAAGGTGCTGGTGACAGCATTGGAAGAAGGTTTTGATCTGGCATCCGGTCTGCACAACCTGCTGCGCGACGAAGAAGATCTGGTCGCCGTGGCCAAGGCCTGTGGCCGTGAATTGCACGACGTGCGCATCCCTGATGTGGATTACCCGATCGCAAATGGCGTGAAACGGACCGGCAAACGCTGTCTGGCTGTGGGCACCGATTGTTCCGTCGGCAAAATGTACACATCCCTCGCCATGGACAAAGAAATGAAGGCCCGTGGCCTGAATTCCAATTTCCGCGCGACAGGTCAGACCGGGATTTTGATCACCGGCAATGGCGTGCCTTTGGATGCGGTCATCGCAGATTTCATGGCTGGTGCCGTGGAATGGCTGACACCAGACAATGATGCCGATCACTGGGATCACATCGAAGGACAAGGCAGCCTGTTCCACGTGTCTTATTCCGGGGTGACCATGGCGTTGATCCATGGTGGTCAGCCAGACGCGCTGATCCTTGCCCATGAACCGACCCGCGAACATATGCGCGGCCTGCCGGGCTATGATTTGCCAACGTTGCAAGCGTTGCGTGACACGGCGCTGAACCTGGCGCGTGTGGCCAACCCGGATTGTCAGGTTGTGGGCATTTCCGTGAACACATCCGCCTGGGACGAGGCCACAGCTGAGGCGTATCTGGCCAAAGTCGAAGCAGAAATGGGCCTGCCAGCGGTCGATCCATTCCGCCAAGGTGCGGCACGTCTGGTCGACGCCTTATTGGCGCTGTAAGAACGATGTGCCGTGGGCGTTGGCCTGCGGCACGTTTTACGAATAAGGAATGCACAATGATAAGCGTCCAGTCAGAAGCCTTTAAATTGGCCGAAGTTTTCACCATCGCCCGCGGATCGCGCACAGAAGCCAAAGTGCTGACCGTGCGGGTGACCCGCGACGGGATCACCGGCTGGGGCGAATGTGTGCCTTATGCGCGCTACGATGAAACGCTGGACAGTGTCACCGCTGAAATCAACGGATTGCCCGCCGATGTCACCCGTCAGGCATTGCAGGATCTGCTGCCAGCAGGTGCCGCGCGCAATGCAGTGGATTGCGCGTTGTGGGATTTAGAGGCCAAACAAACCGGACGCCGCGTGTGGGACTTGGCCGGGCTGGCCAAGCCGGGACCAGAAATCACCGCGTTTACCCTGTCTTTGGCAGAGCCCGACGTGATGGAGATCAAAGCCCGCGAACATGCCCATCGTCCGCTGCTCAAAATCAAACTGGGCACGCCAGATGACATGGCCCGCCTAGAAGCCGTGCGTCGCGGCGCGCCCAATGCCCCGATTGTTGTGGATGCAAACGAAGGCTGGACAGCCGAAGTCTATTCCGAACTGGCGCCGCATCTGCTGCGGTTGGGTGTGCAAATGGTGGAACAACCTTTGCCCGCCGGACAGGATGACCTATTGGCCGAAATCGAACGCCCGCTGCCGGTCTGCGCGGATGAAAGCTGTCATGACCGCGCCAGCCTGCCCGGATTGGCTGGCAAATATGACATGATCAACATCAAATTGGACAAAACCGGTGGCCTGACCGAAGCCTTGGCCCTGCGCATTGAAGCCGAAAAACAAGGCTATGACGTGATGGTCGGCTGCATGGTTGGCACATCTTTGGCAATGGCCCCAGCGACGTTGATTGCACAGGGTGTGGCTGTAACGGACCTTGACGGGCCGCTTTTGTTAGCCGAAGACCGCGACAACGCATTAAATTTTGACGCTGAGGGCGTTCACCCGCCCAAAGCCGCATTATGGGGATAACGACATGAGCCGCACAGTTTACGTAAACGGAGAATACCTGCCCGAGGGGGAAGCCAAGGTTTCGATCTTTGATCGCGGGTTCCTGATGGCGGATGGCGTTTACGAAGTGACGTCTGTTCTGGACGGCAAATTGGTGGATTTTGATGGCCACGCAATCCGGTTGGAACGGTCGCTGAACGAATTGGATATGCGCGCGCCTGTAACCAAGGATGAGCTGCTGAACATTCACCGTGAATTGGTTGCCAAAAACGACGTCGTCGACGGCGGTGTCTATTTGCAAATCACCCGCGGCGCGCCTGCGGATCGTGATTTTGTGTACCCGGACCCGGATGAAACACCCTGCACCGTGGTGTTGTTCACCCAGTCCAAACCCGGCATTACAGAAAGCCCGGCTGCGAAAAACGGCATCAAAGTGATTTCCATCGAAGACCAACGCTGGGGCCGCCGCGACATCAAAACCGTGCAATTGCTGTACCCATCCATGGGCAAAATGATGGCCAAGGCTGCAGGCTGTGATGATGCGTGGTTGGTCGAAGACGGCTACGTGACCGAAGGCACATCCAACAACGCCTATATCGTCAAGGACGGTAAAATCATCACGCGCCAGCTGTCCAAAGACATCCTGCACGGCATCACACGGGCCGCCGTTCTGCGGTTCGCCGCCGAGGCCCAAATGGAGGTCGAAGAGCGCCTGTTCACAATTGAAGAAGCCCAGCAAGCAGACGAAGCGTTTATCACGTCGGCCACCATGTTTGTCTGTCCGGTTGTTGAAATTGACGGCGCACAAATCGGCGGTGGCGCACCGGGGTCTATCGCCCCGCGTTTGCGCGAAATCTACCTGGACGAAGCCCGCAAAGCCGCGATCTAGGCATTTCTGCCATATAATCCTTGCGTTACGGCCCCAAACGTCATTCGATTGTTGCATTGAATGACGAAGGGGCCGTTTTTATGCGACGCTTGGTTGGGGGCGCGGGTTTTGCAATTGGACTTGGGGTGTTGGGGTGGTTTTCGGCCACCTTTACGGCCCCTGATATTCAGCAAAACCTGACCAGATCCGCCGCGTTTGTCGCCGATCAAAGCCAGCACGGCGTCCAGATAGACGTGCACGGCCGCGACATCATCGTGCGCGGATTGGTGAACGATCCTACCGAGGCACAGGCGCTGTTGCAACGGTTTGACCGCATTGCAGGACGCCGGGTTGTTGTGATGCAGACCACTCCGATCCCCGTCGCCGCCCCGTTTGAAATCACAATCACCGATCAGGACGCGCTGGGCGCTGTGCCATCCGAACAGGCCCGCGCTCAATTGAGATCCCGAATAGGTGATCTGGCGGATGGGTTGATCCTGTCATCTGGCGTGCCCAATGATTGGAACAGCGCCGTAAAGGTGGGCATGGATGCGCGCGATCTGTTGAATGAGGGGGAAATGATCCTGCGGGACCAAAACCTGATCCTGACCGGATTGGCGAGCGATCCCGACGCCAAAGAATTCGTTCTGGCGATGTTGCAACAATTGCCGGACGGGTATCATTCAGACGCACGGATTGAGTTGCTGGATGACGGCACGCCGATGCGGATTGATCTACAATGGGACGGTACAGATGCGCAGGCAGATGGCAAAATCCCGGTCGATTTTCTATCCGAACCGCTGGCTCTGGATACGTTTTCTGCACAAACATTTGGGGATGCCGGGGCACTGAATGGCACGTTGGAACAGGCCCATATCCTAGGCCCGGTTGACTGGAACCTTGCTGCGCAACACAGCCTGCAGGCGCTGGGGCATTTGTCCTCGGGGCGGCTGCAAATCGAAGGGATGCAGATCAGGATCACAGGTCAGGCCCGCCCGGCTCAGAGAGAGGAGGCGCTGGCTTTGTTGACCAATTTGCCCGACACATTTGGGCTGTACCATGACATCGCGCTGTGGGATGACGGCGCACCATTTGAACTGCACGTGGACATCACCGGGATGAGCGCGACAGCCGCGGGGAAAATCCCGGCCGATGTGACATCGCAATGGGTGGCGGACACATTGGGGGCCGATCAGATCGGCGGAGACGTCCAGGTTGCGTTTATCAATGATGAAACCGGATTGTTTGTCCCAATGGCCGATATTGGGCTGCGGGCCTTGGGGCTTTTGGTTGAGGGCGCGTTGGATGTGTCCGGGCAGGGCATCGATCTGACAGGTCTGGCAGAGGTTCCGGCAGATCGTGAACAGGTTCTCGCAATGCTGGAAACCGTCGCAGAGGGGCAATTGCGGGCCGATATTGCGGTGTTGGATGACGGTGCGCCGGCGGATTTTGTGGTGACTTATGCGGCTCAGAATGGGGCAATCGTGTCTGGGAAATTGCCGCGGGGCCTGACACCGGCGGATATTGCGCAAGCATGGGGCGTGCATCAGATCGCTGGGGAACCGCTCTTGGGTTTGGTGGGGCAGGAAAGCGACGCGATTGGCCTGTTTGCCTTGGGGGATATGCTGCCTGAAATCGAAACGTTGCGCTATCATTCAACCGCCGATGGCCTGCGCGCTGAAATTGCATTGACCCCGGGCATTGATGCCGAACTGGTTCAATCTGCGATCAGATCGCTGTTTGAAACCGACAGTGACAGGCCGGTTTCCGTGGTGTTTCAGGACGGCGATGTTTCGATCCCCACAGGGACCCGCCGTGTGAATGCGGCCACCGGCATCGAAGAAGCGTTTATCGCGGGTGTGTGGTTGCCCGTTTTGACGTTTTCCCCAAGTTTGCAGGCCTGTCAGGCATGGACCGATGGCGCATTGGCCGATGGTGTGAATTTCGTCACGGCCTCAACGCGGCTGGATGCAAAATCCATGCGCAGTCTCAACCTGGTTGCGTCCATTGCCCAAAACTGCGTGTTTGAGGGCGGATTGTTGCTAGAGGTCGGGGGCCATACGGATGACACTGGGAATGATCAGGTGAACAATGCCCTGTCGCTGGAACGAGCTGGAATTGTCCGTCAGGTTCTGGTGACCCGTGGCGTGGCTGGCTCGGTGATAACGGCACATGGCTATGGATCGCAGGTGCCGATAGTCAGCAACGAAACCAGTGAGGGTCGCGCGCAAAATCGCCGAACGACAATGACATGGATCGATCCGGCCGCAGGCGGATCCGAATAGGGGACCAATATGTTCAAGGAATGGGGATTTTTGCTGGGCGAAATCTGGGTGCTGCTGTTGATCGCGGGGGGGCTGGGTCTGCTTGCTGGATGGATCATCTGGGGGCGCCAGATCGATCCCGAACCCCAAGGCGGCATCGAAGAGGACCGCCTGAAAGCTGAGTTGCAGAAAGTCCGGGCCGAACAAGCGGTGGATCACGCAAAAATGGCGCAGCTACAGCATCAGCTGGACCTGAGCCATGTCGCCCTTGCGGATGCGATCCACGCTGCGCCCCCCACGCCCAACGCTCCGGGGGATTTGGATGGGGACGGGATCGTCGAGGGTCCAGACGAAGGCCGACGCCCAGCCGCTTTGCCCGCGCCAGAGGACGGGCAGGGGGATGATCTGAGACTGATCAAAGGGATTGGACCGAAACTGGCGGCATTGTGCAATGAAATGGGGTTTTGGCATTTCTATCAGATCGCCAATTGGACCGACCAAGAGGTGGCTTGGGTGGATTCCAATTTGACCGGGTTCAAGGGCCGGGTGAGCCGGGACAATTGGGTGGACCAGGCCCGCACATTAACCGCAACTGGATTTGCAAAACGGCCTGACTGAATGGGCTAAAACGCTGAAAGGCCGCACCCCCTACCGGTGCGGCCTTTCCGTCAATGCTGTAGCTGCACAGACGTCATTGGGGTCTGAAAAACAGACCTATTCGAATTCAAATTGCAGACAACCCGGTTCCAGATCATCCGCGCGCACCCCAAACAAAACCGCAATCAACCGGTCCCCGATGCTGAGCCGAACGCCGGTCTGATCCGCCAAATCCTCTAGCCGAAGCGTCGCGTCCATGTCGTCCTCAGACAGCGTGAACGACAGCGTTTCAACGTCCGGATCAAAGCCTTGGATCATCGGCACGGCGGGCATGGCAGTGCCCTCAAAAAACTCGGCACTCGTTTGCGCACCCATTGTCTATCCTTTGACATTGCCGGTGTCGTGTCTTTGACAACGTTCCGGCATCGCCCCCACATACGTCATGCCATTGCGGGTTAGATTTCGTCAAATTTACGGCAGGGTTAACGGCTTATTGTGTCCGCTGCTGGGCCAGTGATGCAAATCGCGGGGGAACTGTTCCAGTTCGTCCCGCAATTAACCCAACGCTAAGGGTAGAATCACTTTTCGCTTTTGGTTTTGTTGGTCACGTTTTCTTTGAATGCGACCTCAAAGGCGGCCTGTTTGTCCGGGCTGGCCTCTGTTTGATGCTGCGCCTTCCATTCAGAATAGGGCATGCCGTAAAACGCCTCACGGCCCTCTTCTTTGGTCAATTCGATGCCGCGTTCATTTGCGGCCTCTTGATACCAGCGGCCCAGACAATTGCGACAAAACCCAGCCAGGTTCATCATGTCGATGTTTTGCACATCCTGACGATCCTGCATCAGATGCTGTTGCAACCGGCGAAACGCGGCGGCTTCGATTTCGAGGCGGGTCTGATCATCCATGATGCGGCTCCTTAAGGGGGTGGGTTTGGCGTAAACGTCTGGGTCGATTTCTTTGATATCGACAGACAGGTTCTGCACACCGGGCAGGGCGTCGATCAAACCAGACAGCACCGCATGGGTGATTTTGGATTTCAGCGCCACATCGCGACCGGGCAGCAGCCGGATCATCCCATTGGCAAACATCTGATCGCCCACCACGTGGAAATGCTGTATGGGGATGGCGCGCACGCGAATGGCAGACCCATCCCCAAAGGCACCGGTTTCCTGCATTTTCGACCACAGAATTTTGCACAATGCAGACATGTCGATCTGGGTGTCGAGTGCGGCGTTATATTCAAGGACGAGATGGGGCATTGGGTCGCCTTATGCTAGGGATTTTTGCGCATGTTGCGCGCGATAGGTTGCCAGTGCATTGGTCAGCAACGGCGCAAGCCGCTGGGCCCAATGGCGTTGACCGGCTTCATCCGCGATCAGATCATGACGCAATTCGATCAGCGCATTGGCCCGCCCGCATTGCAAGGCATGTTGATCCACCGCATCCCCCGGCAAATGACCTGCATAGGGTTCGTTTTCACCAATACAGAGATCGGATTGCGCGTGCAGTTCGTCCAGAAACGGCCGAGAAAAGCGTTCGTCACCGGCAAACAGGATCCCGACATGCCAAGGGCGCGGTTTGCGACCGTTCAGCCGGGGGGTAAAGGAATGCACCGCCACAACAATCGTATCGTCATGCGCGCTGGCCAGCTGTTCGTATGCCCGGTGGTAGGGGTCGTATAGATTGGCTTTACGACGGGCGATTTCTGCGGCATCGACATGGCGATTGGCGGGAATGATCGTTCCATCATATAGCTTCATCACCAATGTCGGATCATTTGCGCCCCGGTTCGGATCAATCACCAAGCGGGAAAAATTCGACAGAACTGCAGGGGCGCGCAACAGCGCTGACAAATGCCGGGTCACACCCGCCGCACCGATATCATAGGCGATATGGCGGTCCATATCGGCCGCGGGCAAACCCAGATCGCCACTGGCGACATCATCGGGCACAAAATTGCTGGCATGATCACAGGTCAGCAGCAGCTGCGACGTGCAATCGGAATTCAGGATTTCATATGGTGAATAGGTCATGCAGCCTGTCTTATAATGTTATTTTTATATAGGCTAGTTGAGCCGCAAAGGAAAATGGGTATAAGGGCGCAACGCTAATGTTAGCGATAACGTTCGTCGCTCTACCAATTTTGCCGCCAAAAAGGACATTCTGTCATATGAGACGCTTCCGTAACGTCAAGATCGTCGCCACGCTTGGACCTGCTTCAAACGATTATGAAACCATCCGCGCATTACACGAAGCGGGGGCGGATGTGTTCCGGCTGAACATGAGCCACGGCGATCATTCTGAAATTCGCGTACGCCATGAAATTATCCGCCAGATCGAAAAAGACATGGACAGCCCGATTGCGATCCTTGCTGATCTGCAAGGGCCAAAATTGCGTTTGGGTGTCTTTGCCAATGACGCCGAAGAAATGGTTGTCGGTGCCAAATTCCGTCTGGATCTGGATGACACACCCGGCGACGTGAACCGTGTTTGCTTGCCCCACAAAGAAATCTTTGACGCGCTGGAACCGGGCGCCAGCCTGTTGGTCAATGACGGCAAAATCCGCCTGAAGGTTTTGGATTGCGGTGGAGACTTTGCCAATTGCGAAGTTGTCGTTGGAGGCACAATTTCCAACCGCAAAGGCGTGAACGTGCCAGACGTGGATCTGCCCTTGGCTGCGTTGTCGGAAAAAGACCGCAAAGACCTTGAATTTGTTTGTGAATTGGGTGTCGATTGGCTGGCATTGTCGTTTGTTCAGCGCGCCGCAGACGTCGAAGAGGCCCGTAAATTGGCCAAAGGACGCGCCGCGATTCTGTCCAAGATCGAAAAGCCATCTGCCGTGAAGCGGTTCGACAGCATTTTGGACGTGTCCGACGGTATCATGGTGGCCCGTGGCGATCTGGGGGTAGAGCTGCCCGTGCATGCCGTCCCACCGATCCAGAAACAGCTGATCCGCAAATCCCGCAAGGCCGCAAAACCGGTGATCGTGGCGACACAAATGTTGGAAAGCATGATCGAAAGCCCGATGCCAACCCGCGCCGAAGTGTCCGATGTGGCAACCGCAATCTACGAAGGCACCGATGCGATCATGCTGTCGGCTGAATCCGCCGCCGGTGATTTCCCAATCGAGGCAGTGCGCACAATGGACAACGTTGCGCGCGAAGTCGAAGCCGACCCAACCTACCGCGAAATCATCGAGGCCGCCCGGTCCACCGACGGCACTACAGTGGCCGAAGGCGTCGTTGCCGCCGCCCGCGAGATTGCGGAGACCACCCAGGTTAAATCGATCTGCTGTTTCACAGAATCAGGCACAACCGGCCTGTTGGTGGCGCGTGAACGTCCCGGATTGCCGATCATCGCATTGACCACGCAAACCGGCACCGCGCGTCGGCTTTGTCTGACATGGGGGGCCACCTGTGTGATCACCGGCGAAGTGGACCGGTTCAAAACCGCCGTTGTTGCTGCCGTGCGCGCTGCGCGCGATCATCTGGACGCGACATTGGACGACAAAATTGTCGTCACAGCAGGCGTTCCGTTTAACACGCCGGGGTCGACAAACATTCTGCGGATTGCGCCTTGTGATGAACGGCAGATTTTTTCAGCCGAGGTTTGATCTTGGGGCGCAACCTAAGATAATACCTAATTAAGGTATTTTTAGGAGATGCGTTATGGATTCGGATTTAATGTTGGTGATCGGGTTGATTGTGTCGGTCTTTTCACTGCCACCGATTTTGGGCGCATTTATGGAAGGCCGCGCCCCACGCGCGGCCGCCATTACCATCCTGATTGGGGGCGGTTTGATTGCATTGGCGATCAACCAGCAGCCCAACGGATACACGATCGAACAAATCCCCGGTGTCTTTGTCGAAGTTGTGGGCCGTTTCATCAATTGAGGCTTGCCAATTCGGCGTTCCAGACGTAAGAGCACCATTCTATCCCGTGTGACCGGCCAATGTGGCATGCCGAGTCGCGCGTTAACCGCACCTAACAAGGAGACGGAAATGCCTAAGATGAAGACAAAATCGAGCTGCAAGAAGCGGTTCAAAGTGACGGCCAAAGGTCGCGTTGTTGCCGCTCAGGCTGGCAAACGCCATGGCATGATCAAACGGTCCAACAAGTTCCTGCGCAATGCGCGTGGCACCACAACTTTGTGCAAGGCTGATGAAGGTATCATCAAGCCAATGATGCCCTACGCTCGCTAAGGAGACTGAATAATGCGTATTAAAAGCGGAACCGTTACCCACCGTCGTCACAAAAAGGTCACCGATGCAGCCAAAGGTTACTATGGCCGTCGTAAAAATACCTTCAAAGTCGCGCGTCAGGCCGTTGATAAGGCCAACCAATATGCGACACGTGACCGTCACAATCGCAAGCGTAATTTCCGCGCTCTGTGGATTCAGCGGATCAATGCGGCTGTTCGTGCCCATGACGAAGCCCTGACATATTCCCGCTTCATCAACGGCCTGAACCTGGCCGGGATCGAAGTTGACCGTAAAGTTCTGGCCGATCTGGCCGTTCACGAGCCCGAAGCATTCGGTGTGATCGTGTCCAAAGCTCAGGCCGCGCTGGCTGCCTAAATCTTTGGGATTAGATTAGAAAGGCCGTCCTTTGGGGCGGCCTTTTTGCATTTGGACCTATTTGTAAACGATCTGATTGCGGCCGTTTGCCTTGGCCTCATAGAGCGCCTTGTCGGCGCGCAGCATGATGTCGTCCCGTTCTGCATCCCCCTCGTCACTATAGGCCACGCCGATGCTTGCCGTTAGGCTGAGATGGGTGTCCGAATAGGTGATCGGATGATCGCTGATCTCAGATTTGATGCTCTGGGCGACGTCCTGTGCGAGGCGGGCCATTGCGCCGGACAATAAAACACAGAACTCTTCTCCTCCCAGCCGGGCGACAATTGCGTTTTCAACATGTAACGCTGTCCCGTCAGAGATGCGTTTTGAAATCGCCTGAAGCACAACATCCCCCGCGTCATGACCCATCGTGTCATTCACGGATTTGAAGTGATCAACATCAATGGAAACCACAGAAAATGGTGTTTTTTCCGCCTGCCACGCCTGCCAGCACGCAGTTAGGTTTTCCCGGAATGAGTGGCGGTTCGACAATTTCGTTAGGGAATCTGTATGGGCGATCCGGGTCAGGTTTTCCATTTGCTCGATGATCAGCAATTGTGTGGCGATGCAGCGCGCTAGGGCTTTGAGGAGTTCAAAGTCAGATTCGGCGGTTCGGGGTAGGGTTTGAAACCCCGTCGCCAAAACCCCAAAACAGCGCCCCGCAACCTCAATTGGGGCATTCATCAAAGCCGAAATTCCGGCTTGTGACAATTTCTGACAGTCAATTTCGGGATCATTGGCAATGTTTGGCCTGATTTCCCCGCGCTGGGTTGCGAAGACCTGACCGATAAAACTGCCGTTGATGGGCATTTTACCTCCAACGGGGATTGCCTGATTCCCTTCGATGGCAATCAATTCCAGATAGGGGCTGTCCATTGGGTTCAACGCGATTGTGCACCGATCGGCACACAGAATCGATCCTGACCATTGTGAATAGCATTGCATGATGTCCAAAACGGATCGCGCGCTGGTCAAATCGTTCAGCAATCCGATTGGAATTTTCAGCTCACTGCTATGATTTGCAGTGATTTTTCGGCCTTCAAGCAATTTGAACCCTCTCAATTCTCCCAACGGGGACTCATTTCGAACGTCTCTGAAATCTATTAAACTCGTGTAAATTCCCAAAAAGCAAGTTTTTGAAGCTAATTAAAATTTGCTCGAATAGGCGCATGGTCAACTTTAGCACGTCAATTGACCGATTGTCGGCCACGTCGCTTGCATCATATCCACCCACCCTGTAGCACCTTTGCGACCACCTCAGAAGGCGCGCATCATGGATGATCTCAAAGCGAAATACCTCGATCTCATCAACTCTGCACAGGATGAGGCCACCCTCGAAGAGCTGCGCCTGCAGGCCGTTGGGAAAAAGGGCGAAGTGTCCTTGCAGATGCGCAGCTTGGGCAAGATGACAGCCGAGGAACGCCAGGTGGCGGGCCCGGCGTTGAATGCGCTGAAAAACGACATCAATGATGCGCTGGCCATGAAGAAAGCTGCGCTGGCCGATGCCGCATTAAACGAACGTTTGAAAACCGAATGGCTGGACGTCACATTGCCCGCGCGCGACCGCCGGGTTGGGTCGATCCATCCGATTTCCCAAGTCTGGGAAGAAGTGACCGCCATTTTCGCCGATCTGGGTTTTGCTGTGTCAGAAGGCCCGCAAATCGAAACCGATTGGTATAATTTTGACGCGCTGAATATCCCCGGCCACCATCCCGCGCGCGCCGAAATGGACACGTTTTACACCCACCGCGCCGAGGGCGACAATCGCCCGCCGCATGTGCTGCGCACGCATACATCGCCTGTGCAAATCCGCAGCATGGAGGCAAACGGCGCCCCCATCCGCATCATCTGTCCGGGCCGTGTGTATCGCGCCGATTATGACCAGACCCACACGCCCATGTTCCACCAAGTCGAAGGCCTGTGCATCGACAAAGACATCAGTATGGCGAACCTAAAATGGGTGTTGGAACAATTCTTTACCGCGTTCTTTGGCACATCGGTCAAAACCCGGTTCCGCGCGTCGCATTTCCCGTTCACCGAACCGTCCGCCGAAGTCGACATTCAGTGCCGCTGGGAAGATGGCAGCGTCAAGGTCGGCGAAGGCGATGATTGGCTCGAAGTGCTGGGATCGGGCATGGTCCACCCCAAAGTGTTGCAAGCGGGCAAAATCGATCCAAATGAATACCAAGGCTTTGCCTTTGGCATCGGCATCGACCGGTTGGCGATGCTGAAATACGGCATTCCCGACCTGCGCGCGTTCTTTGACAGCGACCTGCGCTGGCTGCGCCACTATGGATTTGCTTCGCTCGAAGTGCCAACCCTGCATGGGGGGCTGAGCGGGTGATTTGGATAAGTGGTGTAGTGGTTGCCGCAATTGGATTTGTATTTGGACGGATTTTTAGTCAAGCTGAAGCAGTGCTGGCAGAGAAACGGCGAATTTACGAAGAGTTTTTGATGGATGCTCCTGCGCCAAATGATGCTTACTATGAGATTGATGCCGACGAATTACACCGCAAAACGCTAGCTCTGAACAAGGTGCACTCAAAGCTGATGCTTTATGCATCTCACAGAGTGCTATTTGCGGCGAGCCAATATTTGTCGAAATATCAAGAAGCGCAAGATGAACTCACTATAGATTCTGGCTCCTTGCATCCAAGGTTCAAAGCCGCTGCAAAGGCGCAGAATGATTTGATCCTCGAAATGCGCAGGGATGCCCTTGGTTGGTCCACTTTTGGGTACTATGGAAAATCACGATTGCCAGAAGACGCGTTGGAGCAGGCAAAAAGGAACTCACTATGAAATTCACCCTCTCCTGGCTGAAACACCACCTCGACACCTCAGCCTCTGTCGATGACATCTGTGACGCGCTGACCGATCTGGGTCTTGAAGTTGAAGGCGTGGAAAAACCGGCTGAAAAGCTGTCTGATTTCACCATCGCCAAAGTGTTGCACGCGGAAAAGCACCCTGATGCGGATAAGCTGAAAGTCTGCAAAGTTTTGTCTGACGAAGGCGAAACCCAGATCGTCTGTGGCGCGCCCAATGCGCGGGAAGGCATCACCGTGGTTCTGGCCAAGCCGGGCACCTATATTCCGGGGCTGGATATCACCATCAAGGTCGGCAATATCCGCGGTGTCGAAAGCTTTGGCATGATGGCGTCCGAACGCGAAATGGAATTATCGGACGAACATAACGGCATTATCGAATTGCCGTCAGGTGAGGTTGGTCAGAAATTCAGCGATTGGCTGGCCGAAAATGATCCATCCAAGGTGGATCCGGTGATCGAAATCGCCATTACGCCGAACCGTCCCGATGCGCTGGGCGTGCGGGGCATTGCCCGCGATCTGGCCGCGCGTGGGCTGGGCGTGATGAAAGATTGCACCGTCGATCCGGTGCCTGCGACGATCCCGGCCGGGATCAATGTGACCATTGACGATGACACGCTGGATGGCTGTCCAGTGTTCACCGGTCGCGTCATTCGCGGCGTGAAAAACGGGCCCAGCCCGGCATGGCTGCAACAATTGCTAAAGGCGATTGGTCTGCGTCCGATCAATTTCCTCGTCGATGTGACGAATTACTTTACCTATGATCAGAACCGTCCTTTGCACGTGTTTGATCTGGCCAAAGTGTCGGGTGATCTGCGCGTTCATCGCGCCGCTGGTGGCGAAACTCTGACAGCGCTGGACGACAAAGAATACACATTCCAACCCGGTCAGATGGTGATTTCTGACGCCAATGGCCCGGAATCCGTGGCGGGTATCATGGGCGGTCTGGAAACGGGCTGTTCTGACGATACCACCGATGTATTTGTCGAAAGCGCCTATTGGGACCCGGTTCAGATCGCTTATGCGGGCCGCGCGCTGAAAATCAATTCGGATGCGCGGTATCGGTTTGAACGTGGGGTTGACCCTGCATTTACCCCTGTGGGGCTGGACCATGCGGTGCGGATGATCGTGGATCACGCTGGCGGCGAAGCGTCTGATATGATTGTGGCAGGCACCGTGCCTGACGTGGCGCGGGCCTATAAACTGGATACGGATCGCGTTCAAAGCCTCGTTGGTATGGTCATCCCTGCGGATGTTCAGGTGCAATCCCTGACTGCGCTTGGCTTTGTCATGGATGGGGATATGGCGCAGGTACCCAGCTGGCGCCCCGATGTACAAGGCGAAGCCGATCTGGTCGAAGAAGTGGCGCGGATTGCGTCCCTGACCAAGCTGGAAGGCGTGCCACTGCCAGTGCCAGCCGGTCTGACCCAGATCACCACAACGCCGATGCAAAAACGCGTCGCAACCGCGCGGCGGACGACGGCGGCGCTGGGTTATAATGAATGCGTGACCTA
Organism: Aestuariibius sp. HNIBRBA575; assembly: GCF_040932005.1. NCBI lineage: Bacteria > Pseudomonadati > Pseudomonadota > Alphaproteobacteria > Rhodobacterales > Paracoccaceae > Aestuariibius > Aestuariibius sp. HNIBRBA575. The sequence continues at coordinate 549,785 of NZ_CP162414.1, forward strand.
TTCGTTCATCGACCGCGCCAGCGCCACGTTGTTTGGCGGCGGCGATGATGCAACGATGCTGGAAAATCCGATTTCCAGTGAAATGTCGCATATGCGTCCTGCGCTGTTGCCCGGTCTGTTGCAGGCCGCATCGCGCAATCAGGCGCGTGGGTTTGCCGATATGGCCCTGTTTGAGGCAGGTGATGCGTTCCAAGGCGGCGAGCCGGGCGAACAACATACCCAAATCACCGGCATTTTGGTTGGGCGCACCGCCCCCAAGGACGTGCATGGCGCAGCCCGGGCGGTCGATATCTATGACGCCAAGGCTGACGCCGAAGCGATCCTGTCCTCTATGGGCGCCCCGGCCAAGGTGCAAATCCTGCGCGGCGCAGAGGATTGGTGGCACCCCGGACGGCACGGCAAAATCTGTCTTGGCCCGAAAAAGGTGCTGGGCATTTTCGGTGAAATCCACCCGAAAATCCTGTCTGAAATGAACGTCAAAGGTCCGGTTGTCGGGTTCACCCTGTTCCCACAAGACATCCCAATGCCGCGCAAAAACAGCGCCACACGGGCCGCGTTTATTGCGTCTGATTTGCAGGCCGTGGAACGCGACTTTGCCTTTGTGGTGGACGCGGATGTAGAGGCCATGACGCTGGTCAATGCCGCCACGGGCGCGGACAAAACGCTGATTTCTGACGTGCGTGTGTTTGACGAATTTATCGGCGGTTCATTGGGTGAGGGCAAAAAATCCCTCGCTGTGACGGTGCGTTTGCAGCCCAAAGATGCCACACTGAAAGAGGCAGACATCGAGGCGGTCAGCGCCAAGATCGTCGAAAAAGTCACCAAAGCCACCGGTGGCGCATTAAGGGGATAAATCATGCAGATCTGGATCCGAAAGGCTGAAATTTCGGATGTAGATCTGATAATCGCCCTGATCGACGCCGCCTATGCGCCTTATGTGGCGCGCGGCGTTGACCTGCCTGCGGTCAGTGATGGCGTGGCCGATGCGATTGCCGATGACACCGTGGTTGTTGCCACCACACAGGATGATGTGGTGGGGGTGATGATGCTGAAACTGACGGATGAGCGCGCCCAATTGATGAATATCGCTGTGTCGCCGGATGCGGGCGGGCAAGGTGTTGGCAAACGTTTGATCACGCGCGCCGAAACATTGGCGCAGTTTCATGGCTTGGACCAGCTGCATCTGGCAACACATCGCGACATCCCTGAAAATATCGCGCTTTACCAACATCTTGGATATGAAATCACCGCACAATCCGGGGCCAAGGTTGAAATGGTTAAATCAGGATTGCAGCCCTAGGCCGATCCACAAACAGCAGGAGAAAACGATGCTGAATGTTTATTTATCCGGTGAAATCCACACGGATTGGCGTGACCAAATTGTCCATGCTGCCTCTGATCTGGACGTGGCATTTTCGGCCCCTGTGACCGATCACGCCGCGTCAGATGATTGCGGCGTGGCCATTTTAGGCGTTGAGGATCAGAAGTTTTGGCACGACCACAAAGGCGCCAAGCTAAACGCGATCCGTACCCGTCAGGCGATTGCAGCCGCGGATGTGGTCGTTGTGCGGTTTGGCGACAAATACAAACAATGGAACGCCGCCTTTGATGCGGGATATGCTGCGGCATTGGGCAAATCCCTGATCGTTATGCACGGCGCAGATCACCAACACGCCCTAAAAGAAGTGGACGCTGCCGCGCTGGCCGTGGTGGAAACACCGGCGCAGGTCGTTGAAATTTTGACCTATGTTTTGCACGGCACGCTGCCGTCGTAACGGGGGCGACCGTCAGAGCGGCCCGGTGCGATACAATTTGACCTTTAGGCTGCCAAAGGCCACAGGCGGGCCGGGCGGCACAAAGGGCAGTTTGGTGGCTTTGGCCAATCCCGCATCGCTGGTGACAATGCCAACGCGCCAACCGCGAAACCGGTCCTTTAGGGTGGTCCCCAACGTGCCATAAAGCCCAAATAGCAGCTTTTTGGTGCCGATCCGTGCGCCATATGGCGGGTTGATCATGATCAGGCCGGGCGGCCCATCGGGGCGTTGCAGATCACTGATCGGGCCCAGCGTGAATTGGGTCAGATGATCGGTCCCGGCGCGTTGCGAATTGGCTTTGCTGGATTTGATCGCCCCGGCATCCCGGTCCGACCCATAAAATGACAGATCAACATCGTTGGATTGTGTTTCAGATTTCATCTGCGCCCAAGCCGCGGCATCAAATGTCGCTAGCTTTTCAAAGGCAAAGCTGCGGGTGCGGCCGGGGTTTAACCCCATCGCGATCTCTGCCGCCTCAATCGGAAAGGTGCCAGATCCGCACATCGGATCCAACACCGGTTCGGTCCCGGTGTAGCCACATTCACGCAGGAATAATGCGGCGAGGTTTTCGCGCATCGGCGCTTTGCCTACTGCCTCTTTGTGGCCGCGTTTATGCAGGGCGTTGCCGGATGTGTCGACGCTGATGGTCACCAGATTGTCGTCAATACGGACCTTGATTTGCAGGTTTGCCTCTTTGGAAATCTCGACGCCCAGTTCTTCGGTCAGGGCCTTTTCAATGCGTTGGCTGGCAGCGCCCGCGTGATAAATCTTGGACTTTTTACAGGTCACTTCGACGCGCACCGGCACATCCGCGCGCAGCACATCGCCCCACGGGAATTTTCGGGATCGTTTGTCCAGCTGCGCCAGATGGAACGCCCGAAACGATCCGATCCGCGCTAAAATACGCCCGGCCCCGCGCATTTGCAGATTGGCGCGCCAAACATCGGGCCATGTGCCCATGATCGTGACGCCACCGGGGGTTGCGGCTGCGTCAGAAAACCCTTTTTCCTGCGCCTCGGCCAATAGGACATGTTCAAGCCCGGGCTGGGCGGCGAAGAAGATTTCAAAGGGCGTGTTTTCCATCTGCTTGTCTTATCTGGGCGTACATCCTGCCGCAACATGCGTCGTGACGTGGCGAAAGGATTGTGGTCGCCGCCAGAAAGGCAATGGTGGGGCATGACATATGATTTCGTAATTGTAGGCGGCGGATCGGCGGGCAGTGTTCTGGCCAATCGCCTGTCGGAAAATCCAGACATATCCGTCTGTTTGATTGAGGCAGGGGGCGGCGGCAAAGACATCTTTGTGCGCGCGCCGGCCTTGGTTGCGGCGATGGTGTCTGGACGGCCCAAGATCAACAATTGGGCGTTTAAGACCGTCCCTCAGGCCGAGCTAAATGGCCGCGTTGGGTTTCAGCCGCGTGGCAAAACATTGGGTGGATCCAGCGCGATCAACGCCATGTTATATGTGCGCGGCCATCAGACCGATTACGATGAATGGGCCGCAATGGGATGTGACGGTTGGGGCTGGAAGGACGTCAAACCGCATTTTCTACGCTATGAACGCAACCAAAACGGGCCGTCGGATTTGCATGGCGGCGCTGGCCCCCTGAATGTGGCGACCCAAGCCGAGCCGCGCCCGATTTCTAAGGCCTTTGTCAGGGCCGCACAGGGGCAGCAAATCGCTGAAAACAGCGACTTTAATGGAGCTAAGCAAGAGGGCGTTGGGCTCTATCAGGTGACGCAGTTTTTTGAGGGCAAACACAAAGGTCAGCGGTGTTCCGCGGCGGCGGCGTTTTTGCATCCGGTGATGGATCGCCCGAATTTGAAGGTGATCACCCGCGCACGTGCGACCCGTATCTTGATGCGCGGGAAAACCGCCATCGGGATTGAATATATCCGGCGCAAAAAACGGCATCAGATCACCGTAAATCGCGAAGTGATCCTATCCGGCGGCGCGTTTCAATCCCCGCAATTGTTGATGCTGTCGGGGATTGGTCCACGGGATGCCATCACGGCGCATGGTATTGAAATGGTGCATGAATTGCCGGGGGTTGGGCAAAATCTGCAGGACCATCTGGATTATGTGATTTCCTATAAATCCAAACGCCGGGATGTTGTTGGGTTAAACCCACGGGGCCTGTGGCGGATGGGCAAAGCGATCCGACGTTGGCGGCGCAAAGGCGTGGGGCTGTTTGCCTCGCCAATGGCAGAGTCGGGCGCGTTTGTGCGCAGCCACCCTGATCTTGATCGCCCGGATTTGCAGCTGCATATGGTGGTCGGTATCGTTGATCAACACATGCGCAAAATCCATCTGTCGGACGGGTATTCGTGTCATGTCTGTGTGCTGCGGCCCTATTCCCGTGGCTCTGTCGGGCTGAACAGCGCAAACCCGCTGGACGCCCCCAAAATCGATCCCAATTTTCTAGCGGATTCACGGGATTTGGACTGTTTGAAACAGGGCGCGCGGATCATGCAGGACATTCTGGATCACCCCGAACTGGCCGCTTGGAGGGGCGCACGTCTATATCCCCATGACGGCAGCGATGGCGCGTTGGAACGCGATATTCGTGCGCGGGCCGACACGATTTATCACCCGGTCGGGACCTGCAAAATGGGCGTGGATGACATGGCGGTGGTTGACCCTCAGGCCAGGGTTCACGGCGTCAACGGACTGCGTGTGGTGGATGCGTCGATCATGCCGCGGCTGATTGGGGGTAACACCAATGCGCCCACCATGGTGATTGCGGATCGCGTGGCGGATATGATTTTGCAGGCGCAATGACCCGGTTTCGGCCGACCACCGTGACGGGGAAGGCGCGGTGAAAAAAAACCTAGCTTGGATCGCAATTGGCGCTATCAAAAGGGGGTTAACGCAGCAGAGATCAACTTTGCGCGTTTGAAAAAGTAACGGAGTGGGAAGAAATGCTAAAAGAATTCAAGGACTTCATCGCCAAGGGTAATGTCATGGACATGGCTGTTGGTATCATCATCGGTGCCGCGTTCACGGCGATTGTTAAGTCTATGGTCGACGATTTGATCAATCCGATCATCGGTTTGTTCACAGGTGGCGTCGATTTCACCAACAAATATGCCATTCTGGCAGGCGAAGCCCCAGAGGGCGCCAGCCTAGAAGCCGCCCGCGAAGCGGGCGCATCGGTATTTGCCTATGGGTCGTTCATCATGGCGGTCATCAACTTCCTGATCATCGCCTATGTGGTGTTCATGTTGGTGCGTTCTGTGAACAAAGCCAAAGCAGCCATGGAAGAAGAAAAAGTTGCCGAGCCAGAAGCGCCAGCGGGTCCAAGCGAATTGGATATTCTGGTCGAAATCCGCGACTCGTTGAAGAAATAAGCATCCCTAAATGGATGGAAAGGGGCCCCAATGCGGGGCCCTTTTGTGTTAAACAGCGCCGGTATATTCGCCACGCGCCGGATAATCGTTGGCAATGGCAAAATCCAACGCACCAACCAATTCTGAAAAATGTGGGCGCACAAACGGCATGGTCTGAACGGATCCATAATAAAGCGTCTGTTCCGGCGTCACCATGAACAGGCCGGGTTCGGAAAACAGCGCTGGCTCTTCGATGCCGATGGATGTTTTGCCGCGTGATGTCGAAATATAAAGCCCCCATTCGCGGGCTTTTTCCAGCGACAAATCGTAGCCAAACCGCAGCTTTGTTGCGCTGATTTTGTCGGCCATGGCGCGGGTGCGCTCTTCTCCGTCTGAGCTGACGGCGATGACGGAAACACCGCGTTCGGCGAATGCGTCTACCTTTTTTTCCAGCTCGGTCAGGTAATTGGCGCAGATCGGGCAATGCAGACCGCGATAAAAACAGATGATTGTGCCGCGTTCTGTTGCCTCTGAGGACAAATCAAATGATCCATGATCCAAAGTGGGCAGGGCCAGATCGGGTGTTTTTTGACGGGGTAACAGCATTTCGAAATCCTTGGTTGGTTGACTTTGATCCGGAACATGCCACAGGTTAGGATCAGTATTATCCGATTTACATGACTGGAACGCCGGAATGTCAAAGATTGATCGCCTGACCACCCTCATGGATCGGTTTCAGATGAACATCCGTGTGACATCCGTTGGGGATGCAAATCTGATTGTTGTGGGGCAGAATGCACAGCCGGATCGGATCATTTTACATCCGCAGAAAAACGGTCAATTGCAGATCGAAAGCCAGGTGTTTTTTGCGGCGGATGTCGCTTGGGGTGGGGCGGATAATCCGTTGCTGACGGCTTTGCCCGATCAGGTTGAATCGCCGATTTCAGATGCGCCGGATTTGCAGGCATTGGTGACGGTTTTGATCGCCGAGGCAGACCTGCCGCGCTGTGGCGGGGCGTCTGTGCTAAGTCGGTTGATCGAGGTGTTGATGGTGCGATTGTTGCGCCATCAGATCGAACGAGGCGGGACCCAAGTTGGCCTGTTGGCCGGATTGGCCGATACGCGGCTGAGCCGTGCCATTGTGGCGATGCATGATCGCCCCGGACATCACTGGACCATTGACGATCTGGCGGGGCAGGCGGGCCTGTCAGTCAGCCGCTTTGCAGAGCTTTTTTCACAAAAAGTCGGGCAATCACCGATGTCGTATTTGCGGCAATGGCGATTGACCGTCGCCCGGCAGGATTTGCAAAAAGGCGACCGGGTTGAACGTGTGGCGCGCCGGTTTGGCTACACGTCGCCCGAAGCCTTTAGTCGCGCCTATCGCAAAGCCTATGACGCGTCGCCCATTTCGGAACGCAAACAGGGCGACGCGGCCTGATCACATCAGGATAATGTTGGATGTCCCCGACCCACGACGCAATGCATGCACATTGGCCAGTTCAGGATCATTGATCCAACCCAACGCTTTGTCGCGGTCAGGAAAAGTGAGAATGACAGTGACGTCGGGCGCAGTGATGTCGCCTTCGATCACGGTTGCGTCTGGCGAGACATGCAACGGTTTTGCGTCGTATTTCGCCAATGCGGCACCGGCCTTTTCGCGGTACTGAGCGAGGGTTTCGGCGTCATTCACGGTGAGGGTGACTATGGCATAGGCGGTCATGTTTGATCCTTTCGGGTTGATTTGGAATTGCTGCATTTGTGACAGCACATGACCTGCGCAAAAACGATCATTGCCACGCAATCGCTGTGCGGTAATGATCGGGGCATGTTGGATTGGAACGACCTTAGATATGTTTTGGAAACCGCGCGTCAGGGCGGGATCAGCGGGGCTGCGCGGGTGCTGGGTGTGAACCACGCCACGGTGGCGCGGCGGATCACGGCTGCGGAAACTGCGCTGGGTGCGCGTCTGTTTGAACGATTGGCCAGCGGCTATATCGCAACAGAGGCCGGGCTGGATGCGGTGCGTGCCGCCGAAGCGATGGAAATCACCGGGGCCCAGCTGGATCGGCAGGTAGGAGCGCGCGATACCACGATCAGCGGGTCATTGACGGTGACGGCACCGCAATTGCTGATCTCGGCCGGGCTGGGCGCGATGTTTCGGGAATTTATCACCGCCCATCCTGATATCGATCTGAAAGTGTTGGCCAGCAATGATGTGTTGAACCTGTCCCAACGCGAAGCAGATGTGGCGATCCGCATTTCCGACAATCCTTCGCCGACCTTGGTTGGGCGGCGGGTGACACAACAACGTGGGGCGGTTTATGCCAGCCCTGATTTGATCGCGCGGGATCAGGGGGGCGATGCGCCGCTGGATTGGGTGCGTTTTATCCATTGGCCGGGGCCGCCCAAATGGCTGACCGATCTGCGGCCCAATCTGAATGTGCGCCTGTCAGTGGATGACATGATCGTCGCCATCGAAGCGGCGCGATCCGGCATTGGCGCGACCCGAATGGCGTGTTTTTTGGGGGATGGGGAACCAGGCCTTGCTCGGGTGCCGGGATTGCCGGATTTTCCCTACATGCCGATCTGGATTTTGACCCATCCGGATTTGCGCCGGGTGCCCCGTATTCAGGCCTTTGTCGATTTTGCCGCAACCCACATGCGGGGGATGCGACCGCTATTTGAGGGGCAATCGCCGGGTTAGGCGGCCTTTAATGCGCGGGCCCGACGGCGGGAATAGGTCGACCAGATCCGATAAAGTGTCAGCAATGCCAATGGGGTAAAGTGAACGATCGCCGCGGTTGGACTGCGCCAATCATGCAGGCTGGCCCAGTGCAGCAACGTCAGCACAGCCGCGCCATAGGTCCAACGTTGAAGAGATTTCCACGCGGGCCCCATTTTACGCACCGCCCAATCATGGGACGTTGCCGCCAGCGGGATAAAGATCGCAAAGGCAACCCATCCGGTCCAGATTTCAAAATCGGTCGCCTCGGCCAGAATGCGCTGTAGGGGTTCCGACATCAGATAAAACAGGGTGTGCAACGCGGCATAGGCAAAGGCGGCAACACCAAAATAACGGCGATTTTTTCTGAGCCATTGAGGGCCGCGCCAGCCTTTGAACAGCATCATCAACGGGGTGGCCATCATCGAAATGATCATGAAACGGGCGGCAAATTCACCGGTCGGATGCAGCAATTGGTGATAAACGCGGTTGGTTTCCGCGCCCAATGCCTGGCTGACAATGGCAAAAGACGGCAGCGCGAGGATTGCCCACAAAAGATAGGGTGAGGTGCGTTTGAAGAAATGCGACATTGGGGGCCTCTGAAATGAAGTGTCGGGACTGATACGGATCAGCCCCGACATTCCGTCGCATTTTGCGCTGGTTTATTCCGCTGCGATGGCCGCCGGAATAAAGTCCATGCCCAGGGCTTCGCCAACGGCGGCATAGGTCAGTTGACCCGCATGCACATTCAGACCGTTCATCAGATGCGGATCGTCCTGACAGGCTTGTTTCCAGCCTTTGTCTGCCAGCGCCAGCATGAACGGCAACGTCGCATTGCCAAGCGCGATTGTGGACGTGCGCGCAACGGCGCCGGGCATGTTGGCAACGCAATAATGCATGATGCCATCCACGTCATAGATTGGATCCGCATGGGTTGTGGCGCGCGACGTTTCAAAACACCCGCCCTGGTCAATGGCCACGTCCACCAGCACGGCGCCCGGTTTCATGGTCGACAATTGCGCGCGGCTGATCAGTTTCGGCGCGGCGGCGCCGGGGATCAAAACCGCACCGATGACCATGTCGGCCTCTTTGATGAGGTCGGCGGTGGCGCCTGCGGTTGAATATTGGTTTTTGAAATCACGGCCAAACACATCATCAAGGTATTTGAGACGTGGCAAGGACCGATCCAGAATGGTCACATCTGCGCCCATTCCCGCGGCGATTTTAGCGGCATGTGTCCCGACAACACCGCCCCCGATTACGACCACTTTGGCGGGGCCAACACCGGGTACGCCACCCATCAGAACGCCGCGACCGCCATTGGCCTTTTGCAGGGTATATGCCCCAACCTGAGCCGCCAGACGGCCTGCAACTTCGGACATTGGGGCCAGCAAAGGCAGGCCACCACGATCATCGGTCACGGTTTCATAGGCGATGGCCGTGCAACCGGATGCCAGCAGATCCTTGGTCTGTTCCGGATCTGGTGCCAGATGCAGATAGGTGAACAAAAGCTGATCTTTGCGCAGCATTTTACGCTCGATCGCTTGGGGTTCTTTGACCTTTACGATCATATCGGCGCTGGCGAAAATTTCAGCCGCCGTTTCGATGATCTGCGCGCCCGCCGCGACATAGTCATCATCCGTAAAGCCAGCGCCCAGTCCGGCGCCTTGCTGGATGCTGACCTTGTGGCCATGGGACACCGCTTCGCCAGCGGCATTGGGCGTCATACCGACGCGGAATTCCTGGGGTTTGATCTCTGTTGGGCAACCGATATGCATTGGGTGTTTCCTCCTACGTTAGACAAACGGTCGCACCCATCGGGTAGAATGTCTTGGGTCATTTGCCCCGCGTTAGCGTGTGACATTCGTGGATTTCTGCGTTAAAGTCAGAAAACTTCGAAGGAATCTGCGCCAAATGGAAATTGACAGCACTGACCGCCGAATCCTCGTGACGTTGCAACGTACGGGGCGGATTTCAAATGCGGACCTGTCAGAGGCGGTGAATTTATCCGCATCGGCCTGCCATCGCCGTGTTCAACGTATGGAACAAGAGGGCATCATCAGCGGCTATGTGGCCCTGCTGAGCCCGCGAAAGCTAAAGTATCAGACAACTGTGTTTGTCGAAATCGCCCTCAGCGGGCAGGCGGACGAATTGCTGGATGCCTTTGAAACGGCCGTCGCGCGGGTGCCCGAAGTATTGGAATGTCATTTGATGGCCGGCAAGGCGGACTACCTGCTAAAAGTGGTGGCATCTGATGCAGAGGAATTTGCGCGCATTCACCGCAGATCCTTGGCGAAATTGCCCGGCGTGCAGACCATTCATTCGTCGTTCAGTTTGCGCACGGTTCGTCAGACAACGGCGCTGCCTGTGTAAATTTGCGCCGCGGCGCGTTCGGAATAGGTCGAAACCTGGGGGAAAGGGACAAAAGGGCGCATCAGAGAGCCTTGCTCTGAGAGGGTGGCATCTCCATATATCTCAAATCTGCAATGTATTAGAGGCCCCTTGATGAAATCACGTGCAACCCTGCCGCCATTGGTGACCCGTGTCTTTCCCATCGTGACCTTGGTGCGCGACTATAATCGCGTCAGTTTTGGCAATGATGTGATGGCGGCGCTGATTGTGACGATCATGTTGATCCCGCAATCATTAGCCTATGCCCTGCTGGCGGGATTGCCCCCCGAGGCAGGCCTATATGCGTCCATCGTGCCGATCATGTTATATGCGGTTTTTGGCACCAGCCGCGCCTTGGCGGTGGGGCCGGTGGCGGTGGTGTCGTTAATGACGGCCGCGGCATTGGCTGACATCACCGACCAAGGCAGCATGGGATATGCCGTGGCGGCCCTGACCTTGGCCGGGCTGTCGGGGGGTATTTTGCTGATGATGGGGGTGTTGCGATTAGGGTTTATCGCCAATTTCCTGTCCCATCCGGTGATTGCCGGGTTCATCACCGCATCGGGGATCATCATTGCAGCCAGCCAATTGAAACACATTCTGGGCATTGACGCGCATGGACACACACTGTTGGAAATTGTCGTGTCGCTGTTGGCACATCTGAGAGAAACGAACTTGTTCACAGCCGCAATCGGCATCTTGGGGACTGCGTTTTTGTTTTGGGTCCGCAAAGGGTTAAAACCATTGCTGACCCGACTAGGCATCGGTGGGGGTCTGACCGGGATCGCGGTGAAAACCGGGCCGGTGGTGGTGGTTGTGGTGTCAACCTTGGTGGTTTGGGGGTTTGGACTGGCGGGGCAGGGTGTCAAAATCGTCGGCGACGTTCCTCAAAGCTTGCCACCGCTGACATTCCCGTCGCTGTCCCCCAGCTTGATCGGTCAATTGCTGCTACCGGCGTTTCTGATTTCGATCATCGGCTTTGTTGAATCGATATCCGTGGCCCAAACATTGGCCGCTAAAAAACGCCAACGTATTGATCCGGATCAGGAATTGATCGGATTGGGGGCCGCCAATATCGGCGCATCCTTGACCGGTGGTTTTCCAGTGACGGGCGGGTTTTCCCGGTCGGTGGTTAATTTTGACGCCGGGGCAGAAACCCCCGCCGCCGGGGCGTTTACGGCCCTCGGATTGGCGTTTGCGGCGTTGTTTTTAACACCATTGATCTATTTCCTGCCCAAGGCAACGCTGGCCGCGACCATCATCGTCGCTGTCCTCAGTTTGGTGGATTTCAGCATCCTCAAACGCAGCTGGGGCTATTCAAAGGCTGATTTTGCCGCCGTGTTGATCACCATCCTGCTGACGTTGGGGATGGGCGTGGAAATCGGCGTATCGGCAGGGGTCGGCCTGTCGATTTTGCTGCATCTCTATAAAACGTCGCGACCGCATATTGCCGAAGTGGGGTTGGTGCCGGGCACCGAACATTTTCGCAATATCCTGCGCCATAAAGTCCAGACCGATCCCAGCATCGTTTCGCTGCGCGTGGACGAAAGCTTATACTTCGCCAATGCCCGGTTTTTAGAGGATAAAATTCACAATCGTGTGGCCAATGACCCCGGTATTCGCCATGTGATCCTGCAATGTTCTGCGATCAACGACATTGATCTAAGCGCGCTGGAATCCTTGGAAATGATCAACACACGCCTGCGCGAAATGGAGGTGCAATTGCATCTGTCCGAAGTCAAAGGCCCGGTGATGGATCGCCTGCAAAAGGAACATTTTTTGGGTGATTTGACCGGGCAGGTATTTCTGTCGCAATTTGACGCGATGCATACCCTGTCCAGCCGCTGACATCCGCACAAAAACAAACCCCCGCGGCTGGGCCTCGGGGGTTTAGAATTCTTACATAGCGTTCAAGGGCTGCTTAGAGCATACCTTCGCGCTGTGCCTTTTTACGAGCGAGCTTGCGCTGACGGCGGATGGCCTCGGCCTTCTCGCGTGCTTTTTTCTCGGACGGCTTCTCGAAATGTTGCTTCAGCTTCATTTCACGGAAAACGCCTTCGCGCTGTAGCTTTTTCTTCAGGGCACGGAGCGCCTGATCGACGTTGTTATCGCGAACACTTACCTGCATGTGGTTGTCACCACCTTTCTAGGTTGAAATTGCAAGGATTTGCAGGAACCGCGCGTATAGCAAAGGGGTCGGAACTTGTCTAGAGTAGAGACAGACCAAGGAGCCCCCATGTCGTATTCATCCGCTGAAACAGCCCATGACCCCATCAAAACCGCATTATTAGAGGCAATCCTGCCGCATGTGGCCTTTGATGGATGGGGGGATGTGGCGTTTGACGCGGCGGTGGGCGATTCGGACATTGACCCCGATGCGGCGCGCCAAACCTGCCCGCGCGGGGCGGTGGATCTAGCCATGGAATTCCACAAACAGGGCGACATCGACATGCGCGCCGCCATGGCGGATCACGACCTGACCGACATGCGCATTCGCGACAAAATCAGCCTCGCGATCCGGCTGCGATTGCAGGTTTGCGCCGACAAAGAGGCCGTGCGGCGTGGCACAATCCTGTTTGCCATGCCCCATCTGGCCGCCGAAGGGGCGCGTCTGATCTGGGGCACATCCGATGCGATCTGGACCCTGCTGGGCGACACGTCAGAGGACGTGAATTACTATTCCAAACGCGCGACATTATCGGCGGTGTATTCGTCGGTTGTACTGTATTGGTTGGGCGATGACAGTCTGGACGGGCAGGCCACGGATGCCTTTATTGACCGGCGTATCGACAACGTCATGCAATTCGAAAAGCTAAAGGGTCACATGCGTGGCAATCCTTTGGTGAAACCGTTTTTGGGGCCATTGGATGCCTTATTTGGCCAAGTCAAAGCCCCCAATGCCCGCACTGGCGTACGCGACGATGTGCCCGGCCGTTGGACAGATAACAAATAGGATCCCGAGATGAGCGAACAAATGCGTGTGGTGGAAATTTCCACCCCCGGCGGCCCGGATGTGTTGAAACCAGCCTTGCGGGATATCCCCGAACCGGGCCATGGCGAAGTGCGCATTCAGGTGGCTTATGCGGGGGTCAACCGGCCGGATGCGTTGCAACGGGCGGGACTGTATAATCCGCCCAAAGGGGCCAGTGATCTGCCGGGGCTAGAAGCATCCGGAACCATTGCTGCAATCGGGGATGGGGTCACGGATTGGGCCGTGGGGGACCCGGTCTGCGCATTGCTGCCCGGTGGCGGCTATGCTGAGCAGGTGGTCACGCCCGCCGCCCATTGTTTGCCTGTTCCGGATGGGATGGATTTGAAACAGGCCGCGTGTTTGCCGGAAACATTTTTCACCGTCTGGTCCAACGTGTTTCAACGCGGCGGATTGAAGGCCGGTGAACGGTTTTTGGTCCATGGCGGATCATCAGGGATTGGCACAACGGCGATCCAACTGGCCAATGTGCTGGGCGCGCGGGTGTTCACCACGGCCGGGTCTGACGAAAAATGCGCCGCCTGTCTGGCGCTGGGCGCAGAACAGGCGATCAATTATCGTGACGCGGATTTTGTCGATGTTCTGCGCGAACAGGGCGGGGCGGATGTGATTTTGGACATGGTTGGCGGGTCTTATATTGCCCGCAATATCAAGGCGCTGGCCGATGATGGCCGCTTGGTGCAGATCGCGTTTTTGCAAGGCCCCAAAGCCGAAATAAACTTTGCTCATCTGATGATGCGCCGGTTGACCATGACCGGATCGACCCTGCGCCCCCAGAGCGATCTGGCCAAGGCCCGGATCGCGGCTGACCTATATGAAAAAGTCTGGCCATTGCTGGCCACGGGGCGGATTGCGCCGGTGATGGATCAGGAATTCACGCTGGACCACGCAGCCGACGCACATACCCGCATGGAAAGCAGCCAACATATCGGCAAAATCGTCCTCAAAGTGGGGTAATCTGGCGATCCTGCCATTGGGCGGGGCATCCTTGCGGCGGTGGCGAAATCGTTTTAGGTTTCCGCTAACATTTGGGAGGATGTCACATGTCAGCATTGGAAAAAATGCCTCAGATGGGCTTTGGGACGTGGAACCGCCCCGACCAAGAGGCCTATCAAAGCACATTGACCGCATTGGAAACCGGCTATCGTCACATTGACGGGGCCGAAGGTTATGAGAACGAAGAATTCGTGGGCCGTGCGATTGCGGATTCTGGCATTGCGCGCGCTGATCTGTGGGTGACCACCAAAGTCGCCCCAGAAAGCTTTGGCCCCGGTCAAGTGCGCCCGCATGTCGAGGCGTCGTTAGAAAAACTGGGCGTTGGTCCGGTGGATTTGCTGCTGTTGCATTACCCATCCATTGGCGACGAATATGACATTCAGGATTACATGGCCCAATTGGCGGACGTGTATGATGCCGGGCTAACACGGCATATTGGCGTGTCGAATTTCACCATTCACTACATTGATAAGGCGTTGGAATTGCTGGGGGATCGTGTGATTTTAACCAATCAGGTTGAAATGCACCCCTTTATGCAGAACCACCCGATTGTGGATCATTGCGCCCATAAAAACATCCCCATTACCGCCTTTTCGCCTTTGGCGCGTGGTGCCATTCTGGACGACGCCCCCTTTGTGGCGATGGCGTCTGATTTGGGTATTACGCCTGCGCAATTGGCGCTAGCGTTTTTGATGGCCGAGGGGCATGTGGTGATCCCGTCCTCGTCTAATCCGGGCCGGATCGCGGAAAATTTTGCCGCACAGGATGTGTCATTGACCACGGATCAGATCGAAACCTTGCGGTCCATGGATCGCGGTCTGCGATTGGTCAACGGGCCGTGGTGCCCGAAATGGGATGTGTGATGCCCCATCGCGACATCCCGTTTAGCCTGACAGGCATCGATCACGTTGTGTTTCTGGTCGACGACCTGCGGCGCGCTGTGGATTGGTATCGCGACGTTTTGGGCTGCCCGATTGGGTATTCTTATCCCGATCTCGGGATGGAGCAAGTCTGGGCCGGGGCGTCGTTGATCGTGCTGTGGGACACAACCCATCCCGGCGGCGCCAGCGCGGTGCCACCCGTGCCCGGTGGGCGCAATGTGGATCATGTTTGCATCGCCACATCGGCATTTGACCACGACGCGTTGCGCGCCCATTTGGCCCATCACAACGTCCCAATCGAACGCGAAGCCATGCATGGCGGCGCGCGCGGCATGGGCCATTCGTTTTACATCCGCGACCCGTTTGGCAACCTGTTGGAAATCAAAGGTCCGGGGGAATACCCTGACGGACGTGCGCGTTAGCGCATGGGTTCAAACAACGCATCATCCAGCGTGCAATCCCGGATCACATCCGCGCCGCATTGGCGAAATTCCAGATCGCGGGTCAGGCAGATCCGCGCCTCTTGGATGTAGCCAGACCGGCAGGTGATGGTGATTTCATCTGCGTCCAGCCCTTCGTTTTCGGTGGTAAACGCCTGTTCCACAACGGATGCAGGCAGTGTGACCGCGCTGGACAGGCGGCGGAATACGCTGGGCCGGGTGACGCGATCATAGGCTTCGCCCGCGAGCGCATAATAATCGTCAGACGACAATCCTGTGCATTGTCCGTGTTTGTTCCACTGATGCCACGCAGACCCTGATGACCCATATAAATCGGCCTGTTCGCCCGTGTCTGCGCGGGACGGATTGCGGTGGTTTGTGTTGCAATAGGATGGCCAGCCACGTTCATATTGCGGCCATAACCCGTGCAAAACCCAGCCAAATTCGGCGTCCGGTTCACATTGCGGCGAATTGCGATCATCCCCTTCCAGGGTGCACCAATTTGCGGACCAAGACAGGGCCAAAACGTAATAATCAAATTCACCCGCCGTCCCATCGGCAGCAACAGGCGAAGCAGAGATCAGCAAAGCTGCAAGAAGGTGACGCATTTTGACCTTTCCTAAATGGGTTGCGGGCACTATATACAGGATAAGTTCCCCGACAATACGAACTGGTCCCTATGGGCCGCCCCTTTCAGGGCACGGGGAAAATGTATCTAATTCAGGAGGCTTACATGGCTGACAAACCAATCATGGCCAAGGCAACTGCCGTTTGGCTGGTGGACAATACCACAATCAGCTTTCGCCAGATCGCCGAATTTGTAGGCATGCACGAGCTAGAAGTTCAGGGCATCGCTGATGGCGACGTGGCACAAGGCGTCAAAGGGTTTGACCCGATCACCAACAACCAGCTGGTCCAAGAAGAAATCGACAAGGCGCAGGAAAACAAACTGTACCGGATGAAGCTGAAGTTTAACGCCGCAGCTGTTGGCGAAGAAAAACGCCGTGGCCCGCGTTACACACCGCTGTCCAAACGTCAGGATCGCCCGAATTCGATCCTATGGCTGGTGAAGTTTCATCCCGAATTGTCCGATGGCCAGATTGCGAAACTGGTGGGCACCACCAAGCCGACAATTCAGTCGATCCGTGAACGCACCCATTGGAACATTTCCAACATGGAGCCGATCGACCCAGTTGCGCTGGGCCTGTGTAAACAGACCGAATTGGATCTGGCTGTTCAAAAAGCTGCTGCCAAAAAGGCTGAAGGCAGCGTGATGTCGGATGATGAGCGCCGTAAACTGGTGTCGACTGAGCAGAGCCTTGGCATGGACGCTGAGCCAAAAATGCCATCTGCGATTTCCGGTCTGGAAACGTTCACGCTGAACACAGATGTCGATCCAAGTGACAAAGAAGAGGCAATCCCTGATGCGGACAGCTTCTTTAACTTGCCCGATAGCAAAGATGACGAAGACGAAGAGTAATCTTTGATTCACGTATCTTAAAAGGCCCTGCCAATTGGTGGGGCCTTTTTGACTCAGGCGTTAACTAAAATTAACAAGAGGTTAACTACGGCCACATTTCTGCCCCAGTTTTTGCTATTCTTTAACCCGAGGCAAATAGACACCCATAAGGGTGCAAGGAGTAGTCTGATGTTAATGGATGTTCGGGATTTCAAAGATCCCAAAGTGCGCAAGCTTGTCCGGCAAGAACGGATCAAGGCAGATACGCTTGATCTTTTTGGGGAAAACGCCCCCGCAGAATTGTTAACCCCGTATCCGCTGGATGATGATGGGTTGGCGCGGAACGAAAAAATCCAACAGAAATACGCCAACCGGGCCAAAAATATTCAACGGTGCTGGAACCGGGTTCAGCTCTATTTCCCTGAATTGATCGGTGCAGAACCACAGGACGTGCTGGAAATGTCGACCGCGCATGGCGGTATGCTAGAGGTGCTGCGCCATTTCGGTCATAACGTGATGGGCACTGATTATGCCAATATGGTTTGGTCCAAAGACGGCGGCGCCATGGCGCAATTCCGTGCGCTAAACGATGAAAATTTCCAGCGCGACGTAGATGATTTTGGCAACGAAATCACCGGCGAAAAACCTGACTGGCCCTATCGCCACATCGTCGAAAGCGTTGATTTGCCAATGACGGTTTTTGATGCGGGCATCGCGCCTTATCCGTTTGCGGACAAAAGCATGGATGTCACCATGTGTTTTCAGGCGATCGAACATTACTGCCATCCCGACGATTGGATGAGCATTGTCGATGAGTTCTGCCGCATCAGCCGCAAAACCGTGTTTGTGATGCTGAACCGGTTGATCCCGGAATTCCGCGCCAAGGAGGATTACAAAGCCTCCTTTGATGATTTCCGTTTGCAAATGCGGTCTTATCGCAAAAACGGATTTGTCTGCACGGGCAGCTTTATCCATTGGGATCAGGCGCTTGGGTTTAAACTAACCGCGCAGTAATTCACTTAGCCAAACGTGCCCGGCTGTCTGGGCACGTTTCAATCTGTCAGCCTACAGAGGTCGGGCCACGATAAACCGGCTGCGCCCAGCTTTGCCGTAGGTTTCGCTTTCGATCAGCTCAAACCCCGCGTCGCGTAGCTTTGCTTCTAGCTGTGTAATTGTGAAATTTGACACAAATGGCGCCTTGCCGACCCGCTGCATCAGCCAGATCACGACCGGCATGAACCGGCTCATTTCCCCAAGACAAGGCGTTTTACTGATAAACAAACCACCGGGTTTGATTTGTGATTTGATATGCTGCATTCCAGCGTCAAAATCCGGCAACAAATGCACCAAATTAAAGGCGCAAACCACATCGTAGGTGTGCCCATCAGAGGGCGATTGCGCATCGACCACCTGAAAATCAACATTGGTGAATTGTGTGTCGCTTTGTTTGGATTTGGCTATGCGGATCATTTCGGAGGAAAAATCAGTAGCGGTGATTTTGGCCGCATATTCGGATAAACGCAACGCCGTGCTGCCAGTGCCACAGCCCAGTTCCAGAACGTGATCATTTGGCGAAAGACGCGCAAAAACCCGCTTTAACGATGCCTCATATGCCGGAACATCCTCAATCGGGCTCGCGGCGTATTTCTGCGCTATTTTGTTCCAAAATGCGGTGTCACTCATCTATTGGATCCTAGTTGTCATCTGGGTGGCTTGCCAAGACGGTACCTATGCACATAGCATATGGAAATTGTGGTAATTTGCACATCAGGTATACATATTTGCATGAATTGGCAGGCGATTTCTTTTGACTGGAACCAGATCCGGGCGTTTCTGGCCACGGCCGAGGAAGGGTCATTCAGTGCCGCCGCGCGGGCGCTGAATTCAACCCAACCCACGTTGGGGCGGCAGGTTGCCGGCCTAGAAGAGGCGTTAGGAGTGACGTTGTTTGAACGGGGCGCGCGCGGCCCAATCCTGACCCAGCCGGGCCATGAATTGTTGGACCATGTCCGCGCCATGGGCGAAGCGGCCAATCGCGTGTCTCTTGTGGCGTCCGGGCAATCCCAAGACGTCACAGGCGAGGTGTCTATCACCGCGGTCGACCTGTTTGCGGTGCATTTATTGACGCCGGTTCTGCATGAATTGCAACGAACCGCACCGGGGGTGAGCATCCGGATCATTGCATCAAACGAGGTCCAGAACCTATCACGTCGCGAAGCCGACATTGCCCTGCGGCATGTGCGCCCCAACCAGCCAGAGCTTTATGCCAAGCTGGTTGCGACGCTTCGGGCGAATTTCTATGCCACGCCGCACTATCTGGATCGCGTCGGGCGGGCACGTTCATTTCGGGATCTGGAACGCTATACCATTATTGGCGGCGTCGACATGCAAGAATTCATCGACATGGTCGCTGCCAAAGGGGTGACGCTGCATGCGGATCAGTTCAAATATGCCTGCAACAGTGGATTGGTGACCGAAAATTTGGCTCGGTCCGGGTTGGGGGTGACGGTTTTGCCAGAACAAATCGGCGATCAGGACCCCGAATTTGAACGGGCAGCGCCGGATTTCCCCCCGATCGAATTTCCGGTCTGGCTGATCACCCACCGCGAATTACATACCAGCAAACGCATTCGCGTTGTGTTTGATGCAATTGCCCAAGAACTGTCGAACCCGGATTAACCTAGAGCTGACGCCGCGCATTCAGCGCAGCGGTGATGGTGCCATCATCCAGATAGTCCAGTTCGCCGCCAACAGGCACGCCTTGGGCCAGCGTGGTGACGGTGACGTTGGGCAATTGATCTGCGATGTAATGCGCCGTGGTTTGCCCGTCGATGGTGGCAGACAGGGCCAAAATCACTTCGGTGACGCTTTCCGACGTGATCCGGTCCAACAATTTCGGAATACGAAGCTCATCAGGGCCGATTGCATCGAGCGCGGACAATGTGCCACCCAAAACGTGATAGCGGCCTTTGAAAATATTGGCGCGTTCCATCGCCCAAAGGTCAGACACGTCTTCGACCACACAAATCTGCGACCCGATGCGTTTTTCGCTGCTGCAAATGTCACAAATATCGGTGGTGCCAACATTGCCGCAGTTCAAACATTCCCGCGCAGTTGTGGCCACCCGACCCATCGCATCGGCCAGTGGGGTCATCAAAACCCCGCGTTTTTTGATCAGATGCAGCACCGCACGGCGTGCGGATCGCGGCCCAAGCCCGGGCAGCTTGGCCATCAGATCTATCAGGTCTTGGATGTCACTTGTGCTGCTCATGGGGGCCTCTTTGGGCCGGAAACGTGATGCGTCGCCCGGCCCGAATTGTTAGATCAAAACGGCAGTTTGAAATCCGCAGGCAGGCCCAAACCTTCGGTCAGGCGGGCCATTTCGGATTGGGCCCGGTCCTGCGCTTTGGCTTGGGCGTCTTTGATCGCGGCCAAAATCAGGTCCTCGACCACTTCTTTTTCGTTGGGATCAAAGATGGACGGATCGATATCAAGGCTGGTCAACACGCCTTTGGCGGTGGCTGTCGCTTTGACCAAACCTGCGCCGGATTCACCGACAATCGTCATCGTTTCCAGACTGTCCTGAAGTTCGGTCATTTTGGACTGCATGTCCTGCGCCTGCTTCATCATCTTGGCCATATCGCCAAGCTGGCCTAGTCCTTTGAGCATGTTCATATCCTTTGTTCGCGTTGCCGCTAAGATAAGCGTTTCACAGTGAGGCACAAGCCACACTAACGTTGGATTATGGCCTCAGGCGTCGGTTGAAATTGTCGGGTTTAGTCGTCGTCAAATGGATCCCATTCGCCTTCGACTTCGGGCAGGGCATCCGCATAGGCGTCTTGCTCGATGTCTTTGGCGGTGCGGATTTCGGTGATCTTGGCCTTGGGAAACTGGGCCATCACGGCCAAAACCATCGGGTGGCTTTCGGCCTGTGCGCGCAGTTCCAGTTCGGCCGCATCGCGGACCTGCGCAATGGTGGGCGCGCCGCCTTCGTTGACGACGGTGATCGCCCAGCGGTTGCCGGTCCAGGCCTGCAGGCGGCTGCCCAACCGACCGACCAGATCGGCAGGGGCTTTTTCGGTGGGGTTCACTTCGATCCGGCCCGGCGCATAGTTCACCAGATGCAGCCCGGTTTCCACGTCGATCAGCAATTTGACGTCGCGGTGATGGCGGATCAGTTCAACCACATCTTCGAACCGGGCAAACCGCGCCAACGCAGTTTCGGTTTGAACGGCCAGCGATCCATGTGTCGTGGGTCCGGTTTGCGCAGATGACACCGCATCGGCGGGGGTGTGATGCGCAGTGGGTGCGCCACTGCCGCCCCCAGATGGACCAGCGGGTCCGCCAGCCATCGTGCCATTTGACCCATTTGGCGCACGCGGGGCTGTGCCGCCACCGCCATTGGGGCCGGGGGGATCGGATTGTAATTTCTTGATCAGATCCTCGGGCGTGGGCAGGTCGGACACATGGGTCAACCGGATCACAGCCATTTCGGCGGCCATCATCGCATTGGGGGCGGTGGCCACTTCTTCTAAGGATTTCAACAGCATCTGCCACATCCGCGACAGAACCCGCATCGGCAGATTTTCCGCCATCGCCAATCCGCGCACCCGTTCATCCGGGTTGATGGTCGGGTCTTCGGCGGCTTCGGGTGTGATTTTGATCACGCTGATCCAGTGGGAAATTTCCGCGAGATCACGCAGAACGGCCATCGGATCAGCGCCATCCGCATATTGGGATGACAGCTCGGTCAGGGCCTCGGCGGCTTGGCCTTTTAGGATCATGTCAAACAGATCCAGAACCCGCCCCCGATCGGCCAGACCCAGCATGGCACGCACCTGATCGGCGGATGTTTCCCCGGCGCCATGGCTGATCGCCTGATCCAGCAGCGATTGCGCATCCCGTGCGGACCCTTCGGCGGCGCGGGTGATCAGCGCCAATGCGTCGTCGGTGATTTCCGCGCCTTCTGCGTCCGAAATGCGCCGCAACATCGCGATCATCACTTCGGGTTCGATCCGGCGCAAATCATAGCGCTGACAGCGGGACAGGACCGTCACCGGCACCTTGCGGATTTCGGTGGTCGCAAAGATGAATTTCACATGCGCGGGCGGCTCTTCGAGCGTTTTGAGCAACGCGTTAAACGCGCTGGTCGACAGCATGTGCACTTCGTCGATGATATAGATTTTATAGCGCGCCGAGGCGGCCCGATAATGTACGCTGTCGATGATTTCACGGATGTCGCCCACACCGGTGCGTGACGCCGCATCCATTTCCATCACATCGACATGGCGACCTTCCATGATGGCGGTGCAATGTTCGCATTGCCCACAGGGATCGGTGGTCGGCCCACCCGTACCATCCACCCCGATACAGTTCATGCCCTTGGCGATGATCCGCGCGGTTGTGGTTTTGCCGGTGCCACGAATCCCTGTCATAATAAAGGCTTGGGCGATGCGATCGGCGGCAAAGGCATTGCGCAATGTGCGCACCATCGCGTCCTGTCCAACAAGATCGACAAACGTTTCTGGCCGGTATTTCCGGGCCAGCACCTGATAAGCGGGTTGGGTTTCGTCGGTCATAATGGCCTTTGTTTGGTCAGGGTCACGGAATCGCGTCTGGATCCATTGGTCTGCGCTAACCTATTCCGCGCAGACCGTCGCGTCCACCAATTGCCGCCCGATTGAATGCCCCTGATTGATTGTCCTGATTGAATACCGCGGTTGCATGCGCAAATGTCAGCCGCTAGGGTTGAATGGCCCATTGGGGGGCATCCAGATCCGCGGAAAGCTGTATCAGCACCCTTTGACGTTGAAATGACCATTGCGGTCTTTCTCATTTTTCCCGGCTAGCGGATCCGCGGGAACATACATGAGGAAGCCGATGACAGATCATCTGGACCCGTTTCGACGTGCGGCAAAAGCCCTGCGAAAATCCCATTTAATGGGCGACCATCAGGCGGTTGCACGTCTGCGCGCCCATCCCCCCAGATCAGAGCTAAGCGAGTTAAAACATGCGGATTATCTGCATGTTATTGCGCTGGAAAACAGTTTTGCCTCTTGGCCGCAATTGAAATTGGCGGTGGAAACCCAAGGCATGGATCGTGCCCAAAAACAGCAACGATTGAAAATCGCATTGTTCCATGGCCAAGGCTGGGTGGTGGATACATTGATGCAGGAAACCCCGGATTTGGCCGAAGGTTTGTTTGGTCTGCAAGTGGCCATGTATGACGTCGACGCGGTGCGTTCAGCGTTGTGGGATGATCCTACTTTGGCAACCAAAATGGCCGGGCCGCGTACGCCAATGCTGCATCTGGCATTTTCTAAAATGATCCACCAATGGCCCGACAGGCGCGATGCCATGATCGACATCGCCGACATGCTGCTAAAGGCGGGGGCGGATGTGAATGACGCCACCCCCGCGACGCCGGAACAGGGCAGGGCATTGTCGGCGCTATATGGGGCGATCGGACATGCCAATAACATGGTTTTAGGGCAATGGTTATTGGATCACGGCGCGAACCCAAACGACAAAGAGAGCCTCTATCATGCGACCGAATTGGGCCACCACGACGGGTTGGCGATGTTGCTGGCGCATGGGGCGGATCCGGCGGGGACAAATGCGCTTTATCGGGCGATGGATTTTAACGATCATGTGGCCGTCGACATGTTGCTAAAGGCCGGGGCGCGGGCGGATGACTTTAACGGTGAACCGCAAGGCGGAGAGGCCCCGCACGTGTTCCCGGCCCTGCATCAGGCGGCGCGGCGCATGAACGATGGCGCGATGATCGACCTGTTATTGGCGGCTGGGGCGGACCCCCGCGCGATGTTCAAAGGCGTGACCGTGTATTCCGCCGCCTGTGTCTATGGCAATACGGATTTGGTGGATCGGTTGACCGCCCTGGGTATCACGCCAGCCTTGACGGATCAGGAACAGATCCTCAGCGCAGCGGCGCAGCAAAAACCCCCCGGCGGATTTCTGGACCCCGCAAAAATGCCGACAGTTTACCGCGATATCATTCGTGAAATTCTGCACCTTCCGGGCAAAGATGCGCATCTAAGGGCGCTGGTCGCAGCGGGTGCAGAATGGGACAAACCGGATGATCAGGGGCTGACGCCAATTCAGATCGCAGGCTGGGAAGGGCGACCAGAATTGGTGCAATATTTCCTCTCATTGGGGCCGGATTTAACCCATGTGAACGGCTATGGCGGCACATTGTTGTCAACCATCGTGCATGGGTCGGAAAACTGTCCCGAACGGGCAAATCGCGACCATATTGAATGCGCGCGCATTGTGTTGGATCACGGCGTTGCCTTGCCCAAACGCATGGGTGATTTGGCGGGCATGCCGGAAATGGCGGCCTTTTTGATCGACTGGGCGGCGGCGCATCCCGGTCAGGTGGTCGCAGGATAACCACGCAACGTTTGGCGGGCTACAATGGGATGCCCGCCAATTGTGCCACCAGTTCCATGGAATTGCGGGCGTTGAATTTTTCCAACAATTTTGCGCGATGCACCTCAACCGTGCGGGGGGAAATGTCCAACTCTCGGGCGATTTCCTTGCTGGTGCGCCCTTCGGCCAATCCTTGGGCCACTTGGCGTTCGCGGGGGGTCATTTCGGTCACCGGGCGGGCGTTAGAAATGTCGGCAAAGCTCCAGACTGCGCGGGCAAAAGGCGCGTCACGATCCAGCGATTTCCCCCGCACACGACACCAGAATAACGCGCCATCACCGCGTTTCATAATGCGTTCGTCTGCGTAAATTCCCTTTTGTGCCAGCACCTTGGGTCCGACAATACCGATGCGGTTAAATTCATCTGACGACGGATATAACACCGACAACGACATCCCTTCGAGCTGTTGTTTGGGCAGCGCAAACATATCGCAAAACTGCGGATTGCATCGCACGATCATCCGGTTTTCTGAATAGATCAGCCCAACCGGCGAAAACTCAAACGCGAGCGTAGCAATGTCATCCATAGGTCCAACTGTCATGGGCCTATTTTTTCGCGTGACGGCCCCGGATGCAAGCCTTGATCCGGGGCAATTTTCTGCCGTTAGGGCGCGCGCAGGATACCGGGCAGGTTCAGCCCGTTTTCGCGCGCGCAATCCAGCGCAATGTCATAGCCAGCATCCGCGTGACGCATCACGCCGGTTGCCGGATCGTTCCACAAAACATTGGCCAGACGGCGATCTGCATCCTCCGTGCCATCACAGCAAATGACCATACCGGAATGCTGGGAAAACCCCATGCCAACCCCGCCGCCATGATGCAACGACACCCACGTCGCCCCACCAGCCACGTTCAGCATTGCGTTCAGCAAAGGCCAGTCCGAAACTGCGTCTGATCCATCCTTCATCGCTTCGGTTTCGCGGTTGGGGGACGCCACCGATCCACTGTCCAGATGATCGCGGCCAATCACAACCGGGGCGGACAATTCGCCATTGCGCACCATTTCGTTGAACGCCAATCCCAGTTTGTGCCGCAATCCCAACCCGACCCAACAGATGCGCGCGGGCAGGCCCTGAAATTCGATCCGTTCGCGGGCCATATCCAGCCAATTGTGCAAATGCGGGTCGTCGATCAATTCTTTGACCTTGGCGTCGGTTTTATAGATGTCTTCGGGATCACCCGACAATGCGGCCCATCGAAACGGGCCAATGCCCCGGCAGAATAACGGGCGAATATAAGCCGGAACAAACCCCGGAAACGCAAAGGCATTTTCCAGCCCTTCTTCTAATGCGACCTGCCGGATATTGTTGCCGTAATCCAGCGTCGGCACGCCTGAATCCCAGAAATCGACCATGGCGGCGACTTGTATCTTCATGGATGCACGCGCGGCTTTTTCGACGGCTTTGGGATCCGTTTCCTGCATTTGACGCCACTTTGAAACGCTCCATCCTTGGGGCAGATATCCATGCACAGGATCATGCGCCGAGGTTTGATCTGTGACCAAATCGGGTTTGATCCCGCGTTTGATCAATTCAGGAAACACGTCCGCAGCATTGCCAATCAGGGCCACAGATTTTGCCTGACCGGATTTGGTCCACTGATCGATCATCGCCAATGCATCATCCAGATTGTCCGTCTTTTCATCGACATAGCGGGTGCGCAGCCGAAAATCAGCACGGGTTTCATCGCATTCCACCGCCAGACAACAGGCCCCGGCCATCACAGCGGCCAACGGTTGGGCACCGCCCATGCCACCCAATCCACCGGTCAAAATCCAGCGGCCTTTCAGGTTTCCATCATAATGCTGGCGCCCTGCCTCCATAAAGGTTTCATAGGTGCCCTGAACGATGCCTTGGGTCCCGATATAGATCCACGATCCGGCCGTCATTTGGCCGTACATGGCCAACCCTTTTTTATCCAGTTCGTTGAAATGGTCCCAATTGGCCCAATGCGGCACAATGTTGGAATTGGCGATCAGCACGCGGGGCGCGTCTTTGTGGGTGTTGAACACGCCGACCGGTTTGCCCGATTGCACCAGCAGGGTTTGCGTGTCTTCTAGTTCTGTCAACGCGGCGACGATGGCATCGAAATCCTCCCATGTGCGGGCGGCGCGGCCAATGCCGCCATAAACCACCAATTCATGCGGGTTTTCAGCGACGTCCGGATGTAGGTTATTCATCAACATGCGCATCGGCGCTTCGGTGAGCCAGCTTTTGGCGGTGATGTCCGATCCGGTGGCGGGGAATACATCACGGATGTTGTGGCGGGACTGCGTCATGATTTACCTCTTAGGGTCGGGGCCAGTTGGGCCAATGTGGACAGAATGGATGCCAGATAGGGGCGCAGCTTGGCTGCCTTGGTCACATCAAAGTTCCATGGTGCGGCCTCTTGGGTCAGATAGGTTGATTGCGCCAGCTCCATCTGAATTGCATGTATGTTTTCAGATGGTTGTCCATAGTGTCGCGTGGTCCAGCCCCCTTTGAACCGGCCATTGACGATTGTGGAATACCCAGCGGCCATCGTGCAAATCTCAGTGGTTTGGGCTTCGATTTGGGGGGCGCATGTCGATCCCAGATTGGTGCCGATGTTAAAGTCAGGCAAGGGGCCTGAGAACAGAAAGGGAATGCCAGATCGGATCGAATGGCAATCAAACAGGATCGCCACGCCGTGCAGATCACGCACGCGGTTCAGTTCGCCCCTAAGGGCGGCGTGATAGGGCGCGTGATAGCGGCGCAGCCGGGTTTTGATGTCGGATTGGGATGGGGGGGCGTTCCAGATACTGAGCCCATCAAAATCGGTCAGGGGCACCAATGTGGTGGTGTTTTGACCGGGATAAAGGCTTGCACCCAATGGGTCGCGATTTGCGTCAATCACGTATCGATGAAAATTGGCACGCACAAAGGTCAGATCAGGGATCAGATCGGCATAAAGCTGGTCCACATGCCAATCCGTATCAGCCAGCTTTTGCCCGTTTTCATTCAGGTTCTGAGCGATATCAGGCGGCACAAACGTGCCCGCATGTGGCAGGCCCAAAACAATCGGGCCAGTCCCGGATTGGACGTGAACCGGCGTCATGTGACCTGTCCGCGGATGTATCCAGACAACCCAACCGCATCTGCCAAGGCGCCCGTGGAAACCAACGCCGCGGCCGCTTTGATCGACGGCGCCATAAAGCGGTCATCGGCGAGTGCCGGGACCTGCGCGCGCAACGTTTTGATCGCCGTTTGCAACGCGTCACTGGTCATCAGGGGCGCGCGAAATTCGACGCCCTGCGCGCCGCACATTGCCTCTACGCCCAAGATCACGTTCAGGTTGGCATTCATCCGGATCAAACGCACCGCTGCATGGGCCGCCATGCTGACATGGTCCTCTTGGTTGGCGGATGTCGGGGTGCTGTCTGTGGTGCAGGGGTTCGCTAGGTGTTTGTTTTCACTCATCAATGCGGCCGTTGTGACTTCGGCAATCATAAGCCCGGAATTCAAACCGGGATTTGGGGTCAAAAACGGTGGCAGATCAAAGGACAGGGTCGGATCCACCATCAAGGCCACGCGGCGCTGGGCAATTGCGCCGATTTCAGACAGGGCCACCGCGATCTGATCCGCAGCAAATCCCACCGGTTCAGCGTGGAAATTCCCGCCTGATACGATCAGACCTTGGTCCACCAAAACCAGCGGGTTGTCCGTGACGGCGTTGGCTTCGATTTCCAAGGTGCGGCCGGCAAAATGCAGCAGGTCCATGGCCGCGCCGGTGACCTGAGGCTGGCACCGGATGCAATAGGGGTCTTGGACCCGGGCGTCGCCGTCCCGATGGCTTTCGCGGATTAGTGACCCAGCCATCAATGCGCGTTGGGCCCGCGCCAGCGCAATTTGGCCGGGGTGACCGCGCAACGTGTGAATGGCACCCTGCAGCGGGGCGGTGGACCCCATAATGGCATCCGTAGAAAGCGCGCCGGTCAAAACCGATGTCGCCGCATTGTCCCACGCCGCCCATAGCCCAACCAAGGCGCAAGCGGTTGAAAACTGGGTACCGTTAATCAGGGCCAGCCCTTCTTTGGGGCCCAAAGTGATCGGAGTTAGTCCAACCTTGCGCAGGGCCTTGGCCGCCTGCATCTGGTGGCCGTTCAGGATTGCGTCGCCTTCGCCGATCATCGCGGCCGCCATATGAGCAAGCGGGGCCAGATCGCCAGATGCGCCCACGGACCCTTGCTGTGGGACCACAGGTGTCACGCCTTTGGCCAGCATATCCTCGATCAGGCGAATGGTGGACATGGACACGCCGGACGCGCCACGCCCAAGGGATAACAGTTTGAGAACCATCATCAAACGGGTGGTGGCAACATCAAGAGGCAGGCCCACGCCGCAGCAATGGGACAGGATCAAGTTGCGCTGCAACGTCGCGACATCCTGCGGTGCGATCTTAACATTTGCCAGTTTTCCAAATCCGGTATTGATCCCGTAAACGGCGGCGTCGTCATTGGCCGCAGCAGCGACCAGCGCGGCGGCGGCATTGATCCCGTCCTGTGCTGTTGGATGCAGGATAACGGCTTTGGCATTGGTCCAGATGTCGCGCAATTGCGCCAATGTGGCCGCGCCGGGGGTGAGGGTGACAATCATCGTGATCCCCTAAAAATACGTGTGTGAATTGGGTTGAACCCAATGCGATACGCCAGCTCTGACGGGTGGTGGACATCCCACACACACAGATTGGCCAACATGCCGGGCTTGATCCGGCCTTGGTCCTGAACACCGAGCGCACGCGCGCCGTGGGCGGTTATGCCCAGCAATGCCTCATGCGGCGTGAGCCGAAAAAGTGTGCAGGCCATGTTCATCGCCAATAAAATTGACGCAAGCGGGGACGAGCCGGGATTGCAATCTGTGGCCACGGCGATGGGGACATTGTGATCGCGAAAGGATTGGATGGGCGGCAATTGCGTTTCGGATAATGTGTAAAACGCGCCGGGCAAAACCACGGCGACGGACCCGGATTGCGCCAATGCCTGTGCATCTGCATCGGTGGCATATTCCACGTGATCCGCGCTGAGCGCACCGTATTTTGCCGCCAATTGCGACCCGCCGATATTGGACAATTGTTCCGTATGCAGTTTCACAGGCAGGCCGAGGTCAACCGCGACGTCAAACACACGGGCGATCTGATCCACGTTAAATGCGATCCCTTCGCAGAACCCGTCCACCGCATCGACCAGGTTTTCGGCATGGGCTTGGCGCAATGTCGGGATGCAGACATCGTCGATATAGGCATCCGCGCGTCCGGCATATTCTGCAGGCACCGCATGGGCGCCCAGAAACGTTGTTTTGACATCGATGGGCCGCTCTGCCGCGATCTGTTTGGCGATGCGCAGCATTTTTAATTCGGTTTCCTGATCAAGCCCGTAACCTGATTTCACTTCGATCAGGCAGACGCCTTGGGCGATCAATGCATCCACCCGCGTCAATGCTTGGGCCAATAATGTTTCGTGGCTGGCCTGCCGGGTGGCTGTGACGGTTGACATGATGCCGCCACCGGCTTTGGCCAAATCTTCGTAACTTGCGCCATTCAACCGCATTTCAAATTCGCGGGCGCGATTGCCGCCAAAAACGATATGGGTATGACAATCGATCAACCCCGGTGTGATCAGTCGACCTTCAACGTCAAATTTTGTCAATTTTTCATAGGCTTGCGGGATATCCTGCATGGTTCCGACCCAGACGATCCGGTCGTGACCCAACGCGATGGCCCCCGCGTGGATAAGGCCAAAATCGTCATTGTCCTCTAGGCTCGCAATTGTGGCATTGGTCAAAAGCATCATGCGACTCACTTTCATTAATCGGGTTATAATGTCTTTATGTGCAGACATAATAATCCTGTCAAGCGAGTCACTTATGCAAAGATTATGGGCTGAAACGGCGCTGTTGCCGTCTGGATGGGCGTCAAACGTTCGGGTTGATATTGCCGTATCGGGGCGGATCGAGGACGTGCAGGTCGGTGCTGATCCATGCGGAATGCAGGTGCCCATGCTGCTGCCCGCGCCCGTGAATGTGCATAGTCACGGTTTTCAGCGTGCCATGGCCGGACTGACAGAACATCGCGGCCCAGATGCCAAGGACAGTTTTTGGACGTGGCGCCACCTGATGTTTCGGTTCATGGATCGCCTCACGCCTGACCATATTCAGGCCATCACCGCGATGGTTCAGATGGAAATGCTTGAGGCAGGCTATGCCACGAATGTTGAATTTCATTACGTGCATCACCAACCGGGCGGCGTGCCTTATGACAACATTGCGGAACTGTCAGAGCGGGTTGCGGCGGCGGCGGATCAGACAGGGATCGGGCTGTGTTTGTTGCCGGTGCATTATGAATTTGGCGGTTGCGATCAAAGGGATTTAACGGCCGGGCAAATTCGGTTTGGCAACTCCATGACGCAGTTCATGGATTTACACCAAGCCACAACAAAGGCGATCGCCGAATTGCCTGCGGATACGGGCATCGGCGTCGCCCCCCATTCCCTAAGAGCCGTGGGACCCAGCGATCTAGCCCAATATGCATCCCTGTTTCCCACGGGCCCGATCCACATGCATTTGGCCGAACAACAGGCCGAAGTTGACGAGGTCAAACATCATTGGGGCCAACGGCCGGTCGCTTGGGCGCTGGACAATTTGGACATCGACGCGCGGTGGTGCTTGATCCATTGCACGCAGATGACCCCGGATGAAACCCGTGCCTTGGCATCCTCGGGTGCAGTTGCCGGGCTGTGTCCCATCACCGAAAGCAGTCTGGGCGATGGGATTTTTGACGGCGTGTCATGGTTGGGTCATGGCGGTGCGATGGCCATTGGGTCAGACAGCAACATTCGCATTTCCCTGTGCGAAGAACTGCGGCAGTTGGACTATTCCCAACGGTTGCGTGACGGCACCCGCGCGGCTTTGGCCACGTCCCAGCATTCGACTGCGCGGCGGCTGTTTTCGGCGATGTTACAGGGCGGGGCACAGGCTGCGGCCCGGCAAACAGGGCGCATTGAAACCGGGTATTGGGCGGATTTGATGACGCTTAACACCCAGTCCCATCACCTGTGGACCCTTACAGGGGACAAAGCGCTGGACGCTTGGGTTTTTGCCGGGGATGATCGGCTGGTCAAAGACGTTTGGTCCGCCGGGCGCCATATGGTAAGCGATGGGCGGCATGTTGCGCGGTCAGCCATTATCACCGCATATAAACACACGCTTGAGGCCCTGAAAGACGCTTTATGACCGCATCCACATTTCGAAATTGGCAAAGCATCCAAGATGAAGTGCTGCGGCGCATTCATGCGCGTGAATGGAAACCCGGTGATCTGATCCCGAACGAAGCCGATCTGGCTGCGGAATTCGGCTGTGCGCGCACAACCGTCAACCGTGCATTGCGTTCATTGGCCGAAGCAGGGCTGCTGGATCGCCGCCGCAAAGCAGGAACCCGCGTCGCGATGCAACCCATCGCCAAGGCCACGCTGGATATTGCCGTCATTCGCAGTGAAATCGAAGATCGCGGTCAAAAATACGGCTATCACCTGATTGAGCGCGCGCAGGTGGTGCCGCCTGTTTTAGTCAGCGCCGCCATGCAGACCGACGCATCCCAACATTTGTTGCACATTCGCGCCCTGCATTTGGCGGATGACATGCCCTATGCGCTAGAGGATCGCTGGATCAACATTGCCGCGGTGCCCGCTGCATCCGATGAACCCTTTGCCGATATCAGCGCCAATGAATGGCTGCTGATCAACGCGCCTTATACCCATGGGGATATTGCGTTTTCAGCAATTTCAGCATCCCAACAACAGAGCGATATCCTGAATTGCCCGGCAAATGCTGCATTGTTTGCCATCGATCGGCTGACCTGGGACAGCACAGTTTCGGTCACAAAGGTGCGGTTGATTTACGGGCCGGGCCATCAATTGCGTACCGTGCTTTAGCGGGCAGATGCCTGCGGTTTGCGTCTGATTTGACCACCAGTTCGAAATGCACTGGCGGATTTAGGCCCGCTCTGCAAAGGTGCTGCAAACTGGAAAAGTGTATTTATTCAATGTTTCGTCGTCTTTCGGTTCAAGCGATTTCCATGGGTTTGCTCGCGGCCTTTGTGGGGTATTCGGCATCTTTTGCGATTGTGCTGGCGGGGCTAACGGCCATGGGGGCCAGCGACGCACAGGCGGCGACGGGTTTGTTTTTTGCATCCATCGGCATGGGGATTTGCAGCATTTGGCTGCCCGCTGTGACGCGCATCCCGGCGGCTGTGGCATGGTCCACGCCGGGGGCCGCATTTTTGGCGGCGACGGCCGTTTTACCTGGCGGGTTTGGCGAAGCCGTCGGCGCGTTGATCCTCTGTGCGGGGCTGATTGTCATAACCGGGTTTGTGCCCGCACTTGGGCGGGTCGTGGCGGCCATTCCAAAGCCAATCGCAAACGGTTTGCTGGCCGGTGTTTTGTTGAAACTCTGTTTGGCGCCCGCATTGGCGCTGGGGACAATTCCAGTGCTGGTTTTACCGGTTCTGGTCGCGTGGTTGATTGGGTTGGTCTGGAACCGATTGGCCGCCATGCCCTTTGCGGTCTGTGCGTTTGTTGTGGTGCTGTTTTTTGTCGTCGACATGTCCGGCAGTGATGCGCAATCTGTCACGCTGCGGCTTCCGGCCTTTGATCCCGTGCCGCCTAGCTTCACATTATCGTCCTTCTTTTCCATCGCTCTGCCGCTTTATCTGGTGACAATGGCAGGGCAAAACATCCCCGGATTTGCGGTGCTGGAATTGAACGGCTACCCGGTTGATCGCCAGCCGTTGATCCGCAAAACGGGCATTGTTAGCATCGCCTTTGCACCATTTGGATCGATCCCGGTCAACATGTCCGCTATCACCGCAGCCATGATGGCAGGCCAAGATGCAGGGCGCGATCCCGCAAGCCGATATTGGGCCGCAATCACTGCGGGGATCGTGTATGTGCTGTTGGCCTTTGCCGCCGCTTTGGTGACGTCGCTGGTTGGTCTTGCGCCATTGGCGCTGATCACCGCCGTTGCCGGGCTCGCGCTCATTCCGGCTTTGGTTGGTGCGATCTCAGCGGCATTCGCTGACCCCACCCAGTCAGAGGCCCCAGCGCTGACATTTCTGATCGCCGCCAGCGGCATGACACTTTGGGGAATTAGCGGCGCGTTTTGGGGTGTCGTTGTCGGCACGCTGATCTGGGTGCTGAAATCAAAGACCACCTAACGCCAGACACCCTGTTGAGCAGCATATATATGCATTGTAGCAAAAGCGCCGCGCTCATGTTGTATGGCCACGCCCGAGAATTGGGTTAAAGGTCAATCTTCGCTGTCCATGGTGGAGGAGAATTGCAGAAGGACATCGGAAATGTCTTTCTTATCTGGTGCCCCCACGAAAAAGGTCGTCGAGGCGATAGCCCTGATTGAGATCGCGGGTTTGGACTGCGTCGCAGCTACCTTGATGGCAGGTTACATCCAGAATGGGCCGTTTTTTCCAAGCGATTTGAAAACGAAAGTTCGGCGATTCAACGTTTGAATTCCGTTAGAAATGTCCAAAGATACCCTCTTATTGAGAATATGGTGGGCGACATGCGATGACTCTATCGTGCTAGAAACTGGTATGCGAAACGTGGTGTTGCAGGATACTTTCCCAAGCCAACAGCATATTTCTGGGTCTTGCGCTTGTGCCGCGATATGGCAAAAAGTCGTGCTCGGTAGCGCTTACCGCAGAATGGACTTCATGTAACCCGAGTTAGATCACTCATCTTCTCAACGCGGTCAGAACGATTATCTCGTGGCACAGATAGGCAGCAGCAAGAACGTCGACCGGACGCAGGCCCTGACGCACCCGCTCCAGCGCATCCGCCAGAAGCAGAAGCTGCCGCGCTTCGGCCCCCGCGGCCAGATGGGCCAGGTGATCTGGCTGCATATGCCGACATTGTTCGGCAAGGTGGCACAGTACCTGAGCGGCAAACCCGTTGTCTTGAGGCGCGATTTCTGTTCCCCGTAGCCGCTTCCATCCGCGCAGAAGTTCACCTTTGGCCCGTGTTAGGATCCTGCCTTGGGGGGCTGGCTGGAACTTGAGATTAATGGCCGTCAATCCTGTTCCTTCTGGATGTAAAAGGGTCACCGGCTCATGCTGTAGCTCATCTCCGACCAACGAGGTCACGATCAACAAAGCAGTTGCGCCGGGGAATTGCAGATGCATGTAGGTCAGATGGTCAATCTCTTGCGGGCTGGCCGAAAGTTCAAAAATGTCGCCCGTCGCATCCAGCACCCGCCAGCGATAGCGCTGACTGATGTCGTCGAAATACGGCTCTTCTATGCGGGTGGGTGCGATCAGTGCGGGCAGTGGCGCCGCACTCCGTTTCAATCCCTGCCCAATCTCGCAGCGCAGCATCTCGCGCAATTGATCCCAGCGTTGAAAACAACACGCGTGATCCTGCAATTGGGCACTGGGAATGGCGCCGTTAACATTTGCCGTCACCTTGCCCGCCGTCGAAAGCTGCCCCTCCGGCGACAAAAGCGGTTGATCAAGTGTCACCATGTTCCCCGTCAAACCCGGCACCGAAGGGATGCCCCAGAACGGGCTAGCATAGGCACGAGCCGGGGTGAAATTGGCATCCATCCCGGCGCCCCGCGCTACGGTTGCGGCGTGAAACACTCCGGTTTCGTGGTTCAGCAGATAAAGCGTTAGGCCGCGTGCGCCATTGGGGCTGTTCCAGCCTTTTGCGCCCAAAGCCCACAGATCCATCGTCGGGGCCTGGGCAAAACTGCGCCGCACCACACCCAGAATCGCGGGATCGTTCGGGGTTTGTGTTAATGCTTTGACCAGCGCATAGGCCTGCGCCAAAGCCGCCAGAAATCGCCCGTGTTCAAAGCGAATATCACCTGTTTCCGCCCAACCGCATTGGGTGGACAGGGTCAGAAGCTGCCCGGTCAGGCGCGGGGCGGATTGCACCCTGGCGGAGATCGCCAGGTCGAGGAAACGTTCCTGTGCCAGTTGGGCAGAGCCATGAAAAACCTGCGAAATGGCGGCTTCGATCGCGTTGGAAATCTCGGCGAGCATGGTCGCATCCGGTCCGGTCGTGTTGACGCTGTTGGCTGGGGGGTCAACCACGTTCCGTGCCACTCCCGCTTGGTCTCGAACAGCAATGGCCCCAGCGGTCACCACCAACCGTTTCCGAGTAGACGGCCCCTTATAAAGCGCTGATGTCAGGGGTTGCCCTGCCACAAATGTTACAGAGGCATCGGGCGTCACAAACGAGACCTGCGCATTTTGCCCGAGCGCCTCGATCTGGGCTGATCCGGCCAAAACCTGCGCCCCGTCATAATCGGCACCCGCAAATTTGCGCAAATCCTCTGCCGCCAACCCTGTCAGTCCGTCACTGGCCGACGGGGCATGGGTCAGTTCCGGCGGGGCGTCGTTTTCAGGTGCATCATTCGCGGAAGGCGCGCGCGTGTCCGCCGAAGCCTCTCGCAGCACAAGCATTGCGGTCAGAATATGGCTGCATATGCCCGGCGCGGGGCAATCACATCTGGCAGATTGCGGTCCGGCAGGCGGGATTGAAACGGCCTGCCCGCATACGGTGAGGTCGGCGTCATCCTCGTCAAAGCGCAGAATGTTCGCCTCTCCCGTCGTCTTCATCGCGCGGCGCAACAAACCTTTGTTGGCCAGCGCCACCAGCGCGTCATCGTCAAAAGAGGCAATCAAATCGCGCAGGCTCATCGCATTACCTCGGCCAGCCAAAGCGCCAGGCGATCCGGTGTCATCGCACCGATTTTCATGCCCAGCCCCGCCAGTCGCTCGGCAATCTGCTTGTCCATATACGAATCCCCCAGATCATCTAGCGCCGACAGGCCAATCATTCGTACTTTGGCTTCGTTCATCTTCGCCACCGCGCGATAGAGCCTGCTCGGGCTGGCCCCTTCGGCAAAATCCGAGATCAGCACAAAGACGGTGCGCTCGGGTGTGTCTACAAAGCCTTCACAATATTCCACCGCGCGGCCAATGTCGGTGCCACCGCCTAATTGTACCGACAAAAGCGTCTCTAGCGGGTCGGTCAGTCGGTCGGTCACATCAAGGATTGAGGTGTCAAACAGGACCATCGACACGTTCACGCCGGGCAGGCCTGACAGGATCGCCGCCATGACGGCCGAGTGGATGATGCTGTCGGTCATCGATCCTGACTGGTCTACGCAGAGCACCACCGACCATGGCAATCGCCGCCGTTCCCGCGCTATGAAGCGCAGGTCATCGGCGATGATCCGGCCACTTTCGGGGTCGTAATTCTTCAGGTTGCGCCGTAAGGTCCCGCGCCAGTCGAAGTTCGCTGCCGACGCGACATGGGACCGTTTGAACGGGTTGCGCCGCCCGGAAAACGCCCGCTGCATATCGGATTTCAGTCGCCGCATAATGTCTTGAATAACGGCATCCGCCACCTGCTGCAGCTTGTCTTTGATCTCCGGTTTGGCGCGTCCGTGGAAACTGAGCAGAGTTTTCAGCAGGTCCTGATTGGGTTCCAGATTGTCCAGTGTTTTGGGATCATCCAGAAGGTCAGATAGCCCATAACGATCCAGTGCATGGTCCTGCATTACCTCAAACACCGATTGTGGGAACAGCTTGCGCGCCTCACCCAGCCAGTCCAGCGCCTTCATCTGGGTTGGGTCGAGCGATCCCGGCCCGGAAGGGCGATGCAGCCCTCGCTGTTCGTATTCGCGTCCGTACAGATAATCCAACGCCCGATCGACACGGGCATCTGTTCCGGAAAGTTCGCCCATCTGTCGATCGGCATAGCGCCCAAGTGTAAGGCGCCAGCGGCGTTTGGCTTGGTCAGAATCGCGCGGGCTCATGCGATGCCCCCGGTGATCCAATCGGTCAAACCATCCGCATGCAAGGTCTCGCGTAGGGTGACATCCATCTGAGCGCCTTGCGTGGCATCGGTGGCATCAACGTCGTGATGATGTGCGGTGAATTCGCCCACCGTTCCCCCATGTCGTCGAGTCAGCGCTACAGCCACCTGATCAGCTTCGCGCGGCGAGAGGGCCGACAGGGCCAAACGCAGATGTGGCAGAACTTCTAGAAACCCGTCATCCTCCAACCCGGTCAGAAATGCGTCTAATGGATCAAGCATCCCCTCAACCGTCCAGAGTAGCGAAGGCGCAACCGCCAGAACCCCCCGCAACCCGGCAAGGCGGGTGGGCAGGTCGGGGGCGCTGCCGGTCAGCTGCGCGGTGATTAGGTCGGGCAGGCTGTGATCTGGCTTGCGTCCGCCTTCAACGGCAATCGCGGTGATCGCTCCCAGAAGTTCGGGCGCGGTGTCTGCCTCGGCCACCCGATCCAGAGCGTCTTCGAACAGTTTGGCGTCGAAGTCGATGCCGCCCCGACCGCGCATCATTTCGGACAGTAACCGCAGCGCATCCAGACAAGGCGGTATCGCCTGTTCGCGCATCTTTGGCAGGTCGTCACACAGGTAGACCATGCGCGCATAGGCTTGCTGCATCGCGGGCGCAATTTCCAACCCGTCGGGCAACGACAATGGTCCGCGTGAGGTTTCAATCGCGTGCAGCGCCACTATCGCCTGCGCCGTATCGGGGAAGTCTGCGGAGCGTGTGATCGCGTCAGAGATCTCCACCAAAAATCCATCCAGGTCTGCGCCCAATCCAGCCAGAAGCCCCTTTTTGAAAAGTGAAATCAGAGCGCTAAGATCGTCGGCCCGTCCCTCATCGGCTAGCGCATCGCGGGCCGCAAAAAGCTTGCCCAGACAGGCCGCCGGCAGGGTGTCGCCGTGGATGGCTGCCTCGATCAGCCGCCCTTCCACGCGAGGAGACCAGGCATATTCCCAATGTTCAAACAACAGCCCCGTTCGCACCGTATTCAAAAAATCCGGGCCACCTTGCCGTATGGCAAACTCAGTGTTCAGAAGCGTCATTGCATGAGCAAAGCGGGACGCGGCCAAATGGGTGGATTTGCGACGAATATCCAGGCTGCGTGCGCGTCGCAGCCCGTCTGAAACATCAAAGCGGTGACGCCGGGCACGAGCGCGGGCATCGGTCACAATTGGCGGCTGGCCTGCGGCGTTACTCACCTCACCCAAAGCGTGGCCACGCAAAAACTGCGTAAAGCGTTCGCGCCAGACATCCGCGCTGCTAGCCTCACCCTTCAGAAGCGAGGATGTCAGCCCGTCAAAAAGATCATGCCGCAACGCGCCGGGGCGACCGCGCAGACGTGCAAGCGTTTCGGCGCTGCGCAGAAGCTCAACCTGTAGGGGGACCGAAATACCATGGCCTGAACCACGCATCTGGGACGCAAATTCCGCGACGATGTCATGGGCAAGTCGGGGCCAGTTGGGGGGGCCGCCGCTAGCCTCGGCATGATCCCAAAGTGCCTGATAATAGGCGGGCTGTGGCAGGCCTGCGCTGTATCCCATCAACGCGTCCAGTTCTTTATACCCATAGCGGATCAGGTAGGACGCTGCCTCGGATCTGCCACCTGCTTTGGTCTTTCCCGCTGTATCGGACGGCGACAGCAGCGGACCAGCATGAAATCCTCCGATCACGCAGACCACGGGGCCGTCTGCGACCCCCTCAGTCAGGGCATCACGCAGGCAGGCGGCCATATGTGCCTCTCGCGCCGGGTCGTCGCCGCTGGCGATCTCATCTTCTGGTGTGGCGGCGCGCAGCGCGGCGCAATAGGCCCCGACGTCACCTAGAAACTTGCGCCAATCCGCCTCACCAAGCCGGGTTTCAAACAGGTGGTCCCAAAGTTCATACCCATCGCGGCAGCCCAGCCGGTCACAAAGCGCGCGCACGTAATCGCCACTGTCAAATCCCTGTTCGCGCATCAGCGCACGGGGGCTGGTCTGGTCCTCACCACCTCTTGTCATCTTGGCACCAGAACTGAGGTCGATGAATCGTAGATCCGCGCCAACTGCCGCACCCTCGCGAAGGGCGACCCATTCAGGAGAATGGGCACAGAACGGGTAATAAGCAGTCAGACGTGGGCCGTCATTCTGGTCCAGAAGGCTGGCTGCGGCTACGGGTGGCACGGTGTCGGGATCTAAAAGATGTGGGATCAGATGCGACAGATCATGAGGAGCTTCGATCAGTACGCGTGACGGCTTCAGCTCGCGGATCATGGCCCGCACCGCCCAGGCGCACGCGGGCGAATGGTGGCGGATCGGGGCCAGATACACCCCCGTTTCCGGTTGAAATAGCCGGTCATGCACCTGATGGATCAGCGCCTCGTCCCGCATGGTCACCCCACGCGCCTGTCGTCAGTCATCATCCTTGGCCGCCTTGTGAAACGCCGCCCAGGTACGGCTTTTACGACCTCTCGCACGGGCAATCGTGTCGACATAAGCGCGCAGTTTGCGGGCATCGTCGGCATCATCCTTGAACACCACCCCCCGCAATTGCCGCGCCACATGGGCGCCAGAGGGGGCGTCCCCCGCCAGGTAGCTCGCGTCAAGCAGTGCGCCGTGGGCCACGTTCACCGCCTCTGCTGTCGACATGACGGATTTGGGTTGGGCGACCACCGCGCCATCTTCGGCTCGCCCAGTGCGCAGGTCGCGAAAAACCGAGACGACCACGTCGAGCACATCTTCGGGCAGATCGGCCTTCAGGTCATAGTCCGCCATCCGCTCACTCACCTGTCGCGCGATCAGTTCTTTTTCAAAGGCGGCATCTGCAATCGGTGCCACGGTTTCAAAGTTGAATCGGCGTTTGAGCGCGCTGGACATTTCGTTTACGCCGAGGTCACGTAAATTGGCAGTGGCGATCATGTTGAAGCCGCGTTCGGCCCGTACCTCGCGCCCTGCGCCAAGTTCGGGCATCGCAACGGTTTTTTCCGACAAGAGCGAGATCATCGCATCCTGCACCTCGGGAGCGCAGCGCGTTAGTTCTTCGATCCGGGCGATCTGACCACGCTGCATGGCGGTCAACACGGGCGAGGGGATCAGAGCACGTTCGCTGGGCCCTTCGGCCAGCAACAGCGCATAGTTCCAGCCATAGCGCAGGTGATCTTCGATCACTCCGGCGCTGCCCTGCACCACCAACCGCGAGTTGTCACTGATCGCTGCAGCAAGCAGTTCGGACAGCAGCGATTTGGCGGTGCCGGGTTCACCCACCAGCATCAATCCCTGATGGCCCATCAGAGCAACAATACAGCGATCCACCAGCGGGTCGTCACCGTAAAACTTGCGACTGACCTCCAGCGCCTTGTCGCCGAGGATGAACCGCCGCACCGCACGAGGCGAGAGAGCCCAGCCCGCGGGTTTTGGATCCTGATCGGCATCGTGTAGACGAGCAAGCTCGGCCTCATAGCGCAATTCGGCGGGCTGTTTTTGAGGTGTATCTACGGTTACATCCATGGCATTTTCTTTTCCCATTCAGGATCAAAGCTGCCTTTGGCAACCATATCCCGGTAATCGTTCCAGCATTCCGAAAGAAGCACAGGCGGCACCTCCGACAAGGGCACTGCACGGCCCCGCCGTCCTGCGCCATGCAGCTTGACAAACTCCAGATGAATCTGCGCGGCGGCGACGTTTTCTTCGGGCAGGCAGTTGCCGGAAAACTCGATCACCGCACAAAGACCCGCGCTTCGGAACGTCTTGATGAATTCGTTGAAATAGCCGCCATCCAACGCTTCGCCGCGTTCATATCCCAGCTTGGTGCTGGCACCGCGGAAGGTGAATGTGTCGGTGATCCATCCTTTGCGGTCCTCGATCCGGGTCGCTTTGCCCATCTTGCCATCCAGCGCCAGAAGCGGGCGGCCAAACTGGGCAAAGAGGGGCGTGACCTCGTAATCCTTCAGATGGCGGACCCAGGTCTTCGCCGCACTATCCGACAGAAGCGCACCGTGGGCGAGGCGGATGGTGTTAAAGTTGTCGAGCGTCACCTCACTATCCTGCGCATCCACATAGTCCCCTTCGGCGGTGGGGCGAAACGCGGTGATGATCTTGCCCTCCGCATCCTCACCCAACCAGATCACCCGTTCTGTCAGTCGCCCCATCAGCGGGTGATCACGGAAATCGCGCAACCAGTCAGCCACCGGCCAATGGCGTTCGGCACAAAGCGC
Organism: Aestuariibius sp. HNIBRBA575; assembly: GCF_040932005.1. Taxonomy (NCBI): domain Bacteria; kingdom Pseudomonadati; phylum Pseudomonadota; class Alphaproteobacteria; order Rhodobacterales; family Paracoccaceae; genus Aestuariibius; species Aestuariibius sp. HNIBRBA575. The sequence goes on from NZ_CP162414.1 coordinate 591,327, forward strand.
TTCGTAAAGTCGTTCACCTTGTAGGGTGATTACCTGTTTCAGTTCGCGCTTGGAGGTGGAAAGTTGTTTCTTGCTGGCCTTGGTATTGTCATCATCGCCTGTCGGCAGGCCTTTGATCTGTTTGCCATCCGGGTTCAGCACCACGAGTTTGAAATGATCATCCATCCGCGCGGAATAGGGTTTTTCCTCATTGCCGATGGGTAGTTCCAGCACGCCATCATCATTAAGCCCAGCGGTAGGGATGGTGCGGTCTGCCAGTTCATCCATCGACCAGTTGCGTGCCTCGGCCACCGTTTCAATCAGTTTTCCGGCATGAGCCTGCACACCTTTTTGCTTTAATCGCGTGGCGGCTGAAATCACGATTTGCAGCGAAAGCGGATCACCCTTCGCGGACAATAGTTCAAGAAGCGATGACGCCTGCGAGGTGCGTGATCCATGCTGTTTCAGGTAGTTGCGCACCATAGCCGCGGCATGGGCCGGGTCCACATGTTTTCCCAATGCCAACACGCCCTTGGTGGCCGCGCCAGAGTTTCGATACTGACTTTTGATTCCGTTATATAGATCACGATAAGCCCGTTCGCGGGTGTAGCTTTTATCCCATCGCAGATAAGTTTTCCAATTCTGATCGGCGTGTTTCTCGGCATGGGCGTTGGCCTCATCGTCACCGGGGCGCACCGTGTCGTAATTAACCCAAGCGTCAAAAATCCAGGTGGACAGGATCTTGGCGCTTTCTGGTGCCAGCTGTGCCAAATAAATGTCGAAAAGCGTATTGCCTCCAGGCTGTTTAAGCTTGTTTGCAAGGAATATCCACGATTTGATCACCTCTGGCGGTACCTTCTGCCCGCCCTTATATTTCAGTGCGGGCATGTGGTCGCTGACCATCCAGTCGAGCTTGTCGAACTTGGCCTTTTTCAGGATCAACTCCGACTCAGCCAGCAGCGCCTTGGGGCCAACATAGTCAGACAGCTCCACCCCCAGACGCGACAACGCCGTGAGGATCGCCGCCTTGGCCAGATCGGATTTTTCCTTCTTGAGACGTGCCTTTAGCGGTTTTATCGCATTCTCTACACCCAGATCGGCTAGCCATTCAGCGGCTCCAGCGCGCACGTCCTGCCGCGTGTCTTGCAATAGCGCTATGACGCGTTCTTCCAATCCGGGCGCGCCCTCCAGCATCGCGCGGGCCTCGGCTCGGCCAGATTTGGTGGTTCCGGTGGCGACTTCAAGCAGTGGGCCATAATAGCGTTGTGGGGTTTTGGGAAGAAGCTGCAGAAATCGGATCGCCCGCAGCCTGCGCGGCGTGGGTTCGCCGGCTGCCCGCAAGCCAAACGCCTCGTCAAATACATCAAAACTCTCGGCTAGCAGCGGCCAAAGCGCATCACGGTTGAGGTCCAATATATCGTAATTAACCCATTCGCGCCCCAGTTCGCCCCGGATCAGATCGCCGGACACCGCCTTGCGGACTTTTCGATTGTTCCACGAGCCGAACCGGATCTGGCCCATTTCCACATTCAGCGCTTCAAGATTGCGGTAATCTGCGTCGTCACCGTTTAAATATCGTACCAGCCAGGCCTTTACAGCATCCGAGTCGCTCAGATGGAATGCAGCATGGAAATCCCGCTGTGTGGCGGTGAAAAACCGTAGCGCAAGATCCGGGGACATTCGTAACAGAGCGTCAAGAGTCCATTTATCCCGCGCGGTGAAACTCACGAAACGCCACATCGTGGTGCTGTCATTGTGTTCCAGATCCGCGTTGGGGTTGTTGAACAGTTTGATGATCTGTCCAGCCATGGCGGGTTTCAGACGCGGCTCAACAAACTTGTATTTGCCTTTGCGCGCCTCGTTGCGGCGGTCGATCTCTGCGTTTTCAATCGCGATGATTTTGGCCAGTTTCTCTTCGTCTTGCGCGCCAAATTTGACCTGTGGATCGGTCGATAGGGGGATCAGGGGTGGAATGTCGACCCGGCTTCCATCGAGCGCCAGATATGAGGTGTCGTCGCTCTCATTTTCCTCTTCCGCTTGAGAAACCTCTTCGACGGTCAGAGCGCTTTCGATGGCGGCCTTAATTCGGGCGGTTTTCTCAGATGAGAGATGGCTTCGCAGCAGGTCAAACCCGGCCGCTGACCGTATCCCAGCGAGAAGTTCCACCATTGCAGAGCGAATGGTGGCGGTGCCAGAACTAAGTTTGTCTTTGGCGATGAGAAGTATCTGTTCTTCGGGTAAGGTCATCATCGCTTGCACCGCCTCTTGGTGTACGGATTTCGCGCTGTCGGCGCTCATATCCACCAGATAGGCACGTGAATCCGGACCATCGAACATCTGCCATTTACGCATCTGCGTGATCAGGTTGACCTTGCCACCCGCACCCATGCGGCGACCTGCGGCCAGCAACGCCGTCTTGTGGCTTTGCGCTAGCGGGGCAAAGTCGAAGATTTCAATAAGGCGGCGGATGTCATCACTGGTCCGCCAGCGTCCGTCATCATTGCAGAGAATATCGAAAAGGTCTTCGGCACTGCCGCCGCCAACCTCGCAGATTTCAACGCAGAAGTTGGGAGACAGCACACAGGACTCGGCGCCAACAACTTGTCGAGGCCAGGAATTGATAGATTTCACCAGCCCCGTTCCGGCCTTGGTAAAAAGGATGCGCAGGGGGAGCGGGACATGTTTTGAGCCTGCTAGATAATCCTTCTCGCTGCCCATAGCCGCCGCCAGTACCTCGCCATAACGGGCCAGGATCGCGGCATCCTGTGCGTGTCGGGCCAAGAAAAGCCTGCGTGCCTTGTCGCCCGGTTCGTCGGAATAATTGCTGTCGAGTCCTAGGATTTTTGAGGCGTCGACATTGGCGAGTGTTGATAGAACACTGCCATCTTTATCCTTCATAACATAGGCTACGGCCTTATCTCCCAAGCCGCGTTCGACCACATCTAAGCGTTGTAGATCTTTGGAAATAGCGTTGGAAATTTTCGGGATTTTCAAAAGGCTGGAGATAATTTCACGCACTGCTCTTCCTCAAAAACGACTAGCTAATTCTTAAGTCGATAACGCAACGAAAGATACAACCCAAGAGTATTCTGGGACTGGATTGAGAGTCTCACCGAGGAACTTTGAATAGCAATGGTGAAATCTGAGCGCTTAAACAAGGTCTGTCAATTTAAGAGTTACCGTCTTTTACAGGCTAAAGTTGACTTTGTGCCACAACCCAACGGGCTTGGATTTGTCTAAAGAGCAGAAAACACAACTCACGGATTTGATGGGCGAAAAAGAACATATCGTCGTGTTTGATATGGCATACCAAGGTTTTGGCTCAACGATCGATGAGAATGCAAACTTTGTTCGCTCTTATTCGGAAACTGGCCTACCGTGTTTTATCGTGAACAATTTTTCCAAAAATATGTCGATTTATGGGGAACGAGCCGGAGGGCTCAACGCAGTTTGCGAGACTCCCAGTCTTGCTAAAAGAACCCTTAGTCAATGTCAGCTTATCACACTCGCATTACGAAAGTTCATCGCAACCAAATTTTTCTCAACGTAGTCCCACTGCCAACTGGGATGAAGGCTGTTCTCAGGTTCATCGATAATTATCAGCGGATCACGTCCGACATTGGTTGCCAAGAATAACATGGACGAAATCAAAGCAAGCTGGCCAAAACTTGCGTGCTCCATATCAATCTCAACACCATCCGGTTTTCGTTGGAGAAGCACGCGGATCCCCCGGATCACACCCAAACGACGAAAAATTGTCTCTAATTGGAGGACTGAGGCAAACTCACGAGTGCGACTAAATTCGTAAGCAGAGCTTCCGGCATCGATCCAAATTTCTTCCCCGCGCTCATACCTGCGCGGATGCCGAATGCTCTTCGACGTGTTCGCGGCGATCTCTTTTCAGGCAGTCCCACTTGCCCGGACAGTCTAACCAGAGCGTCTGCTGGCGTTTCTTTGAGTAGCCCGGCATGAGGTGACTGATGGTAAACGTCGACAATGAATCTGATGAAGATGAGCGCCAGCTGGTCGTCAGTCAGCACTGCTTGCCGTTCGGTTTCATAATTGCCCGTTTCGCGAGGATTACTGAAAGTCCGACCCGGAATGTATGGCATTGCGCGAAGCGCGAACGTTCTGAAAAGCCGCTCTATGATTGCCCGAAACTCTGGCTGCCCAGTTTTACCATAAACATATGTTGCGCCCGACACGCTCACCGCGCGCGGCGTCGCTTCAGCCTTGAATGCGCTGCCTGTATCGCTTTCTAAGCTCTCAAAATAGAAACCTTTCCAATCACATTCTGCACCAGCTGCTTGAGCCAGTTCCGCCTTGTCTCGAGTCGCTGAATGCAAAGCACGTATCGCTGCCTCCGATTGCTGTGAAGACGAAAGCCCAAATCCAACTATGTATCTGGTGGCGACATCGATCACGATGTACATCCAGCGCCGTCCACGCGGGAGTGAATTTATCGTTGCCTGATCAAGCCCTTCACGCATCGGGCCCGACATGATGATGTTTCGTGCATCAACTTCCCATTCATCGACTGGGAACGTCTGACCCGGCCGCGTTGCGCGCTCAGTCTTGCCCGCGGCTGAGTACTTGCGCTCAGCGAACTCCGAACCCTTACGGCCAAAATCGATTTCTAAGTCACTGAAATTTGCAATCCATTCATGGAGCGCAGATCTGCACCTTCCTTCGAGCAGCGGTTCGCCGAGCTCTTTGCGTCTAATGTTTTCTATCTTGAGCGCAGCGATTGTTTTCTCAGCAATTTCGTTGCCGTTGTGTTGTTGTTCGAGCAAGTATTCGCGAAGGTGCTGGATAATGAATTTATAGCTTTCTTGATCAATATCTATGTTGGAACTTCGACCGCGCTGATCTTGGAGAACATATAGGCGTCCGCCAGCCTTATCTACTTTGCGCCGCCACTTGAGAATTGTGGAGGCACCTGGCGTTGCGCCAAGACTTGTATCCTTTGAGCTATAATATTGCTTGCCGAATTCTCCGCAGAATGCCCGCCACTCCTTCGTAGCTTCTCGGTGAATGAGTAGGTACTTTTCAGCAACGTCCTTGGTAGTGAGGCTCAAACTCTGCTCTTCGCGCAGTTTGTTTACGGCGCAGACGAAGAACCAGCGAAACAGTAGCAATTTCCGCTGCTTCTTTGTCAGCTCCCATATGAATACGTATGGATCCCGGGCAATTTGTGCATCTTGAATTGTTGCTTGCCGCCTTTTGAATTCCCAGCGGTCGCTTCCAACGATGTGGTCCAATTCCTCCCAACCAAAGCGCTCGATCGCTTTGGATCCATCCTCCCGCCGGAAATATGCGGAATGGTCGTCACCCATGATGAAATGGTATGGAACCCGGTCCAAGAAATAGAGATCAATGGTGCTGAAGTTGATCTTCGGTATCATTGGAGTCGCCGCACCATCGTGAAGAGGTTGATACGCCCACCGCTGACTTTCTGAAGTTCGCCTTCAAAAAGGCCCCTCACGATCGGGCGAAAGGCCCGACCACCTGCGTGGCATCGTTCCGCCAAGTCGCATATCGGAATGTCTCCCGAGACGGACGACAGCACGTCCTTGACCCAAGGCTTTAATGTTGGGCGCCAGAAGGCTTTGACCTTCTGGGAAAAAGTAAGCGCTGCAGCTGACTGTCTAGATCAAGGCTAAGAGCCTTATGTTGCGTGTCGTAGACTGTTCGGAAGATGGATTTCTTGCAACAAAGCAAAGACTGTCGATTTCCGGAGTTCGCAAAGCTGACTTTCAAATCGAGGTCGGCAATGTCCGCTGTTGATTTTTGCGCTTGTCAACGTTAAGCGGGTCGCCTGTCTCAACCCCGAGCCCCATGGAAGTCCGATGTAATCGCAACGCACAAAATCAAACCAACACTTTGGTAAGTCCTGCCGGGTGTTTTTGTGCGACCAATTGATACATCATGAGACTGTTATGAATATCCAGAAATACCCGCGTACGCGGCACGTTGAAGGCTCGCGCCTTCAGTTGGGCGATATGGCGGATGACAAACCAATCAAAGAACTTTCAGGCCAGCCCTTGATTGTCGAAGAAAAGCTCGACGGGGCCAATTCCGCCGTATCCTTCGACGCGGATGGCAACCTGCTGCTGCAAAGCCGTGGGCATTATTTGACCGGCGGTGGCCGCGAACGTCACTTCTCTTTGCTCAAGACCTGGGCGGCGGCCCATGCACATGTCCTGCACCCGGTGCTGGGCCATCGTTTCGTTATGTATGGCGAATGGATGTATGCCAAACACACCGTGTTCTATGACCGGCTACCGCATTACTTTGTGGAGTTCGATGTGCTTGACCGGGATGCCAGCGTATTCCTTAGCACGGCTGCCCGTAAGTCTCTGCTCACCGGGTTACCGATCATGCCGGTGCCTGTCGTGCATACGGGCGAAATCAAGTCAGTTGAACAATTGGTCAGCCTTACCCGACCTTCACCGTACAAATCGGAAGAATGGCGTGATGCACTGTCGGTGGCAGCAGAGCGGTCCGGCAGCCGTCCTGACATGGTTGACCAGCAAACAGAGGATAGCGACCTAGCCGAAGGGTTGTACCTTAAGCAAGAAAATGCGGACCACGTGGAGGATCGGTTCAAGTTCGTCCGGGCTGACTTCTTACAGGCGATTGAAGCGGCTGACGGACATTGGCAGGACCGTCCTATCCTGCCAAATGGCTTGGACGATGGCGTCGATATCTTTGCGTCCACTTTGGGTGTGGAAGGGGCTTATGATGCGTAGGCCCATCAAACACGCGGTCACCCATGAAAACCTACTGGCCCTGGTCCCCTCCAGTCCCTTCTTGCAGGTGGATTGGGACGAGATTTGGTCGCTTTGGCCGGAGCTTACTACCCTCGACACCTGCCCGCAGGACCCAATCCATCATGCTGAGGGCGATGTTGGGACGCACACACGAATGGTGGTCGAGGCTCTGGTGGCGGACCCAGACTGGCAAGGTCTTCCCGATGTGGACCGGAGTAACTTATTCTGGGCCGCCGTCTTGCATGATGTCGGCAAGCCTGCCGTCACAAAGCATGAAGATGACGGACGCATATCTTCCCGTGGCCATTCCCGTGTCGGTGCATCCATTGCACGGGAACTACTGTGGTATGCGGGGTCTCCGTTTGCATGGCGTGAAGCCCTGTGCGGGATCATCTCCCACCACCAACTGCCGTTCTGGCTGATCGAGCGGCCTGATCCAAACCGTATGGCTATTGAGACATCATGGCGGTGCAGGCCGGATCACCTTTGCCTTCAAGCCAAAGCCGACGCCTTAGGTCGCAAATGTGAGGACCAGCAATCCATCTTGGAGAGTGTCAGCCCCGCCGCATTGATGTTCCAAGAGGCCAACTGTTGGGATCACCAATTTGCCTTCGCCAATGATGAAAGCCGGGTTGCCTTCTTTGAGTTGGAAGACCGAGACCCGCACTATGAGGCGCACGAGGCGTTCCCTTGTACGGTTACCGTCATGTCCGGTTTGCCCGGCGCAGGGAAGGATACCTGGATCGAGAAACACCGCCCAGAACATCCTGTCGTCAGCCTTGATTTGATCCGAGACGAACTCGGCGTCTCTGCAACTGACAATCAAGGCCAGGTCATCCAGGCTGCGCAAGAACGGGCGCGAGAGCACCTGCGGGCCAAGCGTGATTTTGTTTGGAACGCTACCAATGTGACCCGACAGAACCGATCCAGGGTTCTGCGGCTACTGCGTGACTACGGAGCACGTGTCGAGATTGTCTATCTCGAACCCGGCCCAGTCCAACTGCGGCGTCAGAACAGGGATCGACCAGATGCCGTGCCGGAAGCAGTGATTGCGCATCTGTCCAAAAAGACTGAGCCGCCGCAGTTGTGGGAAGCGCATTGGGTAATTCTGGTATAGCAACACTGCGCGAATGCGGACATTCAAGTGTTGCGCTGCATTTGAAAGGTAGGGCTCTCTTGGAACCTTCGCTGCGCCGTGCTCGAACGTCCGGGTTCCATCACCGGAGCGGAATTCATGATATTTGCACCAATTCGTTGAAGCCTTGCCCTGTAAGGTGATAGGTTGGTGCATAAATCAGGTGCGTTTTTAAGTACAAAGATTGTACGATGTGAAGATGAAAATCGGCTACGCACGCGTCTCAACAACGGCTCAGAATTTAGACCGCCAGATCGGGGCGCTACGCGCGGCAAAATGTGATGAGATATTCCGTGAAAGAGCGAGTGGAAAATCCCTCAAAGGGCGACCACAGCTTGAACTTGCCATTGACGCACTGGGGCATGGAGATGTCCTGGTCATTGCAGAGTGGGATCGAGCGACGCGGTCTATGCTCGACGGTATCAGTATCATCCAACGTGTGGCCGATAGAGAAGCTCTGGTTAAGGTGTTGGACAGGCCGTGGCTCGATCTCACCACGCCAATGGGGAAAGGAATACTGGCCTTCCTTTCAGCGCTTGCGGAGGATGAACGACTGCGGATTACAAGGCGCGCGAATGAAGGCCGAGAGGCCGCTAAGGCAAAGGGTGTCAAATTTGGCCGGAAGCCCAAGTTGACTGAGCATCAAAGACAGATAGCCACTGATCGCATGTCAAAAGGCGAAAGCGCGCGAGCCATCGCGAAGGACTTTGGGGTAGCTCATACGACTATTTCGAGACTCCGGTCATCGTAGCTAAAGCGTAACGGTCAAAACGGGCGGGAAGAAGACATTTGCGGCAACAGCGAACTCTTGTCGAATGAGCGTCAAAAGTGGACCTCTCCCGTCACTTTACAAACATTGCCGCGACTTTTGTGAAAGGTATGAACTCATTTTTTTGCGGTTTCCAGAAACGTCCGCTTCAAATGTAAAGTTTGACGCCTCAATCATAGATTGTGCCCTTGTCATGAGCGCTAAGCTCAACGATAGTTGAATTTTTATAAGTTTGGGTGCTGTGTCTTGGACGGGAATTTAGAGCTATTTCAGACAGGGCAGGTCTTTGGCTTCCCGGTAGATTTCAAACTTGTCATGCAACATCTACAGCAAGATATGCGAGACGATTGGTATGCGGATACCCTCGGGTACGCTGACATATTTGCTGACCACTCTTATGCCGCCGAGACGCTTCTAAAGTGTCTGAATGAGGGCGCTGGCCAGTACATCGGAACCAAGCGCGTATTGCGCGCTATTCCTAAAAAAGCGTACGCAGAACGCTATTCCCTAGAGATCGATTTCTTTGACCGGTTTGTCTATCAGGCAATTTGCACATTCTTGATGCCTAAACTTGACCCTTTGCTTTCTCATCGGGTTCTTAGTTACCGGTTCAATCGTGGCGGAACGGACAAGAAATATCTCTTTCGGAGCAAGATTGGGAAGTGGTTAGATTACGAAGGGCTTACCTATAGGTTTAAGGCGGATGGAACCTTCTTAGCGGCCACAGATATTGGGAACTTCTTTGAGAATGTTTCATCAGCACAACTGACCAAGGAAGTTTCTGACCTGGCGACTAAATGCGACTGCAGTGGCTACGAAAAAGGGCAGATTCGAGCTGCCATCAGAGTTCTTGGAGAAGTGCTAGAGCAATGGTCGTTTTCAGGAGACTTTGGCCTCCCGCAAAACCGTGATTGCTCATCGTTTCTTTCAAATGTTTTGCTATCGAGATTCGACTTTGAAATGCAGAAGTCGGGGTATGACTACTACAGGTATGTCGACGACATCCGAATCGTCTGCACGTCGGAGCATGAAGCGCGCCAAGCGATGCAGAAAACAATTGGATTACTTCGAAATGTTGGAATGAATATTAATTCAAGCAAGACAACGATCCTAAGTCCCAACAGTACTGATCAGGAAATCATTGAACTTTTTCCGTCCCAGAATCCTATGGTGCTGGCCATAGACAGCATGTGGAAATCCAAGAGTCGCCGGGTTTTTATTCGTTCAATCGACTATGTCGTCCAAGTTATCCAAACGGCTTTGGCCGCAAATGATACTCAGTCTCGAGCGTTCCGGTTTGGTGTCAACAGGCTCAGTCAACTCATCGAAGCAGGGCTCTTTGACGTCGACAGCGGAGAAGCAGATCAACTCTTGGCATATGCACTCGCAGCGCTTCGAACCGACCCGGTATCAAGCGATCAAATCTGCAGGCTTCTCTTCGTCCTTCGACCGCCCGCTGAGCGCCTTATTGAAGTACAATCGTTTCTCACTGACCGAGCCGCCTGCATCCACGATTGGCAAAACCATCGTCTGTGGATTCTCCTCGCCTCATTGAGATTTGAAAGCGATGAACTAAAGGCCTTAGCGAGCACGGTCGTGAGCGATGACCCCACCACTGGCGAAGCTGCCGGAATATTCATTTGGCTTCAATCCATTGGTTTCTTAGGCCCAATTGCGACGCTCTTGGAAAAGCTGAATGATAGTTGGCCATTCCAAAACCAACGGTTCTTCCTTTTTGCAGCAAGTTCGTTACCAGCCGACCAGAAGAAAGTAATGCGCGGCAATGTGTCAACAAAGCTCATTGGGACTATGACAAGGGCTCCGAAAAAATATCGAAGTGACGGGGTTGCGATTGCCGAACGAGAACAAGCCTCGTTTTCAGCGCTCTATGAAGATATCAGGGATTACTCATGAGCATTGTGATCCTTTCGTTCATAAAGAGCTATTCGAAACCAAGAAGTTCAAAATATTACTTAACCGATAACAATGGTTTCCGCGAAGTGACCGCGAACGAAGTTTGCTCGGTTCAGGGCTATATGGTGACACATGACTACTGGATGATTTGCCAAGATATCTATGAGGAAGCGGGCTGCTTGCCTCCAAAGGTAATCGATCTAGATGATTTCCACATCCTTACATCGCGTGATGGTGACGAACGCAAAAGGCGTGAAAAAGTTGATGCAATCCGAAGAATAAACCGAATATTCCCTCTAAATTTTGATATCGCACAGACATACAAAGGCAACTTTTATGGTGAAACGGAGCCAGACCTAGAGGCTATTTCGGCCTTTCATGGAATCCTTTTGACCTACTACATTGAGTTGTGTCGGGTTGCCCATCAGAATGGAGAATTTCAAAGATTTTTTGAAATTGAAGTACCCTGTCAGAATATTTGCTCAACGATGTCGTCGCGCGGCATCAGAATTCAAGCACGTAAAATTGCCGAGTTTCGGCTCAACGCCCGCCATGATTATTATACGTCCTTGAGGGAGCTTTCTGATAGGTTTGATGTTCCGCTAGAGATACCGTCAAAGGAAGATATCCTCTTCTATGCGACTTCTAAAGGCATTGATACAGAAGAGTATGGCTTCGATTTTGTACTAAATTTTATGCCTCAGGTTCGCGATTTTTCCGAAGCGGTACAGGACGTTCGAGAGCTGGATCGTACTAGAGGTGTTTTGGATAGTCTTGCTGTAAGGGGCGGACGAGTTCATCCGATACTGGATACTCAAGGGTCAAGAACTTCTAGAATTTCCGCTCGTAGTCCTTACTTGCAAAGCTTGGCGAAGAGGTAACGATCGATACTGGTTGCCGATCCTGGATACGAGCTTGGTTATGTTGATTTCGATCAGTTTGAGGTCGGGATTATGGCCGCGCTTTCGGGGGATGCTGAGTTGCACCGTCTATTTTCTCAGGCCGATATGTATGAGAGTTTTCGGATTGATTGCCTGAATGGTGAAGGTGATCGTAAAGCAGCGAAGATCATGTTTTTGGCTTATGCGTATGGAATGAAGCTAAACAACTTACCAATTATTGGAGCAAAGTTTGGAATCTCGCGAAAAGTGGTCCGCAGTGCTTTCAAAAAATTCGGGCGCTATGAGGAATGGAAGCAAGAAACCCTTCGGGGTTTTGACAAGGTTGGTTTTGTATCTACCAGCCTCGGAAATCGCTTTTTTATTAAGGGCCCTAAGGCAACAAGAAAAGAACGCCTATCCGCGATTAGTCAGGTGGTTCAAGGAGAGGGTTCGCTGATTTTCAAAAAGGCATTGATCGAAGTAAATGGTTTAGAAGACATCGAGCTTCTTTTGCCGATGCATGACGCAATACTTTTTCAGTCTCCAGTTTCCACCACGCTCGACGCTGTTATCGACATATTTGTGAGGGTGATCGGTGATCACTTTGACAAAGCGATCGAGGGTAAAGCGTCTGCAGAGTTGTTCGCTACGGCGAACGGCCCCATCGAATAGGGTTCCGGACTTAGGAATCAGATCTCATGGCCTCATTCGGATGGCTGCTTTAAGGAAGCTGCAGCGCAACAAGTCGTTGACCTGCCAACGGCCGCTAGTGGTTGGTTATCCAAAACCGCCATTCTTTCTAGGTTTCGTCCACGATCCGGGAAACCAACACTTGAAAAGCACACGCCAGTCAGCTACCTGCATCATGCAACCGTGAGACGACCGAAAGTCTGATCGCAGCTGGGGGAACCCGCAACCCATTCTTGAAAGGAATGAAAATGGCCAATACACCTACGTATTCTACTATTCTTCACTGCATCTATGATGAATCCACTGAATCTGGCAGTATTGGGCGTGGTTCGCACTACTCCGTATTTCGCGTGCCAGAGTGGTTTGATGTGACGGGACAACCTGTCAAGCAAGCCTTACAGCATGACTTTGCTGTCATTTGGGATGAAGATCACGACACACGAATTATTCCTGTACTCGAAAACCTATACTTCGCGGGGTTGTTGTACCCACTCCAATTCGTAGGCGAACGAAAGGGTGGTATAACCGCAATCCTTGCGGCGAAGCATTGCTTTGCCAACTCGCAAAAAGACTTTGAAAACTACAAAGCGAAGTTCGAAAAGATCGCTGGCGAAGTTGATGGGGATTGGTGGTCAACAGAATTTGGGATGTTTGACAAAGCTCTCGTCGATGGCAATCCGCATCAAACAGACTTGATAGGTTTAATTGCAGACAGAGAGAAGAAAGTTGATACGTACATTCGCAATATCGATAACCTCTGGAGCATTGGTAGTTGGCGGCAGATGCGTACGAAAATCAGCAATGATCCGCCAGAGATAATCTAAGTTCAAAAAGGGGCCTAATGGCCCCTTTTGCTTTGCGCCATCTACTGCCCAATCCGGGCGAATGCCTTTTCAAGGTCAGCCCGTTCGATATTGTAAGTTCCGCCAAGTTGAACAGACTGGTTTTTCGTGTCAGCAATTTCTGCCAAATAGCCGAATATCTTTGCCGCAAGCGTACCTTTGCTTTCTTGCAATCTTGCAGAAATGGCTTCTAGTGCAAATACTATGGTGGTGTCTCGTCGTGTTCGGCTCTTACTGCGAGACAGTTTTTTCTTGAGCAGTTTAGCCGCCGCAGTTTGCAGCATTCTGGCGTGCCCCTTTGACAGATTTTGTGGGAGGAACAGCGCAAAATCAATGAATTCATCCAACGAGTCCGCTTTTGACGCCGCCGACACCATATAGGTCACCACGTGAGCCGATTTGCCAAACTCAGCGATCAGTTCATTCAACACTACAAGCCTACGGTCTGATCCAGATGCCGTTTCGACTTCTTGCATCTTCATAACAATAGGCAGCGCTTCTAGCTCAATCCAATCGGTCTGCGCGTCTGTTAAGACCGTGGTGTCATCGATTATCGTCCTATCATTGCGTGCGCAAAGGCGTAAGTCCGACCCGGTAAAATTGTAACCGCGCAGATCGGCACCGCAAAGATTGAGCCGCCGTAAATCGGAGTAAGTGAAATCTCGCCGTGGATCCAAGCCTGAAAGCTCTACCAGAATGTCAAAACGTGGCGTCTCGCTATTTGATACAAGTTGAATTGCCTCAAGTTCAGCAGGGGTAAGAATGTCTTCAACAAGCCGCATTATTCTTCTTCTATTTCGCAGCGAGATATAGCCACGACGGCACTTGATTTTGTGGCATTGGCCATTGCCGCTTCGCGCTGAATTGCTCGTTTCAAAATCTGGGAGACAATTACGTCCTTACTTCGCCATTCGCTAAGGGTCTTACCCATCTTATTGCCATGACTGGCAGCAACTTTGATTGCGCTCTTAGATACTTGGACCTCTGCAATCACCGACATACGGTTTCCGCCTCTCTTTCTACGCAAGACGCATAGCCGTGCGCTTGGGATGGCTGTCCCCTCTATACTATTGTTTGTCTTGCCAACAACCGTATGGGGCCTTACTTCCCAACTGTCGTTTGGCTTGGCGACAACTGGAAGGAGTGTCCTTGATTGAGCACGTGTTCTTTTTGTTTTAGCGCCGGCCTTTCCATAAACTGCTGCTGATCCGTCCAAACCACCGCTTCCATCGACTCCGCCATAGCCAGACACCCCAATGTCGGTCTCTGTTTCTGAGGTTTGTAACTCTTCAACGACCTTTAATTCGCTTTCACCGAAAGTGGCATCAAGGGTGGTTTCACAACCCTCAAGGTTGAGGCGTAAGAATGCACGACTGACGCCAACTTCATATTCGCGGTCATTGTGTTGATAGATCATGGTTCCGAAACGTAACCGACAATTGAGGCCAAAATCTTGGTCAAGCTCTTCAATGTCGAACCTGAGTTCCGACAGTTCGTTCAAAGAATTGGTGCTATTGATTTTGAAATCTTCATCGACCAATAGTCTACACCTCGCGCTGGGTTAGTTGCTGCTAACAATATGTAGTGGTGGGGCTGATTTATTACAAGACTGGTGCAGGAGACGTACTGCCCTACGATTTCATTGATGAAGGTCCGCTATGGGAGTCGGTCGTAGCATCGAATTGCAAGTGTGTATGACCAATAAGGGCTGTAAGGGGCCATTACTCGGGGCGTCTTTCGAAAATTCGGTACGCGCTTGCTAGACCAAACAAAAGTCGGAAAATCAGTAGAAAATGCACAAAGTCGCGTTCTTACCCGACATAAGTTGCGTTTCTCGCCGGACAGGTTGCGATTCACGCCGGACGGCACACAAAGAGAAAGGCTGGCTGGGGTGGTAGGATTCGAACCTACGGTGCACGCTACCAAAAAGCGTTGCCTTACCACTTGGCTACACCCCATCAGCGAAGCGGTTGATACTGAGAACTGGCGAAGTGTTCAAGAGAGTTTTGACAAAAAAATGTTATTCTTTCAGAGCATCATTGCGCAGCAGGTCTTCGCCTTCGCCTGTGTCGCGTTCTGCCTGCACAATCCGGTCCAATTCCTCTTCAGAAGAGGCTTTTACGTCCTCTGCCTGAGGGGCCGGGGCGGTGCTGTGAACCGGTGCAGGGGTCAACTCCACCGAATCAGGATGGTTCATCACAATCCGATAGGTCGTGTCGGGGATTTCGACACCGGCGGCCTCGATTGCATGTTTAACGAATCGCAACGCTTCGCCGCGGGCCCGCACAAGGGATGTTTCGCGCTGATCGATCCAGCCGACAATGGTGATCTGCGTGCCACCGTCAGTAATGTCGCCCAGCCATGCATTGGATGCGGGGTGTTCCAGCGTAAAAGGAAGCTCTTGGACGGTTTTAATGGCCAAATTCCGCATTTCTGCGAGGTCGGCGGACGAATCCACACAAAGGGTTAGTTTGAACCGGCGTTCCGGGTTGCGCGAATAGTTCACGATCCGGCTTTTGAACACGGTCGCATTCGGAATGCGGATATGATTGCCATCAAAGCTGAGCAGGATGGTCGCACGGCTGGTCAAACGGATGACTTTGCCTTCGTCCCCATTGATTTCAATCGTGTCATTGGGGGCAAAGGGCTGGCGAATCGACAACATGACAGAGGCGATAAAGTTTTCGACCGTATCGCGCACCGCAAAACCAATGGCCAAACCGATGATCCCAGCCGCGCCAAGGATCGTCGACAGCAGGGCCGTGGCGTTCATGATATCAAGCGCCAGAACAACCCCGACAATCACAAACGCGATGCGCAGAATGTGCCGGTAGAGGTCAGCGATAAACGCATTTGGGGCTAACCGTTCCCAAGGTTGATGCGCGCGTGCGATGCGAAACCCAATCCAGACGATCAACCCAAAAACCAGTGCCGCGATCACGGCGATGGGCAAAAAGTTCAGGAATTGCGCGGCGCGTTCTTTGAACCGTTCGATGGCAGGGTTGAGGCGTTCAACAATGTCAGATGTTTCTGTCACGTCGTTGCGCACAGTCACCACACCTTCGATGCGGGCGGCCAATTCGCTGAGAGCATCGGCATCGGCTTGCGTTGTCGCCGTGCCGCGAAAGGTCACGATGCCTTCGCTGACGGCGACGGTGACGTCGGGGTAATTGGCCATTTCTTCTAGAATTTCACGCAGTCGCACCGCGATATCCGCGTCCAATTGCGCGCTATCCTGCGGGGTGATCGCCCCCATCGGCGCTGTGTCTGTCGCGTCTTGGGCCAGGGTGGGGCCGGTTGCAGGCAACGCGACAAACAACAAAGCAAAAACAAAGGCGAGGCGGCGGAATATGGACATGATAAATCGCTTTTATGGATCAGTTATCGCGACCATAAGCAGGAGCTGCCCAATGTCCAAGTCAGGATTTCCCGACAGGATTACAGTCGGATTGGGTCCGCCTTGGCGATTTTGTCTAGCGCCATCAAAGTGTTTACCAAGGCCGGCATCTGATCCAGCGGGATCATGTTGGGCCCATCAGATGGCGCCGTATCTGGCGCTTCGTGTGTTTCGATAAACACCGCCGCGATCCCCAAACTGACCGCCGCACGGGCCATAACCGGGGCAAATTCGCGTTGCCCGCCGGATGATCCGCCCTGACCGCCGGGTTGTTGCACCGAATGGGTTGCGTCCATCACCACGGGATAGCCGGTTTTGGCCATTTCGGGCAGGGACCGCATGTCAGCCACCAAGGTGTTATAGCCAAATGACGCACCGCGTTCGGTCAACAGAATGTTGTGATTTCCGGTGCTTTCGATTTTGGACACGACATTGACCATGTCCCAGGGCGCCAAAAACTGTCCCTTTTTTACATTGATCACGGCGCCGGTTTTTCCGGCCGCGATCAGCAAATCGGTCTGGCGGCACAAAAAGGCCGGGATCTGTATGATATCAACCACTTCGGCGACGCTGGCGCATTGTTCTGGCGTGTGGATGTCGGTCAAAACCGGACAGCCAAGCGCGTCC
The DNA here is from genome assembly GCF_040932005.1 of Aestuariibius sp. HNIBRBA575. Classification (NCBI taxonomy): domain Bacteria; kingdom Pseudomonadati; phylum Pseudomonadota; class Alphaproteobacteria; order Rhodobacterales; family Paracoccaceae; genus Aestuariibius; species Aestuariibius sp. HNIBRBA575. The sequence goes on from NZ_CP162414.1 coordinate 608,334, forward strand.
TTGACCGTTTGCATGACCGCTAGGCCTGCCTCGATCCCCAATCCGCGTTTGCCCGATAGGGATGTGCGATTGGCTTTGTCAAAGCTGCCCTTGAACACAAATTGCGCACCCGCATCAGCACAGGCCTGCGCCATCGCGGTGGCGATCATTAGGGCGTGCGCCTCTGATTCCAACTGGCACGGGCCAGCGATGACGGTCAGTGGCGCGTCATTGGACAGGGTCAGTGACCCAACTTGGATGTTTTTCATTACGAAGATACCTGTTCGCGCAAAATCGACGCCGTCAAAGAGATCATCAGGTAAATACCCGCAAAAATCAAAAACGCCACCATCGTGTTTTCAAAAACCCTTGGATAGGTCGCTTTGTCAGGGGCAACCGGGCGCACATTCAGCGTCAGATAAGTGATCTGACGATTGGCTTCTATGCGGGACGCTTCCAGTGATTGCAGGCTTTGTTGGACCATAAGTGTCTGGAATGTATAGTTTTCCTCGGAAATTCGCAGGGCGGTATTATCGGTCGCACGCGAACTGCCGATTTCCTGCCGGATGACGGAAATCTGACGTTCGATACTGGCAATTTCAGTGCGCAGCGCATCGACGCGGGCCTGATTGGGGCGCGCACGGGTCAGGAATGAATCCAAGGTCAGCCTTTTATCCAACAGGGCCGTGTTCAATTGCTGTAACTGCCCCAAAATCAAAGAGTTTTCTGAGGCCGCATCGGTGGCAGACGTGGCTTGTTGTGCTTCAACCAACTGCGCAAGCGCTTCAGAACGACGCTCTTCGGCCTCTTGATAGGCGGTGCGGGCATCGGCCATCTGATCCCGGCGCAACCGTTCGGTTTGGGCGTCGACCATTTCTTCGGCATAAGAAATCAACGCTTCGGAAAATTGCTGGGCGGCCTCTGGTGACGCGGCCACAACTTCCATTTTCAACAACCCGCCTGATGTTGGATCATAGCCCACTTTGACGTTGTCAGAATAAAGACCATAAGCCTCTTCGTAGGTGGCATTTTCGGACAGGCGTTGGATGGCGTCGATGTCAGGATTGCTGAAATGGGCCACATACCCGTGTTCTTCGTCCAGTCGGATCATCGCATCGCGCGACGTTAGGAAACTCTGAACGCCGGATGAATCCTGCTGTGATCCAAAGCCGCTGCCGCCAAACAGATCGCCGATCCCGCTGGATGACCCTTCGGCCTTTTGGACGGTGAATTCGGCGAATGTGGCGTACATCGGCGCGGCGGCAAAGGCAAAATACCAACCAACAATAAATGTGGGCAGCATGACAAACACAGCCAGCCGCGAGGCAAGCATGACCAGTTTTTTGCGGCGACGCTTGGCGATATCACGTTGAATTTCGCGAATTTCCCCAGCACGACGATCCGCAGAAGAGGGCTTGTTTACATCAGTCGACGGAACCTGTTCTGGTTTGATCCGCGCCAGTTGTTTGCCTTTGTTGGCGTTGCCGGGAACGGTTTGGGGCAATTGTGGTGGTTTGCCCGTAGGCGGGCCACCGTCGGCCATTTGCGGCCCCGTCGGATCTTCAGGAGAAACGAGTTCAAGGATATTGGCACGCTGAAACGGATCGATGCCTTTGGCGCGCAATTGCCGGACTGCGTCGAAATCTGACGTAACAGCAAGCCCCTGTTTCTGGGCCACACGCCGCGCCATGCGCAATTGTCGGCCCGTCAGCCCCTCTTTGCGGATCGCATTGATATCGGTTTCCGACGCAACGGACGCAGTGCTGTCGACCTGACCCTCGCGGACGGGCTGCGGCGACGAAACCGACCCATCTGACAGGTCTGGGAACGTGATCGCGGGTTGGGCCGCTGACGCAGCTGTCCCATCCTCGGGAACCGAAGTGGGGGCCGCAGCAAGCGGTTCGCTGCGGCGAATGCGGTATTTTCTAGCCTTGGGTTTCGTAGTCATACAACTGTTTCGCTTCTTCCAAGGTGTCAAACATGTGGATACGACCATCCATTAACACGCCCGCGGATCGGGCATAACGTTCCAACGTTGTCGCCTGGTGAGACACAATCACCACCGTTGTTGTTTCCAGTCTTTCGCGCAGCACTTCGCCTGCTTTGCGATTAAATTCGGCATCTGTGGTTTGTGGCATGCCTTCGTCGATCAGGTAAATGTCGAAATCCAGCGCCAACATCAAAGAGAACGTAAATCGCGCCCGCATCCCTTGGGAATAGGTGCCCACTGGCATGTCGAAATATTCCTTGATCCCGGCCATCCAGCGGCAGAATGCCTCGACATAGTCGGGGTCCAGACCGTAGAGCCGGGCAATATAGCGGCTGTTTTCCATGGCCGAATGCCGGTTCACAACACCGCCCATAAATCCTAACGGGAATGAAATACGCGACGTACGGGAAATTTCGCCTTCGTCGGGTTTTTCCAGACCGGCCATCATATTGATCAGCGTGGTTTTACCGGTGCCATTGGGGGCCAGAATGCCCAGAGAATTGCCCAGATCAACCCGAAAGGACGCGCCATCAAGGATCACCTTGCGCTGCTTTCCTGTCCAAAAGGACTTGCTGACATTTCGAAATTCCAGCATCCGGTTTCCGCTCAGCCCGTTCTGGGGCGCCTGTAACATGTGCCCCATTGTGCAAGGGCTTGGTTAACACAGGGTGACCCAAAGGGCACCACATGTTTTTTCACTCATTATGTCGGATTGAATGGCAAAAATACAATAAATTTGGGGTGAAAAGGGGGCCAATTGGCCCCCTAAACGCGTTTGTTAGCTTAGTCTTGTTTCTGAACGCGGGTCACTTTGCCGGCGATGATGGACACTACAGCAGCAAAGAAACTGAACAATGCGCCCATTTTCGCAGCGTCCTGAACCGGAACATTGCCCAGCATATCGTCGGGACTAAACGCCACGGATGCGACAAACAGCGACACGGTAAACCCGATCGCTGCCACACAGCCGATCACAAACAGATCCACCGTTCGCATCCCTTCTGGCAATCCCAGTTTCATCGGTCCGGCCGCCAGCCAGCCCATGAGCAGAACCCCAAGCGGTTTACCGATCAGCAGACCTGCCAACACCAGCCAAGTCGGCGACCCGATTGAGCTAAACTCAACCCCGGCATTCAACAAACCAAAGAAGAACAGCACCACTTCGACCGGGTGGGCCAGCAGGTGTTCGGTGTGGTTGAGCAAATCTTTGAGGTGGGTTTCCGCCTCAGAGAAGATGCCAAATGCGCGGTCCGCATGGGGCAGGGTTGGCACGATTGGCAACAGACCCAAAGCGGGGTGAATGCCCGCTTCTTGGAACCCGTACCAGCTGATGGCGCCAGCGATCAGATAAGGCCACCAAGACAATTTGTTGCGCACCCAAGTCGAACGGGGGCGGGCTTCGTTGCCGCGATCCATCCGGCGGGGCAGCCAGTTGAACAGAACATAAACGCCCACAGCCGCCGCAACCGAAATCAGCAACCATTCCGGCGCCAATTCGCCTGATGGATAGAAAATCGCCAGAATGATCAGGCCCGCCGCATCATCGGCAATCGCCAACAACAACAGGAACCGAACCGCAGGGTGGCTTGCGCCGAACACCAGACGACCAACCAGATAGGAAAACGCGATGTCTGTCGCAGTTGGGATCGCCCAACCTTTGGCAACGGCGTCATAGGTGTCTGAGCCAAGGAAATAGGCCATGCCCAGATAAACAGCGATTGGGCCAGCCATCCCACCAAAGGTCGCAACCAACGGCGTCGCGGCTTTTTTACCACGCAAAGAGCCTTCTTTTAGGATGATCGCTTCCCAGACTTCTTTTGCGGCAATCGCAAAGAAGAACGCCATCAAAACGTCATTCACCAGATAATGCAGCGTCAGCGTGCGGACCACGTGACCGTGGCCATCATCGTGCAGATGACCGATGAAAAAATCATCGACGATCACAAACTCGACAAAGTCATGATAGGTTTGTGGATTGGTATTTGCCCAGATCAGCGCCAGAATGGCCCCGATGATCAAAAGCAGTGAGTAGTTGGTAACGAAATTCCAGACGCGGTACATGCTTCCCCCATTTCCCTTGTTTTGACGTCAAATAGCGGTTTGAAAGCGGAGGAACAAGCAAAGCTGAACTAGATCATGAGGTTTGGCGCAAAAGTTATCGCAAAGTTGGGCGATTTGTCTGGGATTGGCGTTTGATGTCACGCAAGTTCAGCCAAATCAGGGGCTGATTGCGAATCCTGCCCGGCCCGTTCACCCGTTCCTACGAGGCAGACCGATGATTGACGACTTGGCGACGCTGATTCCCAAAATGCAAACCTGTCGGATTTGTCAGGGGCTGGAACTTGGACCCAATCCGATTTTTCAGCTGGATGCAGAGGCCAAAATTCTGATCGCAGGGCAGGCGCCCGGGCGGATCACACATGCAAAAAACCGCCCCTTTGATGATCCATCCGGACAGCGGTTGCGCAGCTGGCTGGGCGTGGACGAAGCGACGTTTTATGCGGACAATCGGATGGGGATATTCCCGATGGGGCTGTGTTTTCCTGGATCAGGCAAGGCCGGGGATCAGCCGCCCCGCCCGGAATGCGCCGCTACATGGCGCGCGCCGGTGATGGATGCGTTAAAACAGGTCGAATTGACGCTGGTTCTGGGGGCCTATGCGATTGGTTGGCATCTGCCGCAGCTAAAAGGGAAATCCGTGACAGAGGCGGTGAAATACAGCGCAAAGGGGCAGAACGGGATTTATGTGTTGCCCCATCCCAGCCCGCGCAACAATCGTTGGCTGAAACAGAATCCGTGGTTTGAGTTGGACGTGATCCCACAAATTCAGGCCCGTGTTCGGCATTTATTGGACAGGCCCGCGTCACGATGATTGGCGAAACCCAGACCGATTGATTGCGGGTCGTCGCCAGAAATGACATCACAGGGCCAATGTAATCCGACCCCAAGGTGCCCCAATGACCGATCTGGACAACGCCCACGCCAAAATGGAAGCCGCCCCCGGTGATGACGCCGCACGGCTGCGGTTTTTTGAACGGCTGGCCGACACGGAATTGTTCATGTTGCTGACCGCCGAACCCGAAGGCGACCAAATCGACCCGGATGTTTTTGACGTCGAAGGCCAAAGCTTTGTGCTGGTGTTTGATCGCAGCGAACGGCTGACGGAATTCACCGGCGCACCAGCCCCCTACGCGGCCCTGTCAGGGCGGATGTTGGCGCAGATGTTGGCGGGATTGCAGATCGGGTTGGGTCTGAATTTGGACGTGGCCCCATCCGCGATGCTGATCCCCGCCGATGCGCTGGGCTGGCTGGTGGATACTTTGGACCAAGGCCCCGCCGAAGAAGAGGCCCAGATCGAAGAAATCGCCCCGCCCGCCGGTCTGCCCGAAGCGGTGATCGAAGGTGTGGATCGCAAATTGGCCACGGCCACCGGGTTGGCGCGCATGGCCTATCTGGTCGAAGTCAAATACGCGATTGGCACACGCGGGCATTTGCTGGCGTTCATTGATGCAGTGCCGGGGGCGGAACCGGCCCTAGCCAGCGCAGTGGGCGAAGCTTTGACGTTTTCAGGCGTTGAGGCCGGCGCGATTGATGTGGCGTTTTTCCGCGCCAGCGATCCACTGGCATCAGGACTAGCACGTCACGGGCTGCGGTTCGATCTGCCTGTGCCCGCCGAACCCCACATCCCCGAAGCCCAACGCACCGGCCCCGGCATGGATCCGAACGTGCCACCAAAGCTAAGGTAAGTTTGGACGCGACATATATTGTGCCTAGCAGGCCATGGCGTCGTCAAAGCTTTTGCTTAACCCGCGAGTTGATAGCGCCGCTCCCAATGGTGCTTGCATTCTGAAGCAGTGGCTATCCGTCGATAATCGACGTTTGCGGGGATCAGTTGAATTCAAAAGCGCTAGGTCTGACAGCGATGAAATCACAATTTGTAAACGCCGGTGATCTGTGACCTTTGGTTTTTAATACCCCAAATCACGATCCACGAGGAAATTCAGGCTTTGCCCGGCTTCGCTGCGTTTGATGTTGTCCGCCAGAACTTCGACGGCTGTGTTCACCCGCGTTTCTGACGCCACATGCGCGGTGACGGTGACCTTTGGGTGGGACCAGAACGGGTCGTCCTGAGGCAAGGGTTCAATGCGAAACACATCCAGCGTTGCATGGGCCAGATGGCCGCGATCCAGCGCCTCAATCAGGGCTGCATCGTCAATCAGCGGGCCACGACCGGGGTTCAACAGGAACGCGCCGCGTGGCAATTGCGCCAGCCGGTCGGCATTGATCAATCCATCGGTCTGCGGCGTGTTGGGCAGCAGCAGCACCAGTATTTCAGCCGTGGCCAACGCCTGTTTTAACCCATCAGGGCCGAACAGGCAGGTGATATTGTCGATGTTTTTCTGCGACCGGCTCCAACCGGTGACGTTGAACCCCAGCTGCGCCAGCATCTGACCGCAGGCCTGACCCAATTCGCCCAATCCAAGGATGGTCACAGCCCGTTCGCACGCCAAAGGGGGTGTGGTCTGATCCCAGATGTGATCCGGGTTCACGATCTGTGCATCAATCCCCAGATGATAGCGCAACACATGGGCGCTGACCCATTCGACCATACCAAATTTCAGCCCATCATCGACCATACGTGTCAGTGGCTGGGTCAGGGTTTGGTTGCTGGTGATTTTATCAACCCCGGCCCACGTGCTGAGCACGGCTTTGCAATTGGTGAAGGGGGTGAAATCGGTGATCGTCCCGTTTGGGGCATAGATGATGTAATCGACCTGATCGCCGGGGATGTCGCTGGAAATATTCGCGGTTAAATCCCGCGCCGACAGGGCGGTTTTCAACGCGGCCCCATAGGCATCGCGGTTGTGAACTGCCGTGGCATTTAAAATCTGGATCATGATGCAAATACCTGTGTCATATCGGCAAAGCCTTTGATTTCTATCGGGTTTCCGGATGGGTCCCGGAAAAACATCGTGCGCTGTTCGCCCGGTTTTCCGGCAAACCGGATGATGGGCGGAATTTCAAACTGGACCTGTCCATCCAGTCGTTCCGCCAGATCCAACCAGTCAGCCAAAGGCAGGATCACACCCAGATGCGGCATGGGCACCATGTGATCGCCCACATGACCTGTCGCTTGGGTCGCAAATGGCGTGCCCAGATGCAGGGAAATTTGATGGCCAAAGAAATTGAAATCAACCCAAGTGTCGGTAAACCGCCCCTCAATGCAGCCCAAAACGCCGCCATAAAACGCGCGTGCCGCATCCAGATCATCAACATTATAAGCAAGGTGAAAGATCGACATAAGCAGCCCCTTTGGGTTAGCGCGGGCGGTGAACATGGGCGGATTGCACCAGCCCAAACGCCATCAACAGGATCATCATCGCCGTGCCGCCATAGCTGACCAACGGCAATGGAACGCCCACAACCGGCGCCAATCCCATGACCATCGACATATTGATCGCAAAGAACAAGAAGAACGTCGTGCCCACGCCCAAAGTCACCAATGACGCAAACCGATCCCGGTTTTGCAGCGCAGATGTGATGCAGAAAAACAGAACCAAACCATAAAGGCACAACAGCCCAAACGAGCCCAGAAACCCAAACTCTTCGGCGAGAATGGTGAAAATGAAATCGGTGTGTTTTTCAGGCAGGAAATTCAGGCGCGATTGCGTACCTTGCATGAAACCACGCCCGGTAAAGCCACCTGACCCCAGTGCGATTTTGGCTTGGGCGATGTTATATCCATCCCCCAGCGGGTCCCGAGACGGGTCCAGAAATGTATCAATCCGCCGGTATTGATAATCGGCCAAGAATTGCAAATCTGTGCCGCGCGTTTTGAACACCGCAAAAATAAGCCCAATCCCCGCCGAAATAACGGTCATGAAATAGGCCCAATGCACACCTGCGAAAAACATGATCGCCCCGCCGCCCATCATCAGCAACAACGACGTGCCCAGATCGGGCTGTTTGAGCACAAAAAACGTGGGCAACAGGATGATCAGAACCGGCAATAAAACCCATAGCGGGCGGGATGTCTTTTTCACCGGGAGCCAGTCGTAATAGGCCGCCAACATCATCACCACGGTGATTTTCGCCAGCTCTGAGGGTTGCAATTGAACCGGGCCAAGTTGAACCCAGCGTTGCGCACCGTTGCGTTCAAATCCAATCAAATCCACCGCGACCAACAGCAAAATAGACACTATATATCCCACCGCCGCGACATTGCGCCAAAAATAGATAGGCACCAGAGCCACGATCATCATCAGGGCCATGCCGATGCCAAACCGTTTAATCTGAGGGGTGGCCCAGCGGTCAATATCCCCGCCCGCCACGGAAAACAGCATCAGAAACCCGATGCAGGAAATCGCCGTCAGCAACAGGATGACGGGCCAGTTCAGGAACAACAATTTCCGAAAACCCGTGGGCGTGTATTTTACCTGATATTCTAGATAGGACATTGTTAAGCCCTGTCATTTGTCGCTGGCGGCACAATGTCACGCAGTACCATATTTTGCTGTTGTGTGCGGATACGGCCCCGTTGATCCGCAGGATAGGCAGACAAGGGTGGCGTGCCATTATAAAGCGCCTGAAGCGTGATATCACGGGCGATCGGGGCGGCCGCAGTTGATCCACCCCCCCCATGTTCCACAACAACGGACACCGCAATTTTGGGGTTATCAAAGGGGGCAAAATCGACAAACAGCGCGTGATCGCGTCGTTCCCATGGCAGATCGGCATTGCGGATGATCCCCGCGGCACGTTCGGCGGCGGTGATGCGGCGCACTTGGGATGTGCCGGTTTTTCCGGCCATACGAAACGCATCTTCGACGATACGCGATCCACGCGCTGTGCCGCGCGAATGATTGCTGACCGCATACATGGCCTGGCGCACACGGCGCAGCATATTTTCGTTCAGCCCCAGCGTTTCCCCAGCCCCCGACGGTGTTTCGACCCCATCGATGGATTGGATCAACCGGGGTGAAATCGACCGGCCGGTTGCGATCCGCGCCGTCATCACCGCCAATTGCATGGGCGACGCCAGTACGTAACCTTGTCCGATTGAGGCATTCACTGTGTCCCCAATCCGCCAATCTTCGCCGCGGGTTTCGGTTTTCCATGCTTTGTCCGGTGCCAGCCCGCGCGCGACGGCTGACAATGGCAGATCATGGCGAATACCCAGCCCCAGTTTGCGGGCCATTTCAGCAATTTTGTCGATGCCCACCCGTTGGCAAATGTCATAATAATAGACGTCGCAACTTTGTTTCAGGCTTTCATGCAGGTTGACGTTGCCATGGCCCGCGCGTTTCCAGCAATGGAATTTCACATCCGCCACATCCAGGTGACCGGGGCAATAAACCGTTTCCTCAGGATCGACGATACCAGCCTCAAGCGCGGCCAGAGCGGTCACCATTTTAAAGGTTGAACCGGGGGGATAGGTGCCCTGTACCGCTTTGGCGGCCAAAGGGCGGAATGTGTTTTCATTCAAGCCCTGCCAATCAGACACAGAAATCCCACGCACAAACAGGTTTGGATCAAAACTGGGCGCCGAAGTGATCCCCAGAATATTGCCATGTTCCAGATCCATCACAACGGCGCTGGCGCTTTCATTTCCCAGACGCGCCTGCATGTAATTCTGTAATCCGGCATCTACGGTCAGTTGCAGATCGGTCCCGGCTTGGCCCTCTTGGCGGTCCAGTTCACGCATGATCCGCCCGGCCGAGTTTACTTCGACCTGTTGATTGCCCGCAGAGCCGCGCAATGGGCGTTCCATCTTGTTTTCAACGCCGGTTTTGCCAATTTGGAACCGGGGAATGTTTAGCAGCGGGTCTTTGTCGTCGATCCGACTGAGATCATAATCGCTGACCGGGCCCACATAGCCAACCACATGCGCCATGTCTTCTTGCATGGGATAATGCCGCGACAGGCCGACCTCTGGGATGACACCGGGCAGGGCGGGGGTGTTGGCGGCAACGCGTGCGAATTCTTCCCAAGTGATGCGATCCACGATCGGGATTTTGGTGTTGCCCGGGCGGGATGTCATTTCTTCGATGGCGCGGGTTAGATTTTCGGGGGGAATGGGCACCAATTGCGTCAACCGGGCCAGAACTTCGCCAATATCACCGGCGCGTTCGCGCACCATAACAATGCGTAGGTTCTGTTCGTTTTCCGCCAGCTTGACCCCGTTGCGATCAAAAATCAGGCCGCGAGGCGGGGCCAAAGTCAGGATATTCACCCGATTTTCTTCGGCCAAGGCGCGATAAGTTTCCCCCGCGTCCAATTGCATGGATCGCATCCGCCAGGTCAGCACCCCCATGATGCCCAACTGAAACCCACCCACCAGCAGGCCCCGTCGCGAAATGCGGCGCGCGCTTTCGCTGGTATCTGCGCCAGACCGTTTCATAGCCGATGTCCCAATGAATCAACCTGCCCCGGAGCCGGGCGGGCAATGCCAAACAGAATTTGCGACAACACGGCCACCACCGGATAGATCAGGATCGTCAGCACCATCTGCACCATCGTCAACCAAAACGGCGCCTGATGCAGCAGCGCGACAGATTGCACCAACCGATAGCCAAACGTGATCGCCACGATACCCAACGCAATGGTCGCCCATTCCACCGAAAAGGCAGAATTGCGCAGATTTCGGGATCGGGCCCGCAAGGTTTCCGTCAGAATCAACATCAATGCAGTATATAGTCCCGGCGGGCGCTGGAACAAAAAATCACACAACAAAAAAACGAATGCGACGGACAGAATGGGCATAAAATCCGGGCGTCGTGCCACCCAAGCCAATGTCACAGCTAGGATTAAATCCGGCGGTGCCCAGCGTGGGGGCAATGTGTTGAGCGGCAAAAGTTGCAGGAATATCAATAGGATCGCGATGGTGATATAGGTGCCGCGTGCGATCCATATCCGGCTTGCTGGGGCTTCAACCATCGTTGGCCCCTGTTGTTTCGTCCTCAAAGACGGGCAGCAGACCGGGGGCGATTAACCCGCCGGGATCGGTGATGTTTTCGGTGCCGTGGCTGCGCAAAACCCGCAGAAATTCAAGCCGCTCGTAATCCGCCGACAAACGCACGCGTAATCGACGATCCACGCCCAATGCCACTTCGCCCACCTGCAAACCCGCCGGGAAAACACCGCCATCGCCCGATGTCACAACCCGGTCACCGGGACGCACCAAATCGGCGTTTTCGATGAATTCCAAGGGCGGGTGCAGGGTGTTATCCCCTGACAGAATGGCGCGTTGGCCTGCGTCTTGGATATTGACGGGGATGCGGCTGGACGTGTCGGTCAACAGGATCACGCGGGCTGTGTCATTGCCCACACCGCTGATCCGCCCCACCAGACCCAGCCCATCCATCGCCGCCCAGCCATCAACGATGCCATCACGCGCGCCGATATTCAGTAGCAAGGATTGGTGAAACGGCGACCCGCTATCCGCCAACACCACGCCGGTCACATAGGTCAGCTGTAAATCCAGCTGTACATTGTTCAAATCACGCAGTTTGGCATTTTCCTGCCCCAACCGGATCGCAGCTTCGCGCCAGGCCTTCATCTGTTGTAATTCGCGCCGCAATTCCTGATTTTGATCCGACAGACGTTGGTAGGATTGGAAATCCGACACCAGATTGATCATCCCGGTCACAGGGGCCATGGCCCATTCAAAACTGGGCACAAACCGGTTGATAATGTCGGCGCGGAACCGTTCCACACGTGGGGAATCGATCCGCCAGATCAGGAAAACCGCGAACATCAACAGCACCAGAACCCCAACCAGCAAACGCCGGATCGGGGCTACAAAATCTTCTCTGTTTCTGTCATTGGCCAAGGGTCCGTGCGTCCCTTTCTGTCAGTGGGCGATTTGCGCGGTATCTTGCGTGCGCTCAGCTGTCGTAGTCAATTACATGGCGCAGTTGTTTTTCGTATTCCAGCGCTTTGCCGGTGCCCAATGCCACGCAGTTCAAGCTTTCGTCGGCCACGGAAATGGCTAGCCCGGTCTGTTCGCGCAACGCCAGATCCAATTCACCCAGCAACGCGCCACCGCCGGTCAGCATCACGCCGCGATCGACAATGTCTGCGGCCAGATCGGGTGGGGTGGCTTCCAGCGCGGTCATCACCGCTTCGCAGATTTGCTGGACCGGTTCGGCCAAGGCTTCGGCGACTTGGGCTTGGGAAATTTCGGTTTCTTTGGGCACACCATTCAACAAATCACGGCCCCGGATATGCATCGACTGGCCACGGCCATCATCGGGCATACGTGCCGCGCCGATGGATGTTTTGATCCGCTCAGCGGTGGATTCCCCGATCAGCAGGTTATGCTGGCGTCGCAGATAGGAAATGATCGCTTCGTCCATGCGATCCCCACCGACGCGCACGGAGCGCGCATAAACGATGTCACCCAGTGACAGAACCGCCACTTCGGTGGTGCCGCCGCCAATATCAACAACCATGTTCCCGGTCGGATCGGTGATCGGCATGCCCGCACCAATCGCCGCAGCAATCGGTTCTGCGATCAGCCCGGCACGGCGCGCACCAGCGGACAAAACCGATTGGCGAATGGCGCGTTTTTCAACCGGCGTCGCCCCGTGGGGCACACAGACGATGATTTTCGGTTTAGAAAATGTTGTGCGTTTGTGAACCTTGCGGATGAAATGTTTGATCATTTCCTCGGCGACGTCAAAATCGGCAATCACGCCTTCGCGCATGGGGCGGATCGCTTCGATGCTGCCGGGCGTGCGCCCCAACATCAGCTTGGCGTCTTCGCCCACGGCCAGCACTTTTTTGACGCCATCCTTGACGTGATAGGCCACCACGGACGGTTCGCTCAGGATCACACCGCGACCTTTGACGTAAACCAGCGTGTTTGCTGTGCCCAGATCAATCGCCATGTCTGATGAAAACATGCCGCCAAGATTTCCGAATAGTCCCATAGAGTGGAGCCCTTTGCCAAACGTCGCCGGTCCGCGACTCTGTGAGGGGTGCGGACCAATGTTGTATAAGCAGCGGCGCACATGGGCGAAAGACCAAATAGGGGGGACAATCGGCGGCAAGTCGCCAGAATCAGAACAGAATCGCGTTTCTTTTGTGCCGACGCAGCGTTAGGGAAGGCCATGCTGTCATATCAACATATTTTTCACGCCGGGAATCTGGCCGATGTCCAGAAACACAGCCTGTTGGCGTGGATGCTGGATTATCTGACCCAAAAGCCCAAACCGGTTTCCTATATCGAAACCCATGCGGGGCGGGGCCTGTATCATCTGGATGCGGCTGAGGCCGTGAAAACCGGCGAAGCGGCGGCCGGTATTGCCGTGGCCGAGGATTGGTTTGACGCGGATCATCCCTATATGCGGGCCTTGGATTTTATTCGCAATGCGCGCGGCGAAACCGCCTATCCCGGATCGCCCGCCGTGGCGGCGTCGCTGCTGCGGGGCGATGATCCGATGCATTTGGCGGAATTGCATCCACGTGAACGCGATGCGTTGCAGGATGTGATGGGCCGTCGCGCCAAAGTCTATGCCCAAGACGGGTTTTCCATGGCCCATGCGATCTGTCCGCCTGATCCACGGCGCGGGCTGATGCTGATTGATCCGTCTTATGAGGTGAAATCCGATTACGTGCGTATGCCCGGCATCATCACGCAGCTGCATCGCAAATGGAATGTAGGGGTGATTGCCCTGTGGTATCCGATTTTGACGGATGGGCCGCATCAGTCCATGATCAAAACCCTGCTGGCCGAAGACCTGCCCAAAGTGGTCCACCACGAAGTGCGGTTTCCACCTGCGCGCGAAGGCCATCGGATGATTGGGTCAGGGATGTTTGTGGTCAATGCGCCATGGGGTCTGTCGGACGAAGCAACGCGGATTTCAGCGCTGTTTGACGCCGCGTTTGGAGCGAACGGGGCGGCATAAACCGCCCCGCGCTGAGTTAATTTGCGTCCGTATAGCGGATTTCTTTGGTGTCTTCGCCGGTGCGGCCCCGACGGACCAACAGACGGTTCAACGCATGCAAATAAGCCTTGGCCGAGGCAACAACCGTATCTGTGTCCGCGGATTGGCCGGTGGCGATGTTTCCGTCCTCTTCCAAACGGACAGACACGGTGGCCTGCGCATCGGTGCCTTCGGTCACGGCGTTCACCTGATACAATTGCAGGTTGGCTGTGTTGGGATGCAGCGCGCGGATCGCTTTGAAACTGGCATCAACCGGACCGTCGCCGCGTTCAATGGCGGTGTGTTCCTTGCCGTCGATATCCAGAACCAGCGTTGCCTCGGCTGGACCACCGGTGCCACAAGCCACACGCAGCGTGACCAGTTTCAGCTGATCATCCTCGGTGTCGCCGCCGATATGGGTCAACGCGATGATGTCGTCGTCAAACACCTCTTTTTTGCGGTCGGCCAGATCCTTGAACCGCACAAAGATGTCTTTCAACTGATTGTCCCCAACCTCAAACCCCAATTGTTCCAGTTTATCGCGCAGCGCCGCACGTCCGGAATGTTTGCCCAAAGGCAGGGATGTGCCCGACAGGCCCACATCTTCGGGGCGCATGATTTCAAAGGTTTCTTTGTTTTTCAGCATGCCATCCTGATGGATGCCGCTTTCATGGGCAAAGGCGTTTTTGCCGACGATCGCCTTGTTGAACTGCACCGCAAAGCCCGACACAGTGGCAACCCGGCGCGAAATGGCCATGATTTTTTTAGTGTCGATGCCGGTGCTGAACGGCATGATATCGTTGCGGATTTTCAGCGCCATCACCACTTCTTCTAATGCGGTGTTGCCCGCGCGTTCGCCCAAGCCATTGATTGTGCATTCAATTTGGCGCGCGCCACCGGCCACGGCAGCCAGCGAGTTGGCGGTCGCCATGCCCAGATCATTGTGGCAATGGGTGGCAAAGATCACGTCATCCGCACCCGGCACGGTTTCGATCAGGCGCTTGATCAAATCCGCGCTTTCCATTGGGGCGGTATAGCCGACAGTGTCGGGGATATTGATGGTGCTGGCGCCGGCCTTGATGGCGATTTCAATCACGCGACACAGGTAATCCCATTCGGTGCGGGTCGCATCCATGGGGGACCATTGCACATTGTCCACCAGATTGCGGGCATGGGTGACCGTTTCGTGGATTTTATCCGCCATTTCATCCATGGTCAGATTCGGAATGGCGCGGTGCAGCGGTGACGTTCCGATAAAGGTGTGGATGCGGGGACGTTCAGAATTGCGCACAGCTTCGGCGCAACGATCGATGTCTTTGATATTGGCGCGCGCCAATCCACAGATCACCGATTGTTTGGACCGGGTGGCGATTTCGCTGACTGCGCGAAAATCGCCTTCGGATGCGATGGGAAAGCCAGCTTCGATGATGTCGACGCCCATCTCGTCCAGCATTTCTGCGATTTCCAGCTTTTCGTCATGGGTCATGGTCGCGCCGGGGCTTTGTTCGCCATCGCGCAATGTGGTGTCAAAGATCAAAACACGGTTTTTATCGGACATTTCGACTTCCTTAGATATGGGCTTTGGCGGCGGCGGGGACACCGCTATCGCCGGAATTGGCTTCACCGATCGGTTCGATCAGCAGGACTTTGGCTTCTTTTTCGGCGCGGGGGCGATGAACGATGCCTTTGGGGACAATCACCAGTTCACCGGGCCCAAAGGTCACAGGATCGTGGTCCTGATAATCCATCGTGACCTGACCCTCAATCACCAGAAAGAAATCATCGGTATCGTCATGTTTGTGATAGGGAAATTCCCCCTGAAACTTCACAACCATCACGTCGTTATTGTTATAGGTTGCGACCACTTTGGGGTCCCAGTGGGTGTCAAACAAACCCAGTTTGTCCGTTAGGTTAATCTTTTGCATATGTGTGCCCTTAGCGTTGGCAGATAGAAGACTGAGAGGTGTTTGGCGCTGATCCCTTCTGAGCGGTCGCGCCAAAAGGCACGCTCAGAAGCGGCTAAGGAGAAGAAGCAGACCAAAGGCACGTGCAGAATTGCACGGCAATGATGGGATATGGGTCTGACTAATCATGCCGCCACTATAAACACAGATTGCCAATTGGAAAGAGCCAATTTGCAGTGTTTGAATGTGACATGCAACCAAACATCTCCAGGGGCAATCCGCGCCAAAAATCACCAAGTTGACGTAAGATACGATTGCCGTTCATCATTGGGGGCAATCTGTGGCGGATTGAGGCGGCATTGTGTCGGGAAAATCGAAAACGTCCACAATTGTGACGCGATTGAAAATTGATTTTCATTTACTTAATTGATTTGGCTGCATTTTTTTGGGTTTTGCGATCTTAGCAGAAAATCCCGGATTGTGTTCAGTAACATCACAAATCCATCTGATCGCCCGAAACTGTCCATGATTGAATGCGAGATTACGTTCAAGGCAGGTGAAATCGCATGCGTTCGCCAATGCGAGATTGCCAGTGCGAAATTGAAGGGACAAGTTAATGCCATCAGGTTATTTGGTAAATTTAGGTAACGGAACGCTGGACGCAGGCGATCAGATCGTTGGAACGCAAATCACGTTCACAACCGATCAAGTGTTGGGCACGGGGTCTTGGACCTGGAGCGGCGTCTGGGACGGCGACGGCAATACATATAACAACATCACAGATACGGGGTCGTATTATCTGGCCACGGATGGCAGTGTCTATTTTGTCCCTGATACTTGGAACATCACAGCAAATAACGGGTCCAGCGCAACCGCGGCCCCTGCATATACCGCTGATCCGAATATTTATGGCACAACGGGCAATGATGCCGATATCGAAGGCACGGCTGGTGACGATACGATTTACGGCGGCGATACAACGTCTGAAACCGGGACCGGGGCAGACACGATCAATGCAGGATCTGGCGATGACACGATCACATCCGGTGATGGCAATGATGTGATCAATGCAGGTGGCGGCGATGACAGCATCCTTGGCGGCGCTGGCAATGATACCATTCACGGCGATGATGCGACGCCTCCGGCCACTGGGGATGAAACCCTGAACTGGTCCGACGAAGGCACCGAAGGCACAAATATCTTTGGCGGTTTCACCCAGAATACCGGCGATATGGATGTCACCGTTAGTTTTTCCAATGACGGGAATGGCAACCTCTATCAGGTCGACACCGCGACCGGCCAATACTCAACTGGCAATGAAACCTTTGCGACCAATTCATCGCTGCAACTGGGCGGGGATGGCGGGCCAACCTCAACCACAACACTGGATTTTGATGCGGTAGATGGCACAGGTCTGGCCAACGAAGTGGTCGATGTGGCGTTTCGCATCAACGATATCGATCACAGCACATGGCATGATGATGTGACGATCAACGCCTATGATGCCGATGGCAATGCCGTCACCGTCTTGATCACGGCGGCGGGCGATGACATCGTCAATGGCAATACCATCACCGCGGGCACCAGCAGTGATGACGCCGGAGACGCAGCTGGGTCGGCATTGGTTGAAATCGCAGGCCCCGTGCATTCGGTTGAAATCGTCTATTCCAATGGTGGCACAACCAACCAATATCTGTGGGTCACGGACGTTCATTTCACCACCTATGTGGATGCGGACAATGACGACACCATTGATGCAGGTGCGGGCAACGACACCGTATATGGCTATGACGGCGTCGACAGCATTCTGGGCGGATCGGGCGACGATCAGCTTTATGGGGGCAATGACGCGGACGAAATCGACGGCGGCACCGGGGCTGATACCGTTTATGGTGGCGCGGGTGCGGATGACGTCTCTGGCGGCGCGGATGATGACGAAGTGCATGGCGATGGCGGCAATGACACCGTGTCGGGGAATGCGGGCGCGGATGATCTGTTTGGCGGCGCGGGCAATGACACGCTTTATGGTGGAGATGGTGCCGACACATTGACCGGCGGCACCGGTGATGATGTGCAATTCGGGGGATCGGGTGACGATACCTTTGCGTTGGACAATGGCTTTGGCACGGATACGATCACCGGGGGTGAAACCGGCGAAACCAATGGCGACACGTTGGATGCCAGCACGATCACTTCTGACATTGTGCTGGATCTCAGTGCGGTTGATGCCAATGATCCCGAAAGCGGCACATTGGTCACCGGCGGCAATACGGCGACATTTACCGAGATCGAAAATGTCATTCTGGGCAGCGGTGATGACACAATCACCGGCTCAAATGGCGTGGATAACGTTGATCTGGGCACAGGTGCGGACACGATCACAGGCGGCGCCGGCAACGACATCATTGATGTGGGCAACGACACGGATGAGGACACGCTGATCCTAGAAGACGGCTTTGGTCAGGATGTGATCACCAATTTCGAAGCGCCAACCGACAACGGCAATGGCACATTCACCGGCAATGATTTGGTGGATGTGACCAACCTGACGGATGCGCTGGGCGATCCGGTTTATGTGTCCGACGTGACCGTGACCGAAGATGGGTCCGGCAATGCAGTGCTGAATTTCCCGAATGGTGAAACCCTGACACTGGTCGGGATTTCTGTTGCGGCCATCGACGATCCTTATGCGCTGAACGCCATGGGCATTCCGATTTCCGACGGCACCGTCAGCGGCACGGCCGGTGCGGACGTGATTGATGGGTCCTACACAGGTGATCCTGATTATGATCTGGTGGATGCAGGCGACGCCATCCTGTCGGGCCATGCGGCCAATGACGATCTGATCGAAGCAGGCGCAGGCGGCGATACCGTTCTGGCCGGGGCTGGCGACGATACGATCTATGGCGAAGCAGGCGCAGATATTATCACCGGTGGGGCGGGCGACGACACCATCTTTGGTGGGGCGGATCAGGACGATATTCTGGTCGAAGACGGCTTTGGCGACGACATCGTGGATGGGGGTGCCACCGGCACCGACCAAGACGCGATTGATGCCTCTGCCCTGACCAGCGGCGTGGATGTCACCTATTCCGGTGACGAAGCTGGTGTTCTGAACAACGGCGCAGATTCCATCACATTCGCCGATATCGAAGAACTGGTTCTGACCGATAGCAACGACACGGTGGATGCATCCGCCGATAGCGCCGGCGCGACCATCACTGCTGGTGCGGGTGATGACACCATTACGGTCGGGACCGGCGATGATGTGATTGCTGGCGGTGCGGATCAGGATCAGGTCGAACTGATCGACGGCTTTGGCGATGACACCATTGTTGGCGGTGAAACCGGCACGGATCATGACATCTTGGACGCATCCGATCTGACATCTGGCGTTGACGTTACATATTCCGCCGATGAGGCTGGCCAGTTGGTTGGCGGTGCTGACACGGCGGACTTCTCAGAAATCGAAGAACTGGTTCTGACCGATAGCGACGACACGGTTGATGCAGCCGCAGACAGCGCTGGTGTGACGATCACGGCTGGTGCTGGCGACGACATAATCATCGGCGGGTCCGGAGATGATGTGATCAATGGCGGCGCGGATCAGGATCAGGTCAATCTGGTCGATGGGTTCGGCAGTGACACGATTGATGGCGGCGGCACAGGTGTGGATCAGGATGTGTTGGATGCATCCGCCCTGTCAACCGGCGTGACCGCGACCTATTTCGGCGACGAAGCGGGTTTGATGGCCAACGGCGCAGATGACGCAATCTTTAGCGATATCGAAGAGTTGGTGCTGACCGGCAGCAACGATGTTTTGGACGCTTCCGCCGACAGTGTTGGCGTGAACGTCGATGCAGGTGACGGCGCGGATACCATGATTGGCGGGTCGGGTGACGACACGCTGGATGGTGGCGCCGGTGATGACACTATTGCTGGTGGGCTGGGCGCAGATACCATTATCGGTGGCGCTGGCGACGACACGATTACATTTGCCCATGGCGATGTGGTCACAGGTGGCGACGGGGACGATACCTTTGTGCTGGCCGATCTGGGCGATGGCTCAAACGGCACAATCACCGTCACAGGTGGCGAAGGCGATGAAACCGGCGGCGATACACTGCAGCTGGGTGGTTTGGCCGACATGTCGACCCTCGTGATCACGGATCCAAGCGATGCAACCGGTGGTCTGACCGGGTCGGTCACACTGAATGACGGCACGTTGCTGAACTTTAGCGAGATTGAAAACATCATCTGTTTCACGCCTAACACCCGGATCGCGACGCCCCGTGGCGCGCGGATGATCCAGGACCTAAAGGTTGGGGATCTGGTGCTGACCCGCGATCATGGCATGCAGCCTGTGCGCTGGATCGAAGCCCGCACCGTGCCCGCATTGGACCGGTTCGCCCCGATCCGCATCCGCGAAGGCGTGCTGACAGGTCAGCAATCCGATCTGCTGGTATCCCCGCAGCACCGGATGTTGTTCCAGGGCTATTCTGCGGAATTGCTGTTTGGCGAAAGCGAAGTTCTGGTGGCCGCGACCCATCTGGTGGATGGCGTTGACGTCACCCGCGAAGAAGGCGGCGAAGTCACTTACATCCATATGATGTTTGATGAACACGAAATCATCTTTGCCGAAGGCGCCCCATCCGAAAGCTTCCACCCCGGTGACATTGGCCTGACGGCCGTCAGCGACGAAGCCCGCGAGGAATTGTTTGCCCTGTTCCCAGAACTGCGCAGCGATCCAAACGGCTATGGCCGCACAGCGCGCCGGTGCCTCAAATCCCATGAGGCCCGTTTGATCCGAGGCTAGTGTTTACCGCGAGTGGTTAGGGTAACGATTACTGAGAAGCGGCTTCTGTTGATGCCGCTTCTTGGCTGTTGGACCCTTGGTCTGTGACGGCATCTGTTGCAGGGGCCACATCAGCGCGGGTGACCAATGCCCCATCATCCCAAGCCCCGGTTTCAACCTCGCCAGAGGCGTAGCGCATCGTGCCTTCGCCCTGACGACGACCATTGCGAAACGCGCCTTCGTAAATCGCGCCATTGGTATAGGTCGCAACCCCCATGCCGGTGATCTGACCGTTTTGCCACTGACCTTGGTAGGTAAACCCATCCGTCATGGTGATTTTACCATTGCCATGGCGCTGTCCGGCGGCAAATTGCCCCTCATACAGCGTGCCATCCGCATAGGTGGCCACGCCCACACCGGACCGCTGACCATTTTCCCAAGCGCCCTCGTAGGTATAGCCATCCGCATAGGTCATTTTGCCCATGCCGTGGTTTTGCGCGTTCTGGAATTCGCCCTCATAAACCAATCCATTGGCATAGGTTGCAACTCCGGTTCCATTGATTACGCCCGCGGACCAAGCTCCGTCATAAGTGGACCCATCCGGATAGGTGATTTTGCCCATCCCATCGGCCAAATCAGCGCGAAATTGCCCCACATAGACCGATCCATCTGGATAGGTCACTTCGCCTTGGCCTTCGATTTGGCCATTGGCCCATGATCCGACATAGGTATAGCCATCCGCCCCGGTAAAGCTGCCTTGGCCGTGGCGTTTATCATTGGCAAATCCGCCCTGATAGACGTCGCCATTGGCATAGGTCACTGTCCCGGTGCCTTCGCGCCGTCCTGCGGCCAGGTCACCTTCGTAAATGTCGCCATTGGGCTGGATCAACCGACCTTGACCCTGAATTTGGCCGTTTACCCAAGTGCCCACATAGGTCATGCCATCGGGCAGGGTCAGCGTGCCTTGGCCTTCGCGTTCGCCATTGGCCAACGTGCCCTCATATAGGGCGCCATCAGGGTAGGTCACCATGCCTTGGCCATCTTTGACGCCATTGACCCATGTACCTTCGTAGATATAGCCGTTCGGGCTCTGCATTTTGCCTTCGCCGTGATGCATGGCGTTGCGAAATTCGCCTTCATAGGTCACGCCATTGGCATAGCTGGCCACGCCTTGACCGTTGATTTTGCCATCCACCCAGTCGCCTTCATAGGTGCCGCCATCGGCAAAGGTGATATTGCCGAACCCTTCGGGTTTGCCGGATGAAAACGCGCCCTGATAGACCGATCCATTGGGAAACCGCGCAATGCCCTGACCGCGAATTTCGCCTTCGAACCATTCGCCGGTATATTCATAGCCATTGGGCAAACGATAGGTGCCTTGCCCATGCTGACGTCCGTTCAGGAACGTGCCTTCGTACACGCCGCCATCGTCATATTGCTTGGTCTGAACGGTTTGCGCCCCAACCGGCGCAGACAGCGCAAGCGTGGCGGCAAGGATCCAGATTGGCAGGCTTTGGCGTGACATATGAACAGCTCCCTCACGTTTCTTGGCCGTAAGGTAGTTCAGCAATGGGGGCGGGGCAACGGGTTTGCGCAGCTTTGCTGTGGGTTGGTTGCGCGTGATTTGGTCAATCGGCTTTTACTTGACGTCTGATGCGGCTACATCTGGCGCCAACAGACGACAGAAAGGGTGCCGGAACATGGCCCAGACCACAGACCAGTTTCGCCTGACTTTGGCCCAATTGAACCCCGCCGTGGGCGCACTTGCTGAGAACGCAGATCAGGCCCGTGCCGCATGGCGCGAAGGGCGCGATGCGCGGGCCAATCTGGTGGCCCTGCCGGAAATGTTTATTTCCGGGTATCAGACCCAAGACCTTGTTCTGAAACGGGCTTTTGTGGCGGATTGCATGGCGCATATCCATGCGCTGGCGGCGGATTGCGCCGATGGACCCGCGCTGGGCATTGGCGGACCCGTCTATGAAGATGACGTGCTGTACAACGCCTATTTCATCCTGAAAGGCGGCAAAATCCACGCCCGGATGCTGAAGCATTTTCTGCCAAACTACACCGTCTTTGACGAACAGCGCCTGTTCGAACCCGGCCCAATCCAAGGCCCCTATGAAATCGACGGGATGCGCATTGGATCGCCGATCTGCGAAGATGCATGGTACGAAGATGTTTGCGAAGCCATGGTCGAATCCGGGGCCGAGATTCTGATGGTGCCCAACGGGTCGCCCTATTTCCGCAATAAATTCCCAATCCGCATGACCAATATGGTGTCGCGTGTGGTCGAAAATGACGTGCCGCTGGTCTATTTGAACATGATTGGCGGTCAGGATGATCAGATCTTCGACGGCGGGTCCTTTGTTCTGAACCGGGGTGGGGACTTGGCGTTGCAGATGCCTGTGTTTGACCGCGTGATCGCCCATGTGGATTTTGTCCGCGAGGATACCGGCTGGGTTGCGCAGGACGGGGACAAGGCGACGTTCCCTGATGATCTGGAACAGGATTACCGGGCCATGGTTATCGCGCTGGGCGATTACATGCGCAAAACCGGGTTCAAAAAGGTGCTGTTGGGCCTGTCTGGCGGGATCGATTCCGCGATTGTGGCCACCATCGCCGTGGATGCGCTGGGCGCGGATAATGTGCGCTGTGTGATGCTGCCGTCCGAATATACATCCCAAGGGTCGCTGGATGATGCCAAAGACATCGCCACGCGGCTGGGCTGTCACTATGATTTTGTGCCCATCGCCGAAGGGCGCGCCGCGATCACCAACACATTGGCCCCGCTATTTGAAGGACATGAACCCGGTCTGGCCGAGGAAAACATCCAATCCCGCCTGCGCGGATTGCTGTTGATGGCCATGTCCAACAAATTTGGCGAAATGCTGCTGACCACGGGCAATAAATCTGAGGTGGCCGTGGGCTATGCCACGATTTATGGCGATATGGCGGGCGGATATAACCCGATCAAAGACGTCTATAAAACACGGGTGTTTGATCTGTGTCGCTGGCGCAATGACAATCACCGCGATTGGATGGCTGGCCCCAGCGGCGAAGTGATCCCGGTGGCGATCATCGACAAACCCCCCAGCGCCGAACTGCGCCCCGATCAAAAAGACGAAGACAGCCTGCCACCCTATGACATTCTGGACGGCATCCTGACCATGTTGGTGGATGGCGATGCCAGCGTGGCGGAATGCGTGGCGGCGGGCTATGATCGGGATGTGGTGAAACGGGTCGAACATCTGCTGTATATCAGTGAATACAAACGGTTTCAGTCCGCCCCCGGTGCCCGTCTGACGATGCATGCGTTCTGGCTGGACCGGCGCTATCCGATTGTGAACCGCTGGCGCGATCAAAGCTGAGGATTGCGCGAACCTGTGATATACTCGGATTGGGATCCCACAAAGGAGCGCGCAATGGCAGACAATAAAACCCA
Organism: Aestuariibius sp. HNIBRBA575; assembly: GCF_040932005.1. Taxonomy (NCBI): domain Bacteria; kingdom Pseudomonadati; phylum Pseudomonadota; class Alphaproteobacteria; order Rhodobacterales; family Paracoccaceae; genus Aestuariibius; species Aestuariibius sp. HNIBRBA575. The sequence goes on from NZ_CP162414.1 coordinate 632,374, forward strand.
GATCACAGCCCAATCGGTTGAGGATTTTATCGCCAGCATTGACCATCCCACGCGCCGCGCGGATGCGATTGTGCTGGATCAGATGTTTCGACGGGTCACGGGATATACGCCGCGCATGTGGGGCCCGACCATTATCGGCTATGGCCAGTATCACTATACCTATAAAACCGGTCGCCAGGGGGATTCACTGGCCACCGGGTTTAGTCCACGCAAGGCCAGCCAGTCGATCTATATCATGCCCGGATACGCCAATTTCGCCGACATCATGGCCCGGCTTGGCAAACATAAAACCGGGCGGGCCTGTCTGTATGTGAACAAGCTGGCGGATATTGATATGGACGTGCTCGAAGAGCTGGTGCGTGCAGGTCTGAAAGACCTAAACAGCCATTGGCCGGTCGTGCCGACCTGAGCGTTAAAGCGGCGTCACCACACATTCCGCCAGATTATTCTGGGCATCCTCAGCACGACACAATTGCGTGCCTTCGGTCATGACCGCAGCACTGGCCGCGGCAGCGCCATGGGCCAAGGCCTGTTCAATCCCCAGCCCCCGCGCCATGGCGTAAGTGAACCCACCAACAAAGCTGTCGCCCGCGCCAACTTTGCTGCGCACCGGCACGTCAGCGGCGGCCACATGCAGACGGCGATCAGCATCGGCCCAGACCGACCCATCCGCACCACGCGCGACAATCACCATCCGTGCTGCGCCCCGTTTCACCAGCGTTTCAGCGAAATTGGCGCTGTCCTGTCGGGTCGGCAGGGGACGGCGCGCCAGTGTTTCGGCTTCGTGTTGATCCATACGCAACACCAAAGGCAGGCTGTCCTGACCCGCGGCCAGATGCGCCAAGAGCGGCCCGGATGTGTCCAGAATGATATCTGTCGCATCATCGGCGAAATCACGGCAAATGTCGGCATATAAATCAGGCGCTGCGCCGGCTGGTCCCGACCCGGACAACACCACCAGCCCAGTGTCAGGCGCGGCCGCGCGAATGGCACTGCGCGCATCTTTGATGTCAACCGCCCCCCAATCCGGGCCGGGCAGCATGAAACGGAACTGCGCGTTGATCGACAGGTCCGTCACCGCAAGGCTCTGACGGGTTTCGCTGGGGGCGTCATGGATGATCAGGTCCAGATTGGCCTGCTGCAACTGAGCGCGCAATCGCTGACCGGTATCGCCCCCCAATGCGACGAAACATTTCGATTGGCCACCCAGTTGATCAATCGCGCGACTGACATTGATGCCACCACCGCCGGGATCGGTTTCTGGTGGGGTACAGCGCAGTTTTACGCCCGGCGCGACTTGGGCAACCGAAGTGGCAATATCGAGGGCGGGGTTTAACGTAATGGTCAGAATTTCGCGCATCTTGGCCCTCTGGTTTGTCTGGGGCAGTTTCGCCCGAACGGGTGCCCATCACAAGCGGCCAATCCAGTAACGACATATGGACAAACCGGGCACATTATGAAAAGGCCTGCATAACAGGAGACCCACATGACAACCACACGTTTTGCCCCATCGCCCACCGGATATCTGCATATCGGCAATCTGCGCGCCGCTTTGTTCAATTATGCCATCGCGCGACAGGCAGGTGGAACATTTGTGCTGCGGATTGATGACACCGATCCGGAACGCTCCAAAGAAGAATATGTCGATGCCATCAAAGAAGACCTGACATGGCTTGGCATCAGCTGGGATCGGATCGAACGGCAGTCCGAACGGCTGGATCGGTACGACGCCGCCAAGCAGCGCCTGATCGATATGGGGCGACTGTATGAGTGTTTCGAAACCCCGACTGAGCTGGACCTGAAGCGTAAGAAACAGCTGAACATGGGCAAACCGCCGGTTTATGATCGCGGTGCTCTGGACCTGACGGATGCCCAAAAAGACGCCTATCGCGCCGAAGGGCGCAAAGGCCATTGGCGGTTCAAGCTGGATCAGGAGCGGATCGAATGGACCGACGGCATACTGGGCGACATTTCCATTGATGCCGCATCCGTGTCCGACCCGGTTCTGATCCGGGGGGACGGGCAGGTTCTGTACACAATCGCGTCTGTGGTGGATGACACCGAAATGGGCATCACCGATGTTGTGCGCGGATCGGATCACGTGACCAACACCGCCACGCAAATCCAGATCATTCAGGCGCTGGGTGGGGCTGTGCCACGGTTTGCACACCATTCCCTGCTGACCGGCCCGCAGGGCGAAGCATTGTCCAAACGGCTGGGCACATTGGCGTTGCGCGATCAGCGGGCCAATGGGCTGGCCCCGATGGCGATCCTCAGCCACATGGCGCGGCTGGGGTCATCCGATCCGGTGGAGCTGCGCGAAACCGTGGCGGAAATTGTCGACGGGTTTAACCTGTCCAAATTCGGCGCTGCGCCAACCAAATTTGATGTGGCTGATCTGGTGCCGCTGACCCAGCGCTGGCTGGCGGCACGGCCATTGGCCGAAGTGGCCGACCAAGTTTCCGCCGCAGGAGTGCCGGATGCGCAGGCTGACCTGTTTTGGTCTGTGGTGCGTGAAAACATCGAAACCTTGGATGATTTGCCGCAATGGTGGGCATTGTTCCGCGATGGCGCCACCGCCAAAGTGGCAGAAGAAGACGCTGAATTTGTCGCGCAAGCCTTTGATATGTTGGGGGAACCCCCTTATGCGGCGGATGCGTGGTCCAGCTGGACCAGCGCCGTCAAAGCCCAAACAGGCCGCAAAGGCAAAGGCCTGTTCATGCCCCTGCGCCGCGCGGTGACCGGTCTGGATCGCGGTCCGGATATGTCGGATGTGATGCAGTTGATGCAGGTAAAACCCAAGCTGTAAGCGCGCGTAAACCCGTACAGAGGGCCATCTGCTTGTCCTCTGTGCGTGTGCGCACACAAAAAACCCAAGACCTGATCGACCTGCCGCGTTATGCACAGGCATGACAGAACAAGCAAAATTCCTGAACGGGTCGCTGATGCGGCATATCGCGATCATGTCGCTGACCTCCAGCTTTGGGCTGATGGCGGTGTTCCTCGTCGATTTTGTCGACATGATCTTTATCTCAATGCTGGGCAAAGCAGAACTGGCCGCCGCCATCGGATATGCGGGTGCGATCCTGTTTTTTACCAGCTCGTTTGGCATCGGCATGGCGATTTCTGCCGGGGCGTTGGTGTCGCGGGCCTTGGGGGCGGGAGACACGGCATTGGCACAGGCCAAAGCCAGCCATACATTGATCTACGGCTTTGTTTTTGGCGTCATTTTTTCAGCCTTGGTTTGGTTTAATATCAGACCCCTAGCCCAATTGCTGGGCGCGCAGGGCGACACGCTGGATCTGGCGGTGCGGTATCTGCAAATCATCATCCCATCCCTGCCAATCCTATTGTTGGGAATGGTTGGCGGCGCAATTTTGCGCGCCCATGGGGATGCCCGCCGGTCGATGTTTGCCACGTTCTGGGGCGCGATTGTGAACGCTGTGTTGGACCCGATCCTGATCTTTGGCTTTGATCTGGAATTGACCGGTGCGGCCATGGCATCGGTGGCGGCGCGGATCGTGATCGCAACCGCGTCAATTCTGCCAATTTTCCGCTATTATGGCGGGCTTGGGCGGCCCAAAGCCAAAGAATTGGCCAGCGATTTATCCCCGGTCATGGCATTGGCGATCCCGGCGATTCTGACGCAATTGGCCACCCCAATCGGACAGGCCTATGTGACCCGCGCAATGGCGACCTATGGTGAACAAGCCGTCGCTGGGATGGCCATCATCGGTCGATTGATCCCGGTTGGCTTTGCGGTGATCTTTGCACTGTCGGGGGCGATTGGGCCGATCATCGGTCAGAACTTTGGCGCAGGGCAGATGGACCGCGTGCGCCAATCCTTCAAAGAGGGATTGCTGTTCACCGCAGGCATTGTCGTGGTTGTTTCCGCGATCTTCTTTGCCTTGCGCAGCCCGCTGGAATTGCTGTTTGCACTGGACGGCGAGGCGCGCCAATTGGTGTTCCTGTTTGCCGGCCCACTGTCGTTGTTGTTCTTTTTCAACGGGGCGATTTTTGTGGCCAATGCTGCGTTTAACAATCTGGGCCATCCGTTTTATTCCACTTGGATCAACTGGGGCCGCCACACTTTGGGCACGGTGCCGTTTGTGATGCTAGGGTCCGCATGGCTGGGTGCGCCGGGCGTGATCATCGGGCAATATCTGGGCGGTGTTGTGTTCGGGATTGTCGCCATTTGGCTGGCCTGGCGGGTGATTTCGTCAGGCGGCGCCGCGGATACGCGTGAACCATTCCACCGTCATCTCACTCTGTTTGGGAACCTCCAACGGCGTCGCTAATCCGTCCAACAGATCATCGACCGTTTTGGTTTCCTGCGCGGTCAATGTCTGCGCGCGCGGATAGATCGGGCATGCGCGATCGTTCAACACAGGAACATCCCAACCGGCCGTGGTGTCGGCAAAATGCTGCGCCCCGTCGGGACCCATCAAACGCAGATAGCCCTGAATGACAACATCCGGATAAGACAGCAAAATCCGGTGCGATTGATTGGTGCGAACAGTGGTGTCCGGGTCCACTTCGTAGATCATGGTCTGGGGCAGTGCGTGCGAAATATCGACCCGGCGGTAGGCGCGTTCACGTTCGTCCAATGCCGCCCAATCCTGATCCGGGACCTGCGCGACCATACCGTGAATGGTGCTGTCAGCATGGGGTTCCACGCTGAGATATCCAAGTGTGCGATGCGGCGAAAAACGCCAGACACGTCGCCACCCAGACAGGGTGGCTGGCTTAGGGGACGGATAGGTGTGTGTGTCCAGATTGACCAATGAGCCATAGCCAAAGAAATGGCGGCTCATGTCCAGCCACCCAGAGCGCGGATCGCCGTTGAAGATGCGTTCGACATAGGCAAATTCACAAAACACCAAGCCGGTGTGCCGACACGGGCCAACAGCTGCGATTGCCGCCCTTGCAGCCGGTAATGCCGGTAAATCTGCGCGGCCGGTGACATGCGCGCAGAAATACGTTGGCCGGGTCGGGCCAGAACGCCAACAGGCACATGGTCCATGATCGACCGCCAATCCTGCCACAGATGAAACTGCGCCAGATTATCCGCCCCCATGAGCCAGACAAACCGCACCCCAGGGTAAATCGCGTGAAGCTTTGACAGGGTTTGCGCCGTGTACCGGGTGCCCAGACGGGTTTCGATGTCGGTTATCTGCACCTTTGGATGGGCCATGATGGTTTGGGCGATTTGCAGGCGTCGTGCCATGGGGGCAGGGCCCGTTTGCTTTAATGGATTACCGGGGCTGACCAGCCACCAAACTTGATCCAAGCCAAAGCGTTTCAACGCATTTTGCGTAATATGCACATGCCCATCATGAGCAGGATCAAAAGATCCACCCAATAAACCAACCACTTGTCCCGATCGGGCCTGAGGATGAGAGGTCATAGGATTTATCACGTGATGCCTTGCTTGGACTTGCTTATGCCAAAAAAGGGATAACCGACAAGGATGTAAAGTAGTTTGGTCAGATATCACAGCAAACCGATCGTTAGTTGCGAATTTAAAAGGAAAATTCCAAATGCCAAGAAAGCCCGTTAAATTGTAATTTTTGCGCTGTTGTGCATTAATACGTTACCAAGGCTACCGGTTTAGGTGTTGAACAAGCGTATCTACTATTAGTTGAAAGCCGCAACGTGTATTTTGTGACGTTGATCATTGTGACCATTTTTTGTGTGCTGCCCCTCGTATATTTTTGGGGGCGCGGCAAGGCACGGCAATTGCGCGACACCCAAAAGGTTCTGGATGGCACGCGGTTGGATCTAATTCGGCAATTGCGTGAAGCGGAACATTTCCGCATGGTTGCTGAACATGCAAATGATGGGATCGTCATTCAGGATATGGATGGCAGCGTTGTTTGGCCCAACCCCGCCTATTGTCGTATCATGAAACGCAAAGCCGAAGATATTATTGGCCGTAATCCGCTTGAATTTGCCTTGCCCAATGAGGACAAACCACCGCCGGAAGCGATCGAAAAATTTCGATATCAGCGTGGGTCGAACAATTCCACGGGGTTGCACCTGTTTCGCAATGTGCGCGGTGACGGCACGATGTTCTGGAACCAGATTAACGTATCCATCCGTCAATCAGCAGATGGAAACGAACACGCCATTCTGGTGTGTCGGGATGTAACAGAACAGATTGAACACGAAGAGAAACTGCATGAGGCCCGCAACAAGCTTGAAATCGCGGCGACCCATGATTCCCTGACCGGATTGGCAAATCGCGGGGCGCTGCTGCGTTTTACCGAAGATATGCTATCTCTGACCGCCCATCGCAGTGGGAATGTGGGTTTGTTGCATATGGATTTGGATAAATTCAAAGAAATCAATGATACGCATGGGCATTCTGCCGGGGATGCGACACTGAAACATGTGGCAGATGCGCTGCGTGAAAATGTGCGTTCGTCGGATATGGTGGCCCGGGTTGGCGGGGATGAATTTGTTGTTGTTTGCCCCGGCGTGAATGCGCTTGAGGATCTAGAAGAGCTGGGTCAGTCGCTGGCAAACGCGATTTCAGTCCCGTTTGAATGGCGTGAACGCACATTGGTTTGCCGGGCCAGTATTGGGGCCGCGCTGTCGGAAAATGATGGGCTAGATTCCGAAGAATTGCTGCTTCGTGCCGATTTCGCTCTGTATGAGGCCAAGCGGGAAGGACGGGATCAGGTTGCGTCATATGACGAAGTGCTACACCAGCGCCACACGTTGGAATTGAGGCGCGGTACCGAGCTGCGAGAGGCGGTGCTTGAGCATAAATTGATCCATTATTTCCAACCCACATTGAACCTTGAAACCGGGGCCATTGAAGGGTTCGAAACGCTGGTACGATGGCAGCATCCAGAAGACGGATTAATCCCTCCGATCCACTTTTTACCCATGGCAGAAGAGCTGGGCCTGATGGCCGAGCTGGATTTCCTGTCGATGGACGCAGCCCTGTCGATGAAGGCGCTGATGGATCGATCGCAGATGCCGGGCCTGAAATTTGCGTTTAACGCTTCGGGCGAATTACTGGCGCATCCCGAATTTATTGACCGATTGATGCGAGGGGTGCTGGGACGTGGCATTGATCCAAGCCAAGTAGTGATCGAAGTGCTGGAAACCACGGTTATTGGCGACGTTCAGGATGAAAACGCCCCTGCGCGGGTGATTGCTGAGCTGCGGGATGCCGGGTTCCGGGTGATGCTGGACGACTTTGGTGTGGGTTATGCCGGGCTGGCGCATCTGGCGCAATTGGCGGTGACGGGCGTCAAAATCGACCAGAGTTTGGTGCGTAATATGATGCATGATGAAACCAGCGCAAAAATCGTCGCGACGATCATCGAACTGTGCGAGAATCTAGAACTTGAACTGATCGCCGAAGGCGTAGAAAGCCACGATATGGCGGGCCGATTGCATGAACTGGGATGCCCGATTTTGCAAGGCTACTGGGTGTCACGCCCCATGCCCACGGAACAGGTCAGCAATTGGCTGGAAACCGGCATGCCCGAAGATGTTTCCGTCCAAGAAGTGGCCGGTTAAGCCGTCAACCCAGCCAGCCCCCATTGAATACAAGCGCCTTGCAGATTAGGAAGGGTGAAATTTGAATTCTGCGGAGCCGAACCAATGGCAGCCTATCAATATGTCTATCACATGGACGGGGTTTCAAAAACCTATCCCGGTGGAAAGAAAACCTTTGAAAACATCCGGCTAAGCTTCTTGCCGGGGGTGAAAATCGGCGTGGTTGGCACCAACGGGGCCGGTAAATCGACGTTGATGCGGATCATGGCCGGAATCGACAAAGATTTCACCGGCGAAGCCTGGGCCGCAGAAGGTGCCAAAGTTGGCTATCTGCCCCAAGAGCCGCAATTGGATGAAAGCCTGAATGTGCGTGAAAATGTCATGCTGGGCGTGAAGGCCAAGAAAGACATTCTGGATCGCTATAACGAATTGGCGATGAATTATTCTGATGAAACAGCCGATGAAATGGCCAAGCTTCAGGATGAAATCGACAGCCAGAACCTATGGGATCTGGATGCGCAAATCGACGTCTCGATGGAGGCATTGCGCTGCCCGGCAGATGACGCGGATGTGTCAACCTTGTCGGGTGGTGAAAAACGCCGGGTTGCTCTGTGTCAATTGCTGTTAGAAGCGCCAGATATGTTGTTGCTCGATGAACCGACCAACCATTTGGACGCGGAAACCATTGCTTGGTTGCAGCAGCATCTGATTGATTACAAAGGCACAATTTTGGTTGTCACCCATGATCGCTATTTCCTGGACGACATTACAGGCTGGATTTTGGAATTGGACCGGGGGTCAGGCATCCCTTACGAAGGCAATTATTCCAGCTGGCTGGAACAAAAAGCAAAACGTCTGGAACAAGAAGCCCGCGAAGACAAATCCAAACAGAAAACGCTGGAACGCGAACTGGAATGGATGCGACAGGGGCAAAAGGCGCGTCAGGCAAAATCCAAGGCGCGTATCTCGGCTTATAATGATCTGGCAAGCCAATCTGAGCGTGAAAAACTGTCGCGTGCGCAGATCATTATCCCCAATGGTCAACGCTTGGGCAGCAAAGTGATCGACGTCGAAAACATGACCAAGGCGATGGGCGATAAGCTGTTGATCGAAAACCTTGAATTCAGCCTGCCACCCGGTGGGATTGTCGGGGTGATCGGGCCAAACGGCGCGGGTAAATCTACCTTGTTCCGGATGTTGACCGGTCAGGAAAAGCCCGATGGCGGGGAAATTTCGATGGGCGACACGGTGCAACTGTCTTATGTCGATCAATCCCGTGACGCTCTGGATCCAAACGCAACCGTTTGGGAAGAGATTTCTGACGGCGGCGAAGTTATCCAGCTTGGCGATGCCCAAATGAACAGCCGCGCCTATTGTTCCGCGTTTAATTTCAAAGGCGGCGATCAGCAGAAAAAAGTTGGTATCCTGTCAGGTGGTGAACGCAATCGCGTGCATCTGGCCAAGTTGCTAAAAGCGGGCGGAAACGTTCTGTTGCTCGATGAACCGACCAACGATCTGGACGTCGAAACCCTACGAGCCCTCGAAGATGCGCTGGTCGATTTCGCCGGTTGCGCGGTCGTGATTTCGCACGATCGTTTCTTCTTGGATCGGATTTGTACGCATATCCTGGCCTTCGAAGGCGACGCGCATGTGGAATGGTTCGAAGGCAACTTTGAAGATTACGAAGAGGACAAAAAACGTCGTCTTGGTGCCGATGCATTGGAACCTAAGCGCCTGAAACACAAGAAATTTGCGCGCTAATCATACCGATTTTGACGATCAAATGCGGGGCTTAGATTAGGCCCCGCTTTTTTGTGAATTTGAACCTGAAGCCGTTCAAACCTGAGTGAAGTGGCCGAAAGTGAATACCGGAATGGCTGCAAATCCGGCATGGTCTGCGCAGCCCAAAGGAGCCAATTATGCAAGTAAACCGGTATTTGATCGCAACTGTTTTGGTGATCGGCGTCTCGATTGCCGCCCATTTGGGCAAGTTTCATATCACATTGGGCGCGCACCCGTTTTGGGCGACAAAAGCCATCCTTTTTGGCACACCAATCGGGCTGGCATTTGCTTTGGGGCTTGTGCGGATATTGGGGCGGGAAAAATGGCTATCGGCTGTGTTTGCTGTGCTGATGATTGGCGCGTTTTGGGTGGCGTATTCCGGAAAAATCCAGTTTGCCGCATCCTATGCAGAAGACATTGCCGCAGGCCAAAGATGGTTTTTCGGCTGGATCGGATTTTGCGCCGCCTTTTCAGGTCTGATGGCCGCGCTTGTGATGATCAGGCGCGATTGAAATGGCCTAAGAGCCGCCCCATTTCTGGATCGCACTTGCTGGCATAGCGCCAGATTGGCGTTTCACTTCTTTGCCACTTTTGAATTTGATCATCGTGGGAATGCCGCGAATGCCATATTTCGTGCTGGCCTTTTGATGGGCCTCTGTGTTGAGCTTTACCAGACGGGCCTTGCCGTTTAAGCTGTTGGCCGCTTTGGAAAATTCCGGAGCCATTTGGCGACAGGGACCACACCAAGGTGCCCAAAAATCGACGATCAATGGCAGGTCGTCATTGCGCGCGGCCTTTTGCAATGTGGCCAGATCGATTTCGGGGGCTTTGCCGGTGACCAGACGCGAACCGCAGGTGGCGCATTTGGCCGAGGCCAGTCGGTCACTGGGCGCACGGTTCACTTGGCCGCATTCAAAACAGGTTAATTTTAGCTGGGTCACCGGGCGGCTCCTTCATATGTGATGCTTCAAATATGTTGGGAAACCGCCCCGGACAAGGTCAAGCAGATCACGTGATGCAAACGTGATCAGGCCGCGGTTTTTTCCGCAGGTTTTTCTTCTGACTGATCAGCGTCCGCCGCTTCCGTTTCTGGCGCAAGGTCTGCTACTGGTTCCGCTTCGGCTTCTGCGGTCTCCTCTACCGCCGTCTCTGGCGTGTCTTGAGCGGTCGCTTCTTCGCTTGGGGCGGGCAGGGCCAGGGCTTCGTCGGGCATGTGTTCGGGCAAATTCACCAAAATGGTGCTATTGGCCGCATCAATTGTGATCAGCGGCATCGACTCCAATGTGCTCAGCACGTCATTCACTTCGCCCAAAGCGCGTTCAACAGTTTGGCGCTGGGTTTCAATGACGGCTTCTACTTTGTTGTTTTTACGTCCGAAAAGGAATTTGAACATGGGAACTGGCCTTTTGATTCTGGGGTTATGCCAACATATAATCCCTAGATAGTGGGTGTGTAGGGGAAAGCTGTCGCGTTTCCCTCATAAGCGGGAAATTGCAAGGTTAAAGGTCCAATTTTAGGGCTGAAAAGTCGATATTTCTTGCATTTTTCGAAAATAGCTATATCTGCGAGCACGCGAGTTACTGCTATCGACCACTGTATCCTTCTAAGGCCCAGTTCTTCGATCCAGACCTGACGAGCCAAATCGCTGCACGTCGCGAGCGAAATTTGTAAGGAGAATACGGATGGCTACTGGCACCGTAAAATGGTTCAACACAACCAAAGGCTTCGGCTTTATTGCACCAGACGAAGGCGGCAAAGACGTTTTCGTACACATTTCTGCTGTTGAGCGTTCCGGCCTGACCGGCCTGGCTGACAACCAGAAAGTAGAATTTGAACTGCAAGCTGGCCGTGACGGTCGTGAATCTGCGGTTAATCTGACACTGGTTGACTAAACCACGTCTTGAAAAGACTCATGCGGGGCACAATACTGCCCCCATGAAACATTTTACTTATGCATTAACGACCATCGCCTGTATGGCGACCAGCGCGATCGCCCAAGAGGCGGTTGTGCATGATCTGGGCGGAACACGCGAAGCGACCGGCGCCGGAGAAGAGCTGGATTTCATCATGGAAATCCTGGGGGAACTGAACCCGCAATCCATTGAAATTAACAAAGAAATCTGCGGCTATATTGGTTATAACCGCTTGGGCGAATTGGTTCATACGCGCAATATGATTGGCGAAGAGGCCAGTTGTTGGTTGCCGCAATGGCCCACCAAAATGGTGGTTGTGGCCAGCTATCACACCCATTCGACCTATTCGCCGGAATATGATTCCGAAATACCGTCGCTGACCGATTATGAATCTGACGAAGCGTCGGGCATTGATGGATATGTGGCCACACCGGGCGGGCGGCTTTGGTATATTGATACCGACGCCGAACGCGTGTCTCAGATTTGCGGCGTGGGGTGTTTGCCTGCGGATCCCAATTTCATTGATGAACCCAAAGGGCGCATCCGCGAGAGTTATTCGCTACGCGCGCTTTATAAACGGGCGGGAAATTAGCCAGTTTAGGGCGTGATCACATCCAATATCGCGGGCCCCATAGCGTCGACAATCAGGGTGACGCCGGTCGCATTGGGGTGGATCCCATCGGCCTGCATCACGTCGCGCAATTCGGCGGGCGTTTCGCCAATGCTGCGTAAGCCCTCGAAAAAGCTGGGGAAATATCCGGTGCCATATTGCGCGGCCAGATCGGGATACATCTGATCAAAGGCCGATTTGTAATCCGGGCCGTAATTGGACGGGGCCTGCATGCCCACCAATAGCACCTGCACCTCGGCCATTTGGGCCGCTTGCAATATACCGTCCAAATTGGCTGCGGAATTGGCCGGGTCAATGCCGCGCAACACGTCATTGCCCCCCAGCGCCACGATCAACACATCCACATCTGGCGTCAATGTCCAGGCCGCACGCGACAATCCGCCTGCCGTGGTGTCGCCCGAAACACCTGCATTGATCATCACCACATCCGCGCCGTTTTCGGTCAGCCAAGCCTGCATCTGTGGTACAAATCCGTCCCTTTCAGGCAGGCCATAGCCCTGCGTCAGGCTGTCGCCCAAAGCGGCAATTGTGATCGGTTCAGCATTTGCAAACAAAGGCAGGATATTTAGGCTCAAAATCAATGCGGTTGCTGTCTTGCTGATTTTGAATACGCGCCCATATGCAAAAGACCGACATTTAGTGAAAGCCAGATTTATGACTGATCCGATTTTGTCCCTGAACGATGTGTCCTTGTCGCTGCGATCCAATGCTGGGCAGGTCGATATTTTGCATTCCATTTCGATGGATGTTTCAGCGGGGGAAACGCTGGGATTGATCGGGCCTAGCGGGTCGGGCAAATCGTCACTCCTTATGCTTATGGGCGGGCTGGAACAGGCCAGCGCCGGGAAAATAACCGCGTTGGGGCAGGACCTGACCGCCATGGACGAAGACGCCTTGGCGAGGTTCCGCAGGGATCATATGGGGGTGGTGTTCCAAAGCTTCCACCTTATTCCCACAATGACTGCACTGGAAAATGTTGCAACTCCGTTAGAATTGGCGGGGGAAAAGGACGCATTTGCGCGCGCGGCGGCAGAATTGGATGCGGTGGGCCTGTCTCATCGGGCGGATCATTATCCCGGTCAAATGTCGGGCGGTGAACAGCAACGGGTTGCGCTGGCCCGTGCAGCGGCCCCGCGTCCTGCGATTTTGCTGGCGGATGAACCGACGGGGAATTTGGACGAAACCAATGGCGCGGCGATCGTTGATTTGTTGATGGGATTGCGGGACCGGCACGGGGCAACACTGATCTTGGTGACCCATTCGGGCGAATTGGCGGCGCGATGTGACCGCGTTGTGCGGCTGCGTGACGGCCGGGTAGACACCCTGCAGCAGGCCGCAGAATGAGCGTCGCACAGGCGGCGCGCATCGCCCGGCGCGAATTGCGCGGGGGCCTGCGCGGATTTCGGATTTTTCTGGCTTGTCTGGCCTTGGGCGTGGCGGCCATCGCCGCCGTGGGCACGGTGCGCGCGTCCATCGCCGCCGGATTGGCCGCCGAAGGGGCCGCATTGTTGGGCGGCGACGCTGAGGTGCGGTTCACCTATCGCTACGCAAGCGAAGACGAACGCAACTGGATGAACTCAATCGCTGAAACGGTGTCCGAAACGGTCGATTTCCGGTCCATGGCCGTGGTTCCAAATCCAGACGGGGATGCGGAACGCGCCCTGACCCAAGTGATGGGTGTGGATGATCCCTATCCGTTGATTGGGCGGGTGCAACTGGACCCTGACATTGATCTGGACGTTGCGCTAAATGGCACAGATGGGCTGCCCGGTGGGGTGATGCAACGGGTACTGGCGGACCGGCTGGGATTGAAACCCGGTGATGTGTTTCGGCTAGGCGTGCAGGATTTTGTGCTGGGGGCGGTGCTAGAACGGTATCCGGATGATGCGGGCGGCGGGTTCAGCCTTGGACCGCGCAGCATCGTGCGCAGGGTTGATCTGGCGCAGTCCGGGTTGCTGGCCGACGGGACCCTGTTTGAAAGCAATTACCGGCTTGATCTGCCCGATGGTGCGGATCTGGCCGCATTAGAAGCCGAAGCAGAACACCGTTATCGTGATACTGGACTGCGCTGGCAGGATGCGCGCAACGGCGCGCCGGGCATGACTCGGTTTGTGGATCGGATCGGCGCGTTTCTGATCTTGGTCGGCCTATCAGGGTTGGCCGTCGGTGGGGTCGGTGTGTCCGCCGCTGTGCGCGCCTATTTGGCCGGCAAAACCGGTGTCATTGCCACGTTGAAGACCCTCGGGGCGACGCGCAACATCATCTTTCAGACCTATTTCATCCAAATCGGCGTTTTGACCTTGGTTGGGGTGGCGTTGGGGTTGATCCTTGGCGTTGTGATCCCTTTGGCCTTGGCCCCTGTGATCGCGGCGCAATTGCCGATCCCGGCCTTGTTTGCGGTCTATCCCTCGGTCCTGATCGAGGCGGCGATTTACGGGGTTTTGACCGCGCTGATATTCACATTGTGGCCCTTGGCCCGCGCAGAGGAAATCAAGGCCGCCACCTTGTTTCGGGACGCATTTGGGTCCGTGCGCGGCCTGCCTGCGCTACGCTATGTTATTGCGACGCTGGGCTTGGTCGGTCTGCTGCTGGCGGCGGCGATCTGGTTTTCGGGGACGATGTTTCTGACATTGTGGACCGCAGGCGGCATCACGGGGGCGCTCATCCTATTGGTGCTGGCGGCGATGCTGGCGCGGGCTGTCGCACGTCGGTCCCGCGTCTGGGCACGGGGGCGTCCATCGCTGCGTTCCGCTCTGGCGGCGATTGGTGATCCGGGCGGGGAAACCACATCGGTTGTCTTATCGCTCGGATTGGGATTGGCGGTGCTGGCCGCTGTTGGGCAGATCGACGGAAATTTGCGAAACTCAATTGCGGATGAATTGCCGGATGTCGCGCCGTCTTATTTCTTTGTTGATATTCAGCCCGGCCAAATTGATGGATTTCATGAGCGGCTGAACGGCGATACAGGCGTTTCACAGGTTGAGGCGGCACCGATGCTGCGGGGTATTATCACCCGCATCAATGGCCAACCGGCCGCCGATGTGGTGGGGGATCATTGGGTGATCCAGGGGGATCGCGGCGTGACCTATGCCGGGGCATTGCCCGATGGGACAACCCTAACCGAAGGTGCGTGGTGGGGCGAAGATTATGCCGGACCTCCGTTGATCAGTTTTTCTGACGAAGAGGCCCGCGAAATGGGGCTCTCTATCGGGGATGAAATCACGATTAACATTTTGGGACGCGACATCGTCGCCACCCTTGCCAGTTTTCGCGAAGTGCATTTTGAAACCGCAGGAATTGGGTTTGTGATTTCGATGAATCCCGGGGCCTTGGCGGGGGCGCCTCATAGCTGGATCGCCACCGTTTACGCACAAGAGGACGCAGAAGCCGCGATTTTGCGGGATCTAGCGCAGGCCTATCCCAATATCACGGCCATCCGTGTACGGGATGGCATTGACCGCGTGGTAGAAGTCCTGAGCGGGATCGCAACAGCGACGCGCTACGGAGCAGGCGCAACATTGCTGACCGGATTTCTGGTGCTGATGGGGGCGGCTGCGGCGGGTGAACGGGCGCGTACCTATGAAAGCGCGGTGCTGAAAACCTTGGGCGCATCACGCGCACGCATTTTGGGCAGCTTTGCATTGCGTGCCGCGTTGCTTGGGGCGGCGGCCGGGATTGTGTCGCTGTTTGCCGGGATATTGGGGGGCTGGGCCGTCAGCAAGTTTGTGATGGAGAGTGATTTTACCATCATCTGGGGGTCCGCATTGGCCATTGTCGTCGGCGGCATTGTGGCGACATTGTTGGCGGGTTTGTTGTTTGCACTGCGCCCCTTGGCGGCACGGCCTGCGCAAATTTTGCGCGCCCGCGAATAATCTGCAGGCGCATGTGCCTTAGCGTGCTGAAATGCTGGCGACGGGGTAATCTGATCGTGCCCCGTCATTGTCTTCAAACCATGACAGATAGGCGAACCCCAGTTCTGGCAACAAAACAAGCCCGTCGACCAATTGTTCGGCCCCGTCATAATGCACCATGATATCAATGGCTTCGTAGCTGCAGTCGCCGATGATCTGGGTGCGTGGACCGCCCATCGCAAAGGTTTGTGTTTCCGGGGATGTGCCATCCGCATCGGTGAGGGTCACGTCCGCCTGCCATCTGGCGCCAGCTTGGGGGATTGGCATTTGCGCGATGGACATCGGAAAGGCCGTGGTCAAACGCGAGCCAAAATCAGGCTGACCATCAATGATGTCCTGTGACACCAGCAAATAGACCCCATAGGCCAGATCCAACTGATATTGATCATCGCCGGGATTGCCGCCAACCGCCCGCACCAGCCCTTCTTTCATGCTGGTATACACTTCTTGGGTGCCATCGGTGAAATTCAACTGAATGCCGCGTTGCAAATCAGAGGCAATCGGGCAAGCCACCGCCATCCCCCCGATCAAGGTGCAAGCGGCGACAGCTGTGGCGAAAACGAAAGGCGTGTTAGAAAAGGTCATGGGATACCCAATTGAAAATTCAGCGATACCGAAGGCAATGTCACATCGGCTTAGCCAAGCTTCGTCTTTTGGGGGCCAATGCGTCAAGTCCGGTCTGTCAGACCTTGACGATATGATCGGACGTAAAAAAGGGCGCCAAACAGGCGCCCCAATGTCGATTATAAAGGATTGTCCATGCGCAGACGACAGCGGATAGAGCCACGCGTGGGTTCGCGCCAAACGACACGCACTTCGCGTTTGTCGGCGCCATATTCCGTGTCGAACCACGGCGCATCATAAATCGTGGTGCTGCCTGAATTACGCAATTGTCCGTTTGCGCTATAGCTTTCGACGGTGCGTGCAAACCCTCGGAAAGGCAGTTTGGTATCCGTGTCGATGATCCAGGTCTGTGACGCTGTCGATTCCGTCGCGGTAATAATGCGTGGATTTTCAATAGGTTCGTTGATCGCGTTGAACACATTTCCGGTAAAGGTGATGTTGCGCATGCTGTTATATTTCAGATCCGCAAATGTCGTGTCCACATGTTCGATCCGGTCAATATTCCCGTTCAAAGTCCGAAACACGTTCCCGGTGACGGACAACCCGTTGATGAAATGGTCGCTGCCATGTGGTTTGACCACAATCCAGTTGAACCACCGCGCGACATCATTGGCTGTGAATGTGTTGCCAGTGATGGTTAGACCGCCAAACGAAAAGTCAGACCCCTGATCAGGTGTCGCATCATATTCATTGGTCCATTCGATAAAATTGTTATCGATGTAATTCCCGGTCACGATGGATTTCACATTCGAAGTGGCAAAAACCAGACCGCCCAGACGGACTCCGTCTGTTTCCTCGTCCCCTTGGAACCAGTGATTGCCCACAATCGTCGAACCAGAGCCGCCAACAACAACAAAGTGGCGGAAATAGGTGCCACGGTTGTCGCGGACCTTTAGGTCATTTGCGTTGGTGTTGATCGCAATTGTTGTGCGGTCCTGAACGCGCACCGTGCTTTCGCTTGATTGGATGTTGCACCGGTCAATCATCAGACCCTGACACCCGGAGCCATGCGATGTGATGGCCCGATCCGACGGTTTGGTAAAGAAACAATCGCGGACATGAAATGCCGTGCCAGAATTTGCCAGAATCACACCGCTGGCCATGTTGTTACACTGGAACTCAATGTCAGACAGGATGAACAGGCTGATCTTGGTGAATCCTGAAAAATCCAGCAGGTACTTAAACCGGGTAAAGGTAAAGACTTGGGTGCCTTCTGCGTCAAACAAAGGTTGGCTCAACGTGATCGTCTGCGCGGCTTCGTTTTTGGCGCGTACGTAAATTTCGCGCCCCACACCATTGCCCGTGATCAAACTACCGACCGGAATATTGGCCACACCTGTCACATTCGTCAGCGTCAATGGCGTGGACGTGGAATAGGTCCCTTGTGATGCAAACACATCCGGGTCCCAGGCCGGGCCAGAAATCGGCGCAAGCTGGCCATTGCGAATGACACGGCGTGACGCAAAAGAAGTTTTTGTGCCTTCTGCCGCTTGCAAATCCAGCGGTTCGGTCAGGCCAATGCGGCGCCCCCCCAAGTCAAGCGATTCATGATCCGAATAATTCAACAACGCCTGAAACGACTTTTTCAGCGCCAGCTCTTCGTTGGCAAACGCATCCAAATAGGTCTGATAGTCAAAATTACGCTGCAAGATCAGGTATCTGTCCGCAGGCATTGTAATCGTGCCTTCGAATTTGACCTCATTTTGAAAGGTCACGTTATTGGCCAAATGATAGACGCCTTCGGAAATCAGGACTTTGCGACCACCGGCCGCTGCATCTGCGGCTTCGAATGCCGCTGAATCATTGGTAACCCCATCCCCAATCGCGCCATAGTCGCGCACGTCCACAACACCCATCATGTCGCGGATAAACACATTGGTCACATCTTCGATTTGGATGTCATCGATGCGAATAACGCCGCCATTTGATCCTGTTAGATCCAGACCAATATGGCCGTAGATCGCCCCGTTCCAGATCATATCCACACCGGTGCGATCCCCTGTGCCGATAATGGCCGAAATTTCAACAACTTCGCCATAGGTCGTCAATTGGGTCGACGGGCCTGTTTCACTATCGACAGTGGCATGACCACCACCGCTTTGACCGGCCCAACCGGCGATACGCACAGCGGGGAATGCCCCGGCAACCGCTTTGACGCGCGCTGTGACACGCAAATAGCACCCCGGCAAAATCGGCGTTTCACCCATATAGCGGACCTTGGTGACCGATTGGGTTTTCACCACTTCCAGACATCCCGCGAAATTGGCATCAGCAGGCACAAAGGCCCCATTGCCAGACCCGTCATAGGTGTCTGAGCCCGGTGTGCCATTCTGGCTTGACCAAACGTCCAGACCGCCAGAAAACGCTGGCGGCATAAAGACCAGCCCGTCAGTAATCGCCTTGTTCATAATATCCCCTTTCACGGGGTGGAATGGTGGAGCTTGGCCCCACGCCTTGCCCATCACACCATACCACCCGTCAGATCCTTGACCGTAAAACCGGGCACAGGGTCCGGCTCGGGCGGAAGAGATACCAACAAGCTGTAAAGAGGGGCTGATCCCACCGTGACGGTGGGGGGCGCAAAGATTGCGATCAGGTTAATGACGCAGAACATTGAGCCGCGAAAAACAAAAGCCCCGTATGGATTTCTCCGCACGGGGCTGGTCGTTTGGGATGATATGCGGGATCAGATCAGATCGCCGTTCAGGCCCTGTTCAATCAACGCGATGGATTCGTCGATCCCATAAAGGGCGATGAAACCGCCAAATCGCGGCCCTTGAGACGCGCCCAGCAGCACTTCATAGAGCGCCTTAAACCAGTCGCGCATCGGATCAAACCGTTCACGACCCACAGAAAACACAACCGATTGCAGCTCATCCCCGTCAATCGGCCCATCATAGGCTTTCAACTTGTCGCGCAATTCCTCAAGGGCTTCGCGTTCCAGATCCGTCGGCGCGCGATACACTTTCTTGGGTTTCACAAAATCATTGTAATACCGCACGGCAAACCCAGCCGCCGCATCCAGATCAGGGTGGGTTTCGGCGCTGGCCTCTGGTGCATACCGCTGAATAAAGCCCCAAAGCTGTTCTTTCTCTTCGGCCATGGCGACGCTGGCCAGGTTCAACAGCATCGAAAATGGCACAATCATGTTGGATGCTGGCACGTTGTGACCGTGAATGTGAAACACCGGATTGGCCAACCGTTTGGTCGCGTCCTGATCCGCATAGGCGCGCAACTGCTGGTGATATTCGTCCACCGCTTTGGGGATCACATCAAAATGCAACCGTTTGGCGGTTTTTGGCTTTTGATACATGAAATACGACAGCGATTCCGCGCTGGCATAGGTCAGCCATTCATCAATGCTGATCCCGTTGCCAGATGATTTCGAAATCTTCTGCCCGCCTTCGTCCAGAAACAGCTCATAGACAAAATGTTCGGGGGCTTTCTGACCCAAAATTGTGCAGATCCGATCGTAGATATGCGTGTTGGTCGAATGATCTTTGCCATACATTTCAAAGTCGACTTCCAGCGCCGCCCAACGCGCACCAAAATCCGGCTTCCATTGCAGTTTCACATTGCCACCCGTGACGGGCAGGGTCCATTCGCGACCTTCTTCGTCGTCAAATGTCACCGTGTGATTGACCGGATCGACCGATTTCATCGGCACATACAGAACCCGCCCGGTTTCCGGGTGGATCGGTAGGAAAATCGAATAGGTCGCCGCACGTTCTTCGCGCAGGGATTTCAGCATCACTTTCATGATGTCATCGTATTTTTCAACACAGCGTTTCAGCACATCGTCGAATTGGCCAGAGCGGTAGAATTCGGTGGAAGAATAAAAATCATATTCAAACCCGAACGTATCCAAAAACCGGCACAGCATTGCATTGTTATGCGCGCCAAAACTGTCATGGGTGCCAAATGGATCGGGCACGGATGTCAGTGGCATTTGCAAATGATCGTTCAACATATCCTGCTGAGGCAATTTGCCCGGCACTTTGCGCATGCCGTCCAGATCGTCAGAAAAAGAAATCAGACGGGTCGGAATATCGCTGATCACCTCAAAGGCGCGGCGGATCATTGTGGTGCGCAGCACCTCGCCAAAGGTGCCGATATGAGGCAGTCCAGACGGGCCATACCCCGTTTCAAACAACACATATCCCTTTTCTGGCGGCGTCTTCTCAAAGCGTTTGAGCAGGCGGCGCGCCTCTTCAAAGGGCCATGCTTTGGAGCTCATCGCAGCGTCGCGCAGATCAGACATATCTTCCTCATTTCGACTTTTTCGACCGTTCCCAATGAACAGACCGCGCGACTACCTATTGCGACGACGCGTCCACGTCAATAAATGTTGGGGGAACACGCCCTAAAAGCAATGAGGTAATCCATGTCCGAAACGCCCCTTTTCTCTGCTCAGGACAGCCTTTGCGCCCTGATGATCGCCGTATCTGCGGCTGATGCGAATATCCGCACGTCTGAGTTGGTGAAAATCACCAATGCGATCAACATGTTGCCAGTTTTTGGTGATTATGACGAAACCAAACTGACCAATGTGTCCCAATCGGTGTTTGACCTGCTGGAACAAGAGGACGGATTGGACGCGCTGTTTGGTTTGATCCGGGACGCGTTGCCCGAACGTCTGTTTGAAACGGCTTATGCACTGTCTTGTGATGTGGCGGCTGCCGATGGGTCGATTGCAGATTCTGAGGGTCGGATGCTCGAAGAAATCCGCTATGAGCTGAATATTGATCGCCTGCACGCCGCCGCCATTGAACGCGGGGCGCGCGCGCGTCACATGACGCTTTAATCGGTCACCGCAACCTGTGCGACCACCTGCGCGGGGGCATAGATTTGCCCCCAGCGCTGCAACAGACGCTGCTGCAACCGTTTGGCGCGTGTATTATATGTGCGCGCGCCGTGGGGCATTTCATCTGGGCTGGCTTTGCCGATTTCCCGTTGTTCCAGATCGCCGCTGATGATCGCAAATGCCAAATGATCGCCACCTGACACCTGAACATATCCTGCCAATGCGGATACAAAATTAAGCGTGCCGGTTTTGGCGCGCACATCCGCCGGGTGATCCCGCAACACATTGCCTTCTGCGTCGCGTAGCGCGATATGTTTCAAAATCGGGTGCAGCGCGTCGAAACTGCCCTCAGAGGTCAGGATTTTGATCATTTGGTCCGCGTTGATCCGGGTCAGGTCACCCAATCCGGAATGATCGACAAAAGAGGCATTTACACCAAAGGTCTGATTGATCCACTGGGTCATTTGCTGGGCGGACCCCTGTAGATCAGTCGGAACAGTCCCGCTGCGCCGCTTAGACGCTGCCAGCCCGACGATCTCAGCGGTGAGATTGGTCGAATATTTCAACATATCCCGCAGGATGTCTTGTAGGGGGGCGCTGTTGTGCAAGGCCAGTTCGGTGCCCGACGGGGTTTGCGTCATGCGCTGTGCCTGCGGCAATGTCACGCCCTGTGCACGGGCCAAGGTCCGAAACACATCCCCCGCATACAGCGCGGGTTTGCGCACCGGCAACCAGCGTGATCCGCGATCCCCCAGAGCCCCCCGTGCGACGCTCCAATTGTCGGTGTTTTCCGCGCTTTCATAGGCATAGATCGGGCGGCTACGATCGGCGACGCGCATCCGCGCGATTGTGACATCGGGGCGGTACAACTCCGTGCGCGCATCCATCGACACCCGATAGGACCCACCCGCGCGCGCCCATTCAAAATGCACGCGGTTGAAATTCAAATTCAGCCCGGAAAGGGCAGGATTATATCCCAGATGATCCAGCTGACCGGGATCAATTTCTTCTTCGTAGGGTAGGGCGTTTCCATAGACCTTGAACCCGCCTGTCACCCCCAGAATACCGGCGGATTTCAGCGCCGCCGCCAGATCGGCCAAATGGTCGGTCGTCAAAACAGGATCGCCGCCACCCGCCAAGATCAGATCACCCTGAATGATCCCATCGCGGATCGGACCGGTGGCCAATATCCGGGTGGAAAACCGATAATTGGCCCCCAACGCATCCAACGCATAAAGCGCGGTCACAGATTTGGTCACCGAAGCAGGGGGCAAAAACACATCGCCCTGATGGGATTCCAGCATTTGCCCGGATCGCATATTTGCAATCGCCACCGACATATCCCCCCCCAATCCGGAATTTTCCAGAATGTCCTGCAGCGAAGTGCGCGCTTGTGGGCGAATCCGGCTTAGGCCCAGATCGCGGGCGCGTTCACGTGGGCGCAGCGATCGCGCTGGCGCATCAGCAAACGTCGCCGTGGCAACAGCGGATAAAGCACCGGTTAACAGCGCGCGGCGGGTAAGGGTCACAGACATGCGCGGACATTAGACCGACCATCACATGGGCTGCAACGGCGCTTACGGGAAATTGATAAAACTCTGGTGTTGGATACGGGTTTAAGCGGGCGGATGTCAGGGCCATGTCCTGAGGCGTCAGATGGAACGCTTTGCCAAATCCGCCGTTTAGAAATCCCTGCCCCACATCCAACCGATAAAAGTCAAAATCCGTGAAATCCACATAAAGCGCCGCCTTGGGATGGGTTTGCAACCAGGCGTCCCTTTGGCCGGTTTTGGGGGTGAGGATGGCGCGGCATTGCAGTGTCAGACGGGGATGGGTCAACGGATCCCCCTTTGGTCCCGGCTCTCCGATTAACAGGGAACAGGCGGGATCGGCCTTGATGGCTTGGGTATGTAGCGACAGGTCCGAGATCAGGATATGCAGGCCCGTCGGGGTCAATCCGACCGCAATTCGGGTCACCATTGGGGCTTTGGTCACCGGATCAAGGGTGGCGATCGCCCCAAACCGGGCTTGGCCAATCAAATCACGGGCCAACTGTCTGGCGGATTCTTCGGTGGGGCGGATCGGGGATGTCATGGCATCAACCTACGGCTTTGCTGACACAGATCAAGGCGCCGAAGCTACAACCGGGGCACTGTCCTGCCAATTCCTCAGCCTGAAAGGAGGCCTGATATGTACAAAAACATCCTCGTCCCCGTCGCCTTTGACGACACGCATGATAATTCCAGCGCCCTGAATGCCGCGCGTGCATTGGTCGATGAAGGGGGCACCATCACCCTGCTGCACGTCATGGACGCCGTACCGACCTACGCCGTGTCCTATTTGCCCGCTGGGTATCGCACCACGGCGCGTGATGGGATCATCAGCGAATTAAACGCCACCGCCGACAGTGTTCCGGGTGGCAAAAGTGACGTCATCGAAGGTCATCCCGGCACATCCATCGTGGAATATGCCAATGAAAAAGGGGCAGACCTGATTGTTGTGGCATCTCACCGTCCGGGCTTTTCGGATTATTTCCTAGGGTCCACCGCCGCCCGTGTGGTGCGGCACGCCCAATGCGCAGTGCATGTCACCCGCTAAGGTTTCGATCTAACCCCTTCACGGGGGCGACTTTTCTTGGCAAGCTGGGGCAAAGGAGGATCCAATGCCCCAGATCACAGTCAACGCCCCCGGTGCAAAACCGGTGCAAACCGTCCTGACCACGTTTGATACCACCCCCGGCATGTGCCAGGACCTGCTCGAAGCGCTGCAAGCGGCCTATGCCGACTGCATTTCCAAACAACACGGGTTTATTGCGGCAGGGTTGCACGTCAATGATGCCCAAACCCGCATCGCAAATTATTCCCAATGGCAACGCCGCGAGGATTTTCAAGCGATGCTGCGCACCCCCGAAATGCGGGATCGCAATCGCAAAATCAACGAATTGTGCAAAAGCTTTGAACCCGTCATGTACGACGTCGCCGAGGTATTTTAGATGCGCCTAGCCCTCGCGACACTTGCACTCATAGCCCTCGCAAATTGCGGTGGCGTGCCGTTTGTGCCGATTATTTAAAGCGTCATCTTCGGATTTAGAAGGATTGTGATCCAGCTTTTTGGGGCTAATAAAATAAACTGTGCTCCGAACTCCATTCGGTTTTGGATAGGGTTTTTAGTAGCTTAGAGGAAGTTCCGGCAATGGACTTACTATTTCTTGCCAGAGTGCGATTGAGTTTCAGCACTTCTTGGTTGGGAAGGGCTATTACGTTTGGATGTTTTGGACCAACTACAAACCCAACAGCGATTTCAGGGGAAAATGTAGTCCATAACTCAACGCCTTCATCACCTAACTCTTGCTCTGGATAGTTTTCAAACCTCACTACGGGGTTACTGCCAATTATAAATTTTTTTGCTACGGAAATGGGAGTAGCTACAATAATTTCCATTTTGTTTAAAATATTGAGAATGTGCCCTGATTGCCTGGAAAAGTTGATCACTCGAGCCTGCCCAGCCACAAACTTCTGCCATTCGCTGTTGAAGAATTGGACTCTCTCTTCCTGACATATTTCGCGGTTCTCGCTTTCAAATCTGTTGAGCTGTTCGTCAGTAAAAACTTCTCGAATGGAACTCTCGACAATCGGATCAGAAAAATCAGGAGTGCGAGTTCTATGATTATAAAAAAACTGCACAAATCGCGCTCGAAGATCTGGTGAGGGGAAGGTAAGTTTGGAAGTGGCGATCGATTCATTGAAAATAGATGTAAATTCAGGGATGTAGTTGTCAAATTGCTTCCCAAAAAATACTTCTAGATCATCGTTTCGCTTTCCATCTTCTTCAATCAAAGTATTATACGATCTGCGTTTGAATATAGATTTTATATTTCGTGCCACGGCTTCTTGGGTGGCACTATCTCTACTCAAATGAAAGGTCTGATCTCCTCGTACCGTAAAATTCTTAAGCAACGATCGCGGGATATAGTGGTGATTTTTGGATGCACTCATTTAGAGTTTACCGCCCCCGACGTTTTACATTTCCGCCCCGTTGGCCTGCCTTGCCTGCTGACGACCGCCCAGACGCTTTGGCGCTGTCCTGTACGGCTTTTTCGACGGCGTATTGCCGCGCCATTGGGTCGTCTGAAACCGCCAGATCGACGGCTTCCAACCGTTTGACTTCGTCGCGTAGACGGGCGGCTTCTTCGAATTCCAAATTCTCAGCGGCTTTGCGCATATCATCGCGCAGCCCGTCCAGAACGGCTTCTAGATTGGCGCCATGTAGGGGCTTGTCGATCTTGGCGGTGACGCGCGACATGTCGGTGTCGCCTTGATATAGCCCGGCCAAAACATCCTCGACGTTCTTTTTGACCGTTTCCGGCGTTATCCCGTGTTTCACATTGTAGGCGTGCTGTTTGGCGCGGCGACGATCGGTTTCTTTTAGCGCGCGCTCCATGCTGCCGGTGATGCGATCCGCATACATGATCACCCGGCCTTCGGCGTTACGCGCCGCACGGCCGATGGTCTGAACCAGGGATGTTTCGGACCGCAGGAACCCCTCTTTGTCGGCGTCCAGAATGGCGACCAGCCCACATTCTGGGATGTCCAACCCTTCTCGTAATAGGTTGATCCCGATCAGAACATCAAAGGCGCCCAGCCGTAAATCACGAAGGATTTCAATGCGTTCCAGCGTGTCGATGTCCGAATGCATATAGCGGACCTTGATCCCCTGTTCGTGCATATATTCGGTCAGATCCTCGGACATGCGTTTGGTCAATGTGGTGACCAATGTGCGAAACCCGTCGGCGGTCACTCGGCGCACTTCGTCCAGCAAATCATCGACCTGCATGTCCACCGGTCTGATTTCGACCTCGGGATCCAACAGGCCCGTGGGGCGAATGATTTGTTCGGTAAATACGCCGCCCGTCTGGTCCAATTCCCATGACGACGGCGTGGCGGATACAAACACCGATTGCGGGCGCATCGCGTCCCATTCTTCGAATTTCAGCGGCCGGTTATCCATACAAGATGGCAGCCGGAACCCGTGTTCGGCCAGCGTGAATTTGCGGCGGTAGTCGCCTTTGTACATGCCGCCGATTTGGGGCACGGACACGTGGGATTCGTCTGCAAAAACAATGGCATTGTCGGGGATAAACTCAAACAGGGTGGGGGGCGGTTCACCCGGTGCACGCCCCGTCAGATATCGCGAATAGTTTTCGATCCCGTTGCAAACGCCGGTTGCTTCCAGCATTTCCAGATCGAAATTCGTGCGCTGTTCCAATCGCTGTGCTTCCAGCAATTTGCCTTCGCTAACCAGTTGATCCAACCGGATTTTCTGTTCTTTTTTGATGCTGATGATCGCCTGCTGCATCGTCGGTTTTGGCGTCACATAGTGTGAATTCGCATAGACCCGAATTTTGTCGAACGTATCGGTTTTTTCCCCGGTCAGGGGATCAAATTCTGTCACCGATTCCAGCTCTTCGCCAAAAAACGACAACCGCCAGGCGCGGTCTTCTAGGTGGGCCGGAAAAATTTCGAGTGAATCGCCGCGTACCCGGAATGTGCCTCGGGCAAAGGCCTGATCGTTGCGTTTATATTGCTGCGCGATCAGATCGGCCATGACTTTTCGTTGGTCGTATTGGCCGCCCACCTTTAGGTCCAGCGTCATCGCGCCGTAGGTTTCCACCGACCCGATCCCATAGATACACGACACCGATGCGATGATGATCACGTCGTCCCGTTCCAACAGGGCGCGTGTCGCCGAATGGCGCATCCGGTCGATCTGTTCGTTGATCTGGCTTTCTTTTTCGATGAACGTATCCGACCGCGCCACATAGGCTTCGGGCTGATAATAATCATAGAAGGACACGAAATATTCGACGGAGTTGTCCGGAAAGAAGCCTTTGAATTCACCGAACAATTGCGCGGCCAAGGTCTTGTTTGGGGCCAGAATGATCGCAGGTCGCTGGGTCTGTTCGATGATCTTGGCCATCGTGAATGTTTTACCGGTCCCGGTTGCCCCCAACAGCACCTGATCGCGTTCGCCGCTTTCGACCCCAGCGCATAGTTCCGCAATCGCCGTGGGTTGGTCCCCGGCTGGATCAAATTCGGTGTGCAGCACAAACGCCTTGCCGCCCTCTAGTTTTTCACGGGTGCGCACGTCATCCGCTGGGATGTTCATAAAGACATCGGTTTGATCTGTTTGAACGTCTGACATGGGGGGTGTCCTTAACCTTGCGTTCAGCAATGTGGTTCCTTTTTTGTTCCTCTGCAACCCTTGCAGGCTATACATACTGACAACACGTTGTCCGTAACCGGGCATTGCGGCGATGCGATCCCTTGCAACAGGATCAGATTCGCCCCATAACGCCCCTAGTTTCAGGAGAAAGCCCATGCGCGCACGCATTTATCAGCCCGCCCGCAATGCCATGCAATCTGGCACCGCGAAGACCCACCAGTGGGTTCTGGAATATTCACCAGAAGCCGCGCGTTCGGTTGACCCGCTGATGGGGTGGACATCCTCGACCGACATGAACAGTCAGGTGCGTTTGAAATTCGACACCAAAGAAGCGGCGATGGATTATGCCAAATCCAACGATATCGAATTTCTGGTCCAAGAACCCCACAAACGCAAAGCTAATATCCGCAATGGCGGCTACGGCGAAAACTTTGCCACCAATCGCCGCCGCGTCTGGACCCACTAATCGGTTCAAAAACCTCTGGTCGCGGGGCCATGCCTCCGCTACCACTCCCACAGCGGTCCCTTAGCTCAACTGGATAGAGCAGCTGACTTCTAATCAGCAGGTTGAGGGTTCGAGTCCTTCAGGGATCGCCATTTACCAAATCCACTGCTGATCAACATGGTCACTCCCGCTCCAATCGACGCCGAAGATCCGTCTGACGACGACGATGATGGCTTCGACTTTTCCGGCCTGCTGGGCGATCGATTGAAGTGAAGCGCAATCGCGTCCCTTGCCGGTGGCGCGTTGCTGTTTTTGCAGGTCCCAATCGAGCAGGGACGCGCTGATCGGCCCTAATCTGTCACTGCGTTGAACACAAACAGGGTTTCCCCGTTGATCATATAGCCATTGATCAACGCTGCGGCCTTGTCTGATACCAGCCATTGTTCCAGTTCCAGCGCCAGATCGTGCTTTGTATGGGGGTGTCGCTCTGGGTTGACGGGCAAATAGGCGTATTGGTTAAACAGGATGTCATCCCCGGCAAACAGCAGCTCTAGATCTGCGGGATTGCCAAAGTTTAGCCAGCTGGCGCGATCTGACATGATATAGGCATCCAGCCCCGCCGCCGTGTTCAGCGCAGCGCCCATTCCAGCGCCCACAGCGTTATACCATTGGCCAAAATCCACGACGTTCAGATCGGTTTCCGCCCATAACGACAGTTCTTTTTTGTGAGTGCCGCTGTCATCGCCCCGACTGACAAACGGGGCCTGTTGGGTGGCGATGCGCGTCAGCGCGTCGGCGGCGGTGTCGGCTTGGGCCACCTGAGCCGGGTCAGAACTTGGGCCGATAAACACAAAATCATTATACATGATTTCACGGCGATATGTGCCATATCCCTCGGCCAGAAAACGATCTTCGGCGGGGCGGGAATGAACCAGAATCGCATCCACATCCCCGGCCTGACCCAATCGGATTGCCTGACCGGTGCCCACAACAAGCAGCTGAACGTTGATACCTGTATCCGCGGCGATGGCGGGCAGCAAAACGTCAGACAGGCCGGAATTGTGAAACGACGTTGTCACCGCCAACCGCATGTCATCCGCCAAAGCAAAGCCAGCCTGCGCCATCAAAGCGGCAATCCCGATTACAAAACGTTTCATTCGACGATATCTCCTTTCAAAAATGCGCGGGCCGCATCTGTTTTGGGGGCCGCGAAAAAATCTTTGGCGGCGCTATGTTCAAGCACGTTTCCATGCAGCAAAAACAGGACATCATTGGCCAGACGGGCGGCTTGGCCCATGTCATGGGTCGACATGATCAACCGGGTGCCGTTTTCCATTGCCTCTATGAGGATGGTTTCAATTTCGCGGGTGGCCCGCCCATCAAGAGAGGCACAGGGTTCGTCCAGAAACAGCACTTTGGGGTTGCGGATCAGCGCGCGGGCCAGCGCCAGTTTTTGACGTTCCCCCCCTGATAGGGACGTGGCGGATTGATCCAATGCCATGTCCAGACCGATACGTTGTGCCCATTGAGCCGCCAGGTCACGGGCCTGTTTTCGCGGGGTTTTATTCAGCTGCAGCGGATAGGTCAGGTTGGCCAAAACCGATCTGCGCATCATCACGGGATGCTGAAAAACAAACGCTTGTTGGGATTGCGCATCGCTGGTTGGGCAGGCCCAGTCGATTGTGCCTGACCCCAGACGCGCGATCCCATGCAGCATGCGCAACAGGGATGTTTTGCCTGACCCATTGGGGCCGATCACCATTGTGGCGCCCGTGCCCAACAGGGTGAAATCCACCGGCCCGACCAAGGTTTTTCCACGCCGTTTGGTGCTGGCACCTGTCGCCACCAGAGGGAACAATTCGCTCACCATCGGCCCCCTCGTTCTGTGCGGCTAACGACGTGGATCATCAGGTTCACAAGGATGGCCATGAATATCAGAATAAAGCCCAGCCCCAATGCGCGTGCAAAGTCACCTTTGCCGGTTTCCAGCGCGATGGCCGTGGTCAAAACACGGGTATGGTGATCGATATTGCCGCCAACAATCATAATGGCGCCCACTTCGCCAATGGCGCGGCCAAACCCGGCCAGCGCCGCGGTCATCAGCGCGCGCCTGCCGTCCCAGATCAGGACCTGCATCCGCTGAAGGGGGGTGGTGTTCATCGAAATCAGCAGGTCGTGATATTCCGACCATAAATCGCGTAACGCTTGGTGCGCGATGGATGCAATGAGCGGCACAATGATGATCACTTGGGCGATGACCATGGCCGTTGGGGTGAACAACAACCCAAATACCCCAAACGGGCCGGATCGCGATAACAGAACATAGACAATCAACCCGACCACAACAGGCGGCAATCCCATCAAGGCATTGAGGATTGCAATGGTAAAGCGGCGAAACCGAAACCGGCGCACTGCCAGCAACGCACCCAGTGGAAACCCGATGCAGGATGCGATCAGCAAAGCTGTCAGGGTCACGCGCAATGATCGCAACGTGATACTCACCAGATCCGCGTCCAGTGTCAGCAAAAGCCAGAATGCTTGGGACAGGCCATCCCATAAATCTGACATTTCAATCCCCCTGTGGCGCGATGAAAAGTGGCGCCAATCTATGCGGTAGTCAGATCATATGTTTGGCCATCACAACACCAAGAAAAGCGACATTTCAGCGGTGCAACCCGAACGCGATGCTTGTTTTGGTATGCGTGGGTTCCGATATTATTCTAAGTTTCAAATCCGTTGAACTATGCGCGTCGATGGAAAAGGCCCGCCCGGCAGGGGCAGGCCGTTCGGTTAGCTGGCGTTTTCACCGACGTAATCTTCGAGCAGCTTTTCGTTTCGCGCGTCTTCTATACGCTGAATGCGGTCTTCGCTCAGACGATCATCAAACCGGTATTTCACGAAATTCACCAATGCGAGGGTCAGCATCAGAACTGAGATCCCCCAATAGCCTTTGGTGGCCAGGGGCACGTCGGGCGACAGCCATAGCGACAGGCCCAACATGCCATATGACACGGCCACCCCCAGCCCATTCAGCGACATAATCAGCGTATTATCGGAACGATTGAATTGAGACATGTTATTTCCTTTTCGATTAATGCTTGGATTTATTTGGTTTTTTGGCTTTTAGCTGGGCCAATACATCCTGCCCGGTTTTACGTGTCGCCGCGCCAAAACCATGGTCTGCCATCCGGTCGGCCAATGTGTCGTGGCTTAGATCGTTTTCGATTCCGCGTAGGATTTCAGATTGTTCAAACGGATCATCGGCCCCGATGACACGCTGGATCAGCTCTTCTGCTTCGTCGACGGCGGTATTGGTGCCGGCCGTGGCATTCAAACGCCGCTGAATATGGTGTTCGCGACGCACGGCGCGGGCTTGGATGGCGCCCTGTTTCAGGTCGATAATCCGTCGATGCCCGGCTTCGATCGAGCTGCGCAAACGCATACCTTTCTGATCCAGTCGATCCAGCGTTTCCAATCGGATCGTTAACTCGTTTTCCATATTGGCAATGGCCTCTGCCGCCTCGGCGGCCAAATCTTCTCGATCTGCACGCAACGCGTCTTGGGCGCGGGCCGTCATGTCAGAAATACGTGATTTCAACGTGTTGGCCTGACGGTCTTCGGCGCGTTGACGCTGAATTATCGTGGCCAATGTGGCTTTGGCGGCCTTCAAGCTGTTATCAGCTTCGCGAATTTTCTGGTCGATCAACTCAATCGCAAAGGCATCACGGACCCGATCTTCGGAACGGGCCGAAGCGCCTGCAAGCAATGTCGATAATGTTCTAAACATCTGGCTTCCCTTTCATGAACGTTGTTCATAAATTTGGTATAGGGAGGCAATTCGAGCGCGTCAAGAAAAATTTGAACGTTGTTCAGGGGGGCTATTCAGCAGGAACCAATCGTTTGAGCAAAAGAGCGATCATTTGATCGACTTGGCCGGTGGGCACACCAGCGCTGGCATTTTCCAATCCCAACAGGACAATGCCATGGACCGACGAAAACAAAGTGCGGGTAAACAGGTCGCGTTCCACATCGGACATGTCCCGAAATGCCACCCGCAACGGCGCATCAATATAGGCCAGTAATCGACCCATTTCTGCCAGATACCAATCCGGCGCCGTTTCGCCGTCGGGCCGGTCTACGTCAAATAGGGCACGCCACAAATGGTGATGATCCGCGGCAAAATGGGCATAGGCCTGGCCCATCGTGGTCAATTGATCCAACGGTGTTTGATCTGCGCTGGCCAGTGCTTCGGCCACATCCGCACCCAGTTGTTTAAATGTGCGGGCGTTTACCTCTAGGACCAAATCGGTCAGGTCGCCAAACACGTTATAAATGGCCCCCAAGGCGCAGCCGGCCTCTTTGGCCAGATCGCGGGCACGCAATGCGCCCAGTCCATTTTGGGCAATGTGACGTTGCGCGATCAGCGTCAAAGATTCCCGCAATGCTTTGCGACGTTCCTGAACTTTTCCTGCCATGTCTTTGCCTTCTATGATCGGCTGAACCGCGTTCACATTAAAGCGTCACAAGGGACATTCAAGCCAAACTTTGGGTATGGTCTGAGGGTAATCTAAGCAGGCCCTTTTGTTCCAACAATTGAACAAAGGCCTGTTTGGGATGCAGCTGAAATCGATCTTCGGTGGCCATGGCGCTGAGGATGCGATCACATCGAAATGTGCGCAGATCACAGCGCAGATGATCCACCGCCAACACGTACCAAACCGGGTAATTCAGCAGCAGGTAATGCGGTTCAATATGTCGGTCCGTGGTTCGTTTTGCTTCGTCGCAATAGGTGATCGCGATGTTTTTCTGGGTCAAAAAGCACTGATGCAAGGTCTGAATGACCCGGCTGGGTGCAGGGGCGTTGGTGTTTTGCACCGGGGTTGATGCGGTGGGGCCGATCAGAATGCGCGACTTGATACGGTCCACTTGGCGGCGTTTATCCGGGGCAAATGACGCGACCAATTGCCGGCGGATTGATCCCAGATTGGCCAGAAAAATGGCTGAATTCATCTGTTCGGCAACGGCGATACTGATCAATAAATCAACGGCTTGGGTATAGTTTAGGTTCAACCGGCCCACACCCCAGTTCTGATCCAGCCGCACACCGCCGCCCCGGCCACGATCCGCATCAATCGGCAGGCCCTGATCGCGCATCAGCTGCAAATCACGACAGATCGTGCGTTCGCTGACATTGTGCTGTGCGGCCAGATCTTTGATTGTGCAATGGCTATCTTGTTTTAACTGCGCAGCCAGTAAATCCAGCCGTTTTAGTCGATCATATGTCTTTGTGCGTGCCATCGAACAAATACGCCATAAAATGTCATGTTTTGCAATAAACCCTGTGCCAGCACATCAAAGGAACTTGACATGAGCGACACAAATTCCGCGAACCTCACCCTGTTTTACGCCCCCAGAAGCCGGTCATTCACCGCGCTTTGGCTGCTCGAAGAGCTGGGCGAAGCCTATCACCTGGAAAGCTTTGACCTGGCGTCCAACCGCCATAAACAGGCCGATTATCTGGCGCTGAACCCAATGGGCAAAGTGCCATTGGTGATGGACGGGGAAAGGCCCGTTTCTGAATTGGGCGCGATCGCGATCTATCTGTCGGATCGGTTTCCCAAGGCTCAGCTTAGCCCCGGTTTAGACGACCCCAAACGCCCGGCATTCCTGCGTTGGGTGTTCTTTTCCAGCGCCATCATGGAGCCCAGCTTTGGTGAGAAAATGTTCAACTGGGATTTGCCACCCGCCAGCGTGGCTTGGGGTTCGTTTGAGTTGATGTTTGAAACGCTGACGCAGGCGATTGGTGAAAACACATGGCTGCTGGGCGATAGGTTTTCGGCGGCGGATGTCTTGGTCGGTTCTAATTTGTTTGTGGGGCAAATGCTGGGCATCATCCCCACTGAGGGTCCCGTTCAGGGTTATGTCACGCGCCTGCAATCGCGCCCGGCCTTTGCCCGCGCAGGCATGATCGAAGCACAACAAGGCGACCGGTTCCCCGCCGCCGACGCGCCCTAGGATTTGACCGGTGCGCCCCCGGCAAACACGTTGCGTTGGCTGTAATTGCAGGGGGATTCCTGCATTTCCAGATGCAGGCCAGTACCCGTATAGGGATGCGCGCGGGCCAGATCTTCGTCAAAGTCGATGCCCAATCCGGGTGCGCTGGGCACAGGCACATAGCCCTGTTCGACCTTGATTGAACCTTTGATCAACGCGTCATGAAACGGGGTTTCGATGGTTTCGGCCATCAGACAATTCGGGATCGCGGCGGCCAGTTGGATATTGGCCGCCCATTCCACGGGACCTGCATAAAGGTGCGGTGCGATCTGGGCATTGTAAACCTCGGCCAAGGTGGCGATTTTTTTCGCCTCCCAGAGGCCACCCGCGCGGCCCAATGCAGGTTGCAGGATGGTTGCAGCACCAGATCGCAGGATCGGGGCAAATTCGGCCTTTGTGGTCAGACGTTCACCGGTCGCGACCGGCACCGGGGATTTCTGCGCGACTTTGGCCATTTCATGGACGTTATCGGGGGGGATCGGCTCTTCGAACCAAAGGGGGTGATAGGGTGCAATGGCCTGAGCAACCCGGATCGCGCCGCCGGTGGAAAACTGACCATGGGTGCCAAACAGCAGGTCGGATTTGTCGCCCACCGCTTCGCGGATCGTTTTGCAGAATGCGACGGATTGGGCGATGTCATCCATCGCGGGGCTGTGGCCAGATCGGATTGTGTAGGGGCCAGCTGGGTCAAATTTAACCGCCGTATAGCCCGCATCTACGCAGGCCAGCGCCGATTGCGCCGCCATGTCCGCCGATGCCCAAAACTCTGGCAACGGGTGATCAGCCAGCGGATAAAGGTAGGTATAGGCGCGAATTCGGTCATTCACGCGTCCCCCAATCAGCGCATGCACAGGGCGATCCCGATCTTTGCCCAGAATGTCCCAACAGGCGATTTCCAGCCCGGAAAACGCCCCCATCACCGTCAGATCCGGGCGCTGCGTAAACCCAGACGAATAGGCCCGACGGAACATCAATTCGATGTTTTCAGGGTTTTCCCCCAGCATATGCCGTTCAAACACATCCGCAATCACAGCCCGCATGGCATCAGGCCCAACCGAAGAGGCGTAACATTCCCCATACCCAACGATCCCGGTATCGGTCGTCAGTTTGGGAATGATCCAATACCGCCCACCCCAGCCGGGGGCAGGCGGTGCAACAACAAAGATTTCAAGGTCTTGCAGTTTCATCTTGGTCCTCTTGTTTGGGGATCAGAACATGATGATATTGCGCCCTGCAACGCCGGATTTGGTATCGGCAATCGCGTCGTTGATTTGATCCAATCGCCAGCGTTTTGCGATCAGTTCATCCAGTTTCAGGCGGCCCTGTTCATACATATCAACCATCCAAGGAATATCGCGGCGGATCACCGTATCGCCCATTTTGGTGCCGATCATGCCTTGGCCGACGGCGGCCATCATCACGGGCTCATAGGTGGATTTTGCCCCCACATGCGGCATGCCAACCATATAAACCCGACCCGCCGGGGCCAGATAGCGCGGCGCGTCATCATAGGCGGCGCTGACCCCCACGGTGACAAAAACCGCATCCGCGCCCCGACCCATGGCCTGTTTTGCGGCGCGCCACGGTTTGCCGCCCACAGCCGGATCATCGATCAAAACGCCATCCGTTGCGCCAAAATCCCGCGCGACATTCAGTTTGTCTTGGGTCATGTCCACGGCGATGATGCGCCGCGCCCCGGCGATCCGCGCGCCTTGGATTGCGTTTAGCCCGACGCCGCCCGCGCCGATCACAACCACATCCTGACCTGCGCGCAATTGCGCCGCGTTCACCACTGCGCCAACACCCGTGATCACCCCACAGGCCAACAAAGCGGCGGATTCGGGGGAAAGGGTATCGGCCACACGCACGACCTGACTTTGATGCACCACCACCTTTTCTGCGAAGGCGCCACAGGCCATCGCCTGATGCAGCTTGGATCCGTCGGCCATGGTTAACGGGCCGGTGTCGCCATCATAGGGCGTTTCACAAATCACAGGTTTGCCGGAACTACAGGTCGGGCAGGTGCCGCAGGACCGGATCAAGGTCACAACAACGCGATCCCCTAGATTAATCCCGGTGACACCATCGCCAATCTGGGTCACACGACCGGCGGCTTCGTGGCCATAAACCGCAGGCAATGATCCGCCCCATGCCCCATCCGCATATGAAATATCGGAATGGCAGATGGCGACGGCTTCTAGGGTTATGCCCAGTTCACCTGCTTGGGCGTTACGCAATGCGACGTCTTGGATCTGCAATGGTTGCCCAAAGTCATGGCAAACGGCGGCTTTTATCAATGTCATAGCGGGCTCCTGTGGGTGCGCCTGATCGGTTCAATCAGTTCATCGTCCCACATCTGCCTGCGCTATTCCTTTAGCGACGGTTTGATGTCGGTCTTGGCCGATCCCGTTGGGTAAAGCCTACAAAAATGACCAAGCCGATCAAGGTTAATATCGCCGCAAAGGCAAAGGGCGCACCGGGCAGGTAAAGCCCGGTTTCGCGGGTATAGAACCAGAAAATATAGCCCATCACCATCGGCGCAAAGATATGGGCGACCGAGCGGATTGAACTGAGCACGCCCTGTAATTCGCCCTGTTGGTTGTCGTCGGTCATGCGGCTCATGACGCCGGTCAGGGCAGGGTGGACCACCGCGCCCAACCCCATGATCGGAATAAAGGCCATGACCATCCAGCCTTGGGTTACGAAGACCAGAAATACCATGGCAGTCAGTTCAAACACGATGCCCCAGATGATCGTCAACCGGTTGCCCAGCCAGCGTAGCACGTATCGCAGCAACACGGCCTGCACCACCGCGATCGAAATACCATAGGCCCCCAACGACCAGCCCACCATTCGGCTGTCCCAGCCCAGTCGTTCTTGAGTGAAAAACGCCCAAGTGACCGAATAGACCATCAGCGCAAATTCATAGATGAAAAACAGCGCCAACAGCACCCGGATTTGGGGTAATTCCACGATTTTGCGAAACGCTCCGACAGGATTGGCACGGCGCCATTCAAACGGGCGACGAATGCGGTCGGTGACGGTTTCGGGCAGCACAAAATAGCCAAACACCATATTGGCAAAGGCCAAAGCCGCCGCAGCGTAAAACGGGGCGCGCACCCCAAATTCGGCCAGCAAACCGCCGATCACCGGTCCCAGCACAAAACCAACCCCAAAGGCGGCCCCCAGAATGCCAAAGTTAGCCGCCTTGTCATCTGGATCAGAAATATCCGCCACATAGGCACTAGCGGTGGAATGGGTCGCGGCGGTGATCCCACCGATCATGCGGATGACCAGCAACAGCCACAGGTTTTGCGCCAGCGCCAGAACCAGATAATCCAGGCTCATGACAAATAACGACATCAGCAAAACCGGGCGACGCCCGAACCTGTCTGACAGCGACCCGATGGTGGGGCCGAACAGAAATTGCATCACCGCAAAGACAGTGGTCATGATTCCGGCCCACACGGCCGCATCGCCCAATGTGCCGCCCTGAATGCCTTTGATCAGGTCAGGCATCACCGGAATGACCAGACCAAACCCCATCGCGTCCAGAACCAAGGTGATGACAATAAACGAAAAAGCGCGCTTTTTCTGGCCGCTGCTTTGCGCTGAGGGTTGGTCTGAGGCGTGCATGTCATCCTTGGACGGGAAACCCGTTAAATATGTCCGGTATCGGTCAAAAATTCAGTCAGTAATGCGGCGACTTCAGCAGGTTTTTCAACACAAGGCAAATGCCCAACACGGCGCATCAGTTCAAATCGCGATCCCGGGATCAGATTGATGGTTTCGCGCACCAAATCCGGGGGTGTTGATCCGTCTTCGGATCCGGCGATGCCCAAGGTGGGCAAGCGCAAACTGCTGGTGGGGGTGAAAAAATCAGTGCCCGCAATGGCCGCGCAACAGGCGGCATATCCGGTCACGTTGGTTTGCATAATTTGGT